>DASVFM010000092.1:0-25018 GCA_036380055.1 Casimicrobiaceae bacterium
GGGCGCCCGCGGATCGGCGGCGGGCCACCACCAGGCGTGCACATTCTGTGTCCCTGCGCTGCTGCGTACGGGGAGCGCGAACTCCTGCAGACCTGCAGGCAGGGCGCCGAACCAGCTCGTCGCGCCGTGAATCGCCTCGAAGGTGAGCTGACGCTCCTCCTGCTGCAGCGCGGTCGAGCCGCCGACGATCAGCGTGCCGGTCATAGCAGCGGCCACCGCAAGTCGCAGGGCGAGCGTCGGGCGGACGACAAGGCGTTGCGCAAGCATGGCGAGTCCTCTGCTTGCGACTCAGCAAAGAGCGTGCCGACTCTTTCCTTGTGAACGACAGCAGACGGGGAACGTCCTGGAGCCGGGGCGTCGCGCGAGCTAGGGCTCGAAGCCGCAGCGGCTGCGCAACTCTGCCGACTCGGGGCCGGAGAGCATGCGCGCGAGCTCGCGCGCGAGCGAAAGATGGCGCGTCGTCGAGCACACCGCAACCGCGTAGGCCGTGGCGAGCGCAAACGGCTCGGGCAGCACTCCGACGAGTCTGACGCCGGGCGTGCTTCTGATCTCGGTCACCTGCGTGCAGCCGATGGACCCGGCGCCGGCCCGCGCAAGGGCAGCCATTGCCGCCGCGCCGTTGGGATGCGCGTGCAGCCGCGGGGCGAGCGGCGCGTCGAGCTCGAGCGCGCGCAGGACCTTTGCGAAATGGATCCCTGCCGTCGCGCGCGCCGGGTCGGGAAAGTAGACTGCAGATGCAGCGGCGAGACCTGCGCGCAGCGTTTCGCTCGTGTCGATCGCCGGCGCCGGATCGCTTTCGCGCACGGCGATTCCGGTCTCCACGCGGCCGAGCACCGCGACCGTCTCGGCGAGAACGCGGCCCTCGCGGGCGAACTCGTCGACCATCGCACTCGTCGAGATCAGCACGTCGCAGTGCTCGCCGGCAGCGAGCTTCTCCCTGAGCGCGCCGACCGCCTGGAAGGTCGCGATCAGCTCGCACCCGTTGCGGGCGCCGAAACCGGCGGCGAGCGCGCTCACCACGCCCTGCGCCGCGCCGGCGGAGAGCAGGCGAAGCTCTGTCACCCGCACCGCCTTTCTCTGCTTTCTTTCTGCCTGGCTATTGGTCTGGCTTAGCGCCGGAAATCTTGACGATGCGCTCCCACTTCACGATGTCGGCCTCGATGTACTTGCCGAACTCTTCGGGCGTCATCGTCATCACGACCGCGCCCTGGGTCGCCCACTCGCGCTTCACTTCCGGTCGGCTTTCGATCTTGGTGATCTCCGCGTTGAGCCGGTTCACGATCGCCGGCGGCGTTCCCTTCGGCGCGATCAGCCCGAGCCAGATCGTCGCTTCATAGCCGGGCACGCCCGCTTCGCTGATCGTCGGGACGTCGGGCAGAACAGTCGAGCGCACTTTGCCGGACGTGCCGAGCGCGCGGACGTGCCCTGCCTTGACTTGCTCGGTCATCGTGGTGACCGCATCGAACATCATCTGCACCTGGCCGCCGATCACGTCCGTGCGCGCACCCGAGCTGCCCTTGTACGGAACGTGCACGATGTCGACGCCCGCCATCGCCTTGAACAGCTCTCCAGCCATGTGATACGGCGTTCCGTTGCCGGAAGAAGCGTAGTTGAGCTTGCCCGGCTCCGCCTTGGCGAGCGCGATGAATTCGGCCAGCGTCTTCGCTTTTACCGATGGATGCACGACCATCACCAGGTCGGAGTAGTTGATGGGCGCAACCGGCACGAAATCGCGCGTGAGCGAGAACGGCTTGTTGGGGATCAGCGTTTCGTTGACGGTGTGTGTGTTCGACATCAGGAGCAGCGTGTAGCCGTCGGGCGCGCTCTTGGCGGCCGCATCGGTGCCGACGATCGACCCGGCGCCCGGCCGGTCGTCGACCACGAACGGCTGCCCCAGCGTCTCCTGCAGCCGCTGGGCGAGAAAGCGCGCATAGACGTCGGCTGGCCCGCCGGTCGCAAACGGGACGATGATCCTCACCGGCCGCGACGGGTAGTCCTGCGCTCGTGCCGGGCCGGTGCCGAACCAAAGCGCGAGTACAGCTAGAAAGGCCGCGGTGGCATTCGCCGCGCGCGCGGTTGCCTGCACCGATCGGGATCGCATGTTTCCTCCGGAGGCGAGTTGACGAAACGCCTGCGCGGCAATCTACCCCAAGTTCCCGTCTCGCGGTAGCATCTCGCCGCCCGTCCAGAAGAGCGATCCCAAGGGAGGATTGGATGACCAGGCTCATCGCGGTGTGCGCAGCGCTCGCCGTTGCGTGGTCCGCAGGCGCCACGGCGGAAGAAGGCTGCAAGCCGACGCAGCTTAAGAATCCTTCGCTCGCGCTCGCCGATGTGTACAGGATCGGCGCGGAGCATGCGAAGAAATGGAAAGCCGACGCCGTGCCGGCTCGCGTGGGCAACACTTCGCTCGGCCCGCTGCAGCCCGACGGCGGGTCGATCGCCTGGAACCTAATGTTCTACTCCGAGAGCGCCAAGGCGAGCATTTCGGTCACCACTTTTCGCGGGACGTTGAGCTGTTGGGTGCAGCCCGGCACCGCGGGACGCATACCTGATCTCAAGCCCGATTTTTTTCGCGACGGCGCGAAGCTCTACGCGATCGGCAGGCAACAGGGCGAGGTGCTGCTCGGCCAGGGCTATTTCATGATGCTCGCCACGGCGGCAGCCCCGGGCACGCGGCGCGCGACCTGGTACATCACGTACACGAACAAGGACAACAAGAACGGCAACCTGACCGTGATCGTCGACGCCAACACCGGTGCGGTGGAGAAAGTATTGAAATAGGGACAGGTCGGCGCAGCGGATGAACCAAATGCAATGTGGCCGGTCAATTCTCAACCTCGGCATGCTCCCCCGGAGAATCGTTTGAACGATGACCTGACGGTCGGACGTCTGCTCCGTCGCCGCGAAGCCCTCGCGCTCATCGGCGGTGCAGGCCTCGCCCTGCTCGCGCGGCCGCCGCTCGCGCGTGCCGAGAGCGCTGCGGCAGTCCCCTCCTGCGTGGCGCGACCGCAGCAGACGGAGGGACCGTTTTTCGTGGACGAGGCACTCGATCGGTCGGACGTCCGTTCCGATCCGGCGACCGGTGCGGTAAGCCCCGGTGCGCCCTTGCGCCTGAGCTTCCGCGTGTCGCGCATCACCGGCAGCGCGTGCGCACCCCTGCCGGGCGCGACCATCGACATCTGGCAGTGCGACGCAGCCGGCCGCTACTCCGATGTGCGCGACTGGGGAGCATCTACCGTGGGCCAGAAATTCCTCCGCGGCTACCAGACGACCGACGCCGCCGGCGGCGCCACGTTCCTCACCATCTACCCCGGCTGGTACGAAGGCCGAGCCGTGCACGTGCACTTCAAAATTCGGCCGCCGGCGTCGGACGCGCATCGTCGTGAGTTCACCTCGCAGCTATACTTCGACGATGCACTGAGCGACCGCGTGTTCGCGCGCGCGCCGTATCGTGCGGGCGCCGCCGAGCGCCGCATGCGCAACGAGCGCGACGGGCTGTTTCGTGCCGGCGGGCGGCAGCTCACGCTCGACGTGCGCGAGCAGGCGGATGGTTACGCAGCGACTTTCGACATTGGACTGGACGTCTCATGATTGATCAAACGCGTCGCATCGGCGCGAAGCTTTGCTTCCTCGCGGCGGCGCTCGCCGGCCTCACGGCGTGCTCGCAGCAGCCCGACCCTCCGAAAGCCGCTCCGTCGCCGGCGCAGGCGCTCGACACGGCTGCCTCGGCAATGACGGGACGCTCCCAGCCACCGGGGCACGAGGAAGCCGGTATCGCGTGGCGCAAGGGAGACGTCGATGCGGCGTTCGCCGCGGCGCGCGCCGAGCACATGCCCGTGTTCCTGTACTGGGGCGCGGTGTGGTGCCCGCCGTGCAATCAGGTAAAGGCCACGATCTTCAACCGCCAGGATTTCATCGATCGTGCGCGATTCTTCGTCCCGGTGTATCTCGACGGCGACACGCCGAGCGCGCAGAAGCTCGGCGCGCGGTTCAACGTGTCGGGCTACCCCACGATGATCCTGTTCACGCCCGAGGGACACGAGCTCATCCGTCTGCCGGGCGAGGTCGACGCCGACCAATACATGCGTGTTCTCGCGCTCGGGATGAGCGCCGGTGCGCGCCCGGTCAAGGACACGCTCGCGGCAGCGCTCTCAGGGTCGGGCGGCCGCGCCGCGCACCTTACGCCGGACGAGTGGCGCATGCTCGCCTACTACTCCTGGGCCGTCGATGAACAGCAGCTCGTGCCGAAGCGCGAGCTCGCCCCGACCCTGCAGCGGCTTGCCAACGCCTGCCCCGCGGACCAGCCCGAGAGCAGGACGCGGCTCGGCCTGAAGGCCCTCGCCACTGCGGCCACCGCCAAGGACGCCAAGCCACGACCCGACGCGGCTGCAGTCGCCGTCGTCGAAAGAGTCCTCGCGGATCCGCGCGTCGCGCGCGAGAACTTCGATACGCTCACCGAGTATCCGCAGGAGATCACCACCTTCATCACGGCGCCGGCTTCGCCGGAGCGGGCGAGGCTCGCAGCGGCCTGGAGCGCTGTACTCGACCGGCTCGCTTCCGATGCAACTCTGTCGACCGCCGATCAGCTCACCGCGGTGACCGCCGAAGTACAGCTCGCACAGCTCGCCGCGGGAAGCGGCCCGCTGCCGGCGGCGCTCCTCGCCAAGGTGCGCGACCAGGTTACGCGCGCCGATCGCGGCACATCCGACCCGTATGCGCGCCAGGCCGTGATCAGCCAGGCGGCTGACGCGCTGACCGAGGCAGGGCTGCTCGACGAATCCGATGCACTGCTCAAGGCAGAGCTCAAGCGCTCGCACTCGCCGTACTACTTCATGGTCGATCTCGCCGAGAACGCGAAGAAGCGCGGCGACAAGGCCACCGCGCTCGACTGGTACTCGCAGTCCTACGCCGCGGCGGAAGGCCCGGCGACACGGCTGCAATGGGGCGTGCGCTACGTCAACGCACTCACCGAGCTTGCGCCGCAGGATGCGGTGCGCGTGGAAGCGGCCGCCAACAGCGTAATCGGCGAGCTCGAGCCCACACCCGACACGTTCTACGAGCGCAACCTGCGCGGGCTGGAGCGCATGGGCGGAAAGCTTTCGGCCTGGGGCAAGGACCCGGCGCACGCGGCCGCGCTCGCACGCATCCGCGCGCAGATGTCGCTCGTGTGCGAGAAGCTTCCGGCGAAGGATCCGGCGCGCGCCAAGTGCAGCGGCGCGCTGCGAGCGCAGCCCGTCAGGGCTTGAGGACGGACTTCGCCGAGCTCGCCCTGACGGCGAGCGCCCCGCCTGCGTGCATGGACGCGGGCGGCTCGGCTTCCTCTCCGCCATCGGTCTCGACGCCGAAGAAGTCGTGCAGGGCAGCGCGGTATTCGCCGTTGCCGACGCGCATGCTGTTGTTGTGCGTGCCTCCCTTGACGAGCAGCAGCCTCTTGGGCTCGGCTGCAGCTTCGTAGAGTCTCTCGCTGAAGCGCGACGGCACGTAGCGATCGTCGGCGCCGTGTGCGATCAGCACCGGCATGCGCACGCGGGCGATCTTGTCGACCGAGTCGAAGGTCTGCGTGAGCAGGAGCTGGAACGGAACCCAGGACCAGGTCAGCTCGCGCGCCATGTCGGCCAGCGTCGTGAAGGACGACTCGACGACCAGCCCGCGCGCCGGCTCCGGCGCGCCCGTCTTCGCGCTCTCGTCGCCCAGGCGCGCCGCGAGATCGATCGCCACTGCGCCGCCGAGCGAGTGCCCGTAGATGAAGCGTCGCGCCGGATCGGGCTCGAGCTCGACCAGCCGCTGCCACGCGGTCATCGCGTCCGCGTAGACGGTCTCCTCCGAGGGAACGTCGCCGTCGCTCTTGCCGAAGCCACGGTAGTCGATCGCCAGCACCGAGAAGCCGAACTCGTGCAGCTCCTGGATCCGGAAGAGCTGGCCGGTGAGATTCCAGCGCGCGCCGTGCAGGTAGAGGACCGCAGGCGCACGGTCTCCTGCCGGCCACCACCAGGCGTGGATGCGCTGGACCGTTCCATCCGCCGCGCTGACCGGCAGGTCCATCTCCTGAACGCCGTCGGGCAGACCCTGGTACCAGCTTGCGGTGCCGGGAACGACGCGGAAGGTGAGCTCACGCTCCCTGGTCTGGATCGTCGCGCAGCCGACCACCGCCAGCACGGTCACGACGCCGGCGCTGATGGTCACGCGGCGGACGGCGGGTCGCCGCCAGAGGCCGCCAAGGTCAGGCATGGATGCTATCCAATCTTTCGCAAACTCGCGGGAACCTCGAACAGACCATCCGACGCGGGCCGAGGTTCCATCCGCCGTCCGAGCAAGGTGCCGCGGCGGGGCACGCGCCATCTTAGTCGAGACTGCGTTCTATAATGCGTGGGCTCGCCGAGCAAGCGGGGAAACCAATGAGCAAGAACCGCGACGTCGCCGTCCTTGTGGGCAGCTTGCGCAAGGAATCACTCAACCTCAAGATGGCCAAGGCCCTGATCGCCCTGGCCCCGCCCGCGCTCAAGCTCGAGATCGTCGAGATCCGCCAGCTGCCGCTCTACAACCAGGACGACGAGGCCGCCGCGC
Source organism: Casimicrobiaceae bacterium (assembly GCA_036380055.1). Taxonomy (GTDB): domain Bacteria; phylum Pseudomonadota; class Gammaproteobacteria; order Burkholderiales; family Casimicrobiaceae; genus PALSA-1003. The sequence goes on from DASVFM010000092.1 coordinate 6,565, forward strand.
CGCCGGAAGTGCTCGCCTTCAGGAAACGCATCCAGAGCGCCGACGCTATCCTGTTCGTCACCCCGGAGTACAACCGCACCGTTCCGGGAGGACTGAAGAACGCGATCGACGTCGCCTCGCGGCCGTACGGCAAGAGCGCGTGGACGGGCAAGCCCACGGCGGTGGTGAGCGTTTCGCCCGGCGCGCTGGGGGCCTTCGGCGCCAATCACTGCCTGCGCCAGTCGTTCGTCTTTCTCAACATGCCGGCCATGCAACAGCCCGAGGCCTACATCGGCAACGCCGCGCAGCTCTTCAACGACAAGGGAGAGCTCGTGAACGAGTCCACGCGCGAGTTCATGGGCAAGTTCCTGCAGGCCTTCGCGGCGTGGATCGAGCGCAGCTCGCCGCAGTAAGCGTTATTCGAAGAGCGACGCCGTAGGCTCGGCGGCAGCGGGTGCCGCGGCGGCGGCATCCTCCGCAGGAGTGAGGCCGCCGATCCGCACGCCGAGCAGGCGGATGCGCCGGTCGAGCGGCACGCGCTTCAGGCACTCTCCCGCGGTACGCCTGATCGTCTGCGCGTCCTGCGTGGGCGCAGCGATCGTCTGGTCGCGGGTCACCGTGCGGAAGTTGTCGTAGCGCAGCTTGAGCCCGATCGTCCTGCCCGCGTAGCCGGCTCGGCAGAGGTCCTCGCTCAGCTCGACACACAGCTCCGTGAAGATGCGCGACAGCGCGTCGCGGTCCCGCTTGGCGTGCAGGTCGCGCTCGAAGGTCGTCTCCCGGCTGATCGACTTCGGCTCGCTGTGCGTGACGACCGGGCGGTCGTCGCGCCCGTGCGCCGCTTCGTGCATCCAGCTGCCGAGCGCTTTTCCAAACCGCTCGATCAGCCATTCGCGCTCGGTCTGCGCGAGCTCGCCGATGGTGCGGATGTTGAGCGAGGCCAGGCGCTCCGCCGTCTTTGGACCGATGCCGTTGATCTTTCGCGCAGGAAGCGGCCAGATGCGCGCGGCGATCTGGGGCAGCGTGACGACGGTCAGCCCGTCAGGCTTGTCGAGCTCGGAGGCGATCTTCGACAGGAGCTTGTTCGGCGTGAGTCCGATCGAGCAGGAGAGCCCGGTGGCGTCGCGAACCGCCTGCTTGATCGCTTGCGCCACTGCGCGCCCCTCGCGCCAGGATTCGTCCTCGTCGCGCGGAGCCCTTGCCGCCACGACATCGGTCAGGTCGACGTAGATCTCGTCGATGCCGCGATCTTCGATCTGCGGCGCGAGCTTGGCCACCGCGGCCTTGAAGTGGCGCGAATAGCTGCGGTAGGCGTCGAAATCGGCCGGCAGCAGCACCGCCTCGGGCGCGAGCCGCGCCGCCTTCATCAAGCCCATGGCGGAATGCACCCCCAGCGCGCGCGCCTCGTAGCTCGCGGTCGTGGCTACGCCGCGCCCCGCATAGTCGCCGAGGCGCGCGAAGCGCCGTGTGCGCACGCCGGTGGCGGGGTCGATCGTCTCCTCCGGCTGCGAGCGCCGTCCACCTCCGACGACGACCGGGCGCCCCTTGAGCTCGGGATAACGCAGCAGCTCGACGGAGGCATAGAACGCGTCCATGTCGAGATGTGCGATAACGCGGATGGACTGGTGAGGCATCGCTCCCGGTCGCAGGAGGGACCACGATCGGGAGTTTAAGCGATGCGCGGAAGGCGCGTCCGCGCACGACGGCCTGTCGCGGGCGCGCCGTCCGGCAAGCCTCGATGCGTAGCCTCAGCCGAGCTTCGGCGCGGTCTCCTTGAAGCTGGGGCGCTCCGCCATCCAGGCGTGGGCGCGAGTCACGTTGGGCACTTCCGCGAGCGCTGCCTTCCCTTCCGGGAACATGCCGACGTAGAAGATGATCGGCGCGAGCAGCAGGTCGGGCAGCGTGACCTGATCGCCGACGAGCACATTGCGCGCGCCGTAAGCCTCGTTGAGGATGCCGAGCTGCTGCTTGATCTCCGGCACCGCGGCGTCGATCGTCTTGCGCTCCGGCGTGCCGCCCGCGCCTTTCGGGAACACGTACTGCAGCACGTAGCGGCGCACCATCGCGTCGTAGCAGTAGAAGCTGATCGCGCTCGTCCACTGCTCCATCTTGGCGCGGTTCAAGGCGTTGCCCGAGATGAGCGAGGCGCCATCGAAGCACTCGTCGATGTACCGAATGATCGCGCTTGTCTCGTAGAGCGTGAAATCGCCGTCGCGCAGCGCCGGAACATGCCCGAACGGATTGATAGCGAGCACCTCGTCGCAATGCGGCGCGACCGGTTCGTACGCATACTTGACGCCCTTCTCGGCGAGCGCCATGCGCGTGGCGCGGACATAGCTGCTGCGCGGGTCGCCGAACACAGTGATCGTGGCGGCGGTTCCGCGAGCGTCGGTGGCGTCGGCGAGCCGGTTGACGCACTGGCCCCAGCCGACCCGGTGCCCGTCGCGCGCTTCCTGCGCAGGGAAGCCGCTGTGCAGCAGCGTGAGCTCGGTCTCGGGGCCGTCCTCGCCCCGGCGCTCCGCCAGGCTCACCGTCACCAGCGTTTCGGGAAGCTTCGACATCGGCTCGGTTTCCCACTTCCAGGTAAAGGTGATTCTTTCGGGCGACTTGATTTCGCGATATTCGCCGCCGACCTTCACCGGCTCGGAGTTGCGTTGCCGCATCGTCACCTCGTAGCGGCCGCCGACGCGCGGATCGATCGTTGCGTCGACGATGGCGTACCCCCGCGGCCCGAACCACTGTCGCAGCAGCTCGGGCTTGACGAAGGCATCGAACACGCGCTGTCGTGGCGCGCGGATGGTGCGCTTCAGCGTGAGGTCGAAAGTATCTCGGGCAGTCATCGTTTGCTCCTTGGCTTGCGGTTCGATTGAGGATCCGTTCGAGGCCGACGCTCTCGCTCGGGCTTGGGCGGCCTCTCGAGCAGGGCTGCGAGGTCGTCGAGCCGCTGCTCCCAGAACCGACGGTATTCTTCGATCCAGTCCGCGGCCATGCGCAGCGGCTGCGGCCGCAGGCGGCAGATGCGCCACTGCGCGTTCACCCGCCGTTCGATGAGCCGCGCGCGCTCGAGCACGCGCAGGTGACGCGAGATGGCCGGCAGCGAGATCGAGAACGGCCGGGCGAGATCTCCTACGATTGCGTCACCGCGCGCGAGCCGCGCCAGGATCGCGCGTCGGGTCGGGTCCGCGAGCGCGGAGAAGGTCGCGTCGAGGTCTCGCGAGCGGGCGGAAGCGTGGTGGGCTGACATGGACGGCGGGCGAACGGCAACGCTGGTGCCGACGATACCCCGGTTGTATTTAACCGTCAAGTAAAATAAAGAGAGAGCTCAACCGGCTGGGATAGACTGCACGCCGTGTCCACCGCTGCCACGGCTCGGGAGATCGCCGCCGGGTTCGACCTGAGGTCGCTGCCGCCGGACTTCTACCTCGACCCGTACCCCTACTTCCGCGCGCTGCGCGAGCACGAGCCGGTCACGCGCCTGCCGGACGGCTCCTGGCTGCTCACGCGCTACGACGACATCCTGCCCGTCTACCGCGACCACAGGGCGTTCAGCTCGGACAAGAAGAAGGAGTTCGGGCCGAAGTTCGGGCCTTCGCCGCTGCTCGAGCACCACACGACGAGTCTCATCTTCAACGACCCGCCGTTGCACACTCATGTGCGCAAGGCGATCGTCGGCGCGCTGTCGCAGCGGCACATCGCGGCGATGGAGCCGGGGCTGGGCGCGCTCGTCGACGACCTTCTGCGCGAGATGGAGGGCAAGCGCGAGGTGGATCTCGTTGCCGATTTCGCCGCTGCGATCCCGATCGGCATCATCGGCAACCTGCTCGGCATCCCCGAAAGCGAGCGCGGCCCGCTGCGCGATTGGTCGCTTGCGATCCTCGGCGCGCTCGAGCCGGTGCTGACGCCGGAGCGCGCGCTTGCGGGCAATGCGGCGGTGACCGAATTTCTCGCCTATCTCGAGCGACTCGTCAGCGAGCGCCGCGCCAGGCTGCGCGATCCGAACGTCGACGTGCTCACCCGGCTGATCCTGGGCGAGGAGGATGGCGAGCGGCTGACCGAGAATCAGCTACTGCACCAGTGCATTTTTCTGCTCAACGCCGGTCATGAGACGACGACCAATCTTATCGGCAACGCGCTGCGCGCGCTGCTCGAATACCCGGCCGAGAAGGCGAGACTCGTGGCCGGTGGCGATCGCATCGTCGACAGCGCAGTGGAAGAATTCCTGCGCTTCGAAAGCCCCGTTCAGCTCGGGAACCGGATCACGACGCAGGAGGTGGTCGTCGGGGGAATCAGAATGGCGCCCGACACGCGGATCAACATCGCGATCGCCGCGGCGAACCGCGACCCGGCGCAGTTTGCGGATCCGGATCGGCTCGACCTCGCGCGGCAGCCCAACCGCCACGTCGCCTTCGCCTTCGGCATCCACACCTGTGCGGGCCTGAATCTGGCGCGGCTCGAAGCGCGCGTCGCGCTCACGCGATTCCTCGCCCGCTTCCCGGACTACGCCCTGTCGGGAGAACCCGTACGCGGAGGAAGAGCGCGCTTTCGCGGCTTCCTCAGGCTGCCCGCGCGCCTCGCGCCGTGAGCGCTCAATGGCTCGCCCGCTTCTGCCGGGCGAGATCGATGTCGATGTATTTCCAGTAGGTGGCGTACGGATGCTTGTAGTAGCCGAGCACCCATGGCTGAACGAAATCGTTCTCCAGGCGGAAGATGGTCGGAATGAGCGGCCCGTAGGTCGCAGTGATCTCCGAGGCCGCGCGCGAGGCAGCGATGCGACCCGCCTCGTTCGGGCTCGACATGAAGCGATCGACCGCGCGGTCGAATTCGCCGAAGTGGAAGCGCGATGCGTTCACCGCCGTCGGCTGCCGGCCGTCGAGCTGCCAAAGCTCCGCGTAGCCGAAGGGCACGCCGCCGTAGCCGGCCGAGTACATCTGGTATTTCCCGCCTTCCAGGTCCTTGATGAAATCCTGGAACGGCGTCATTCGGTAATCGCTGCGCAAGCCCAGGGCGTCGAGGTTCTTCTTCCATAACGTGGCTGTCTCGCGCGAGACTGCGCCGGTGCGCAGCGACATCGTGATCGTCAGCGGCTTCCCGTCGGGCGCGGCGCGAAAGCCGTCCGCACCGCGCTTGTAGCCGAAGCGATCGAGTAGCGCGTTCGCTGCGGCTGGATCGTAGGGCGACGGCGGCATCGAGGGATCGAAGCCCGCCACCCCCGGCGGCACGAGCTGATTCGCGGGGAGCGCCTGCCCGTTGTAGACGACCTCGATCAGCGTCTTGCGATCGAACCCCAGCGCGATCGCGCGGCGCAGCGCCACCCGCTCCTTGCTCATGCCTCCGCTCACCGGGTCGTCCATGTTGAAGACGACCGAAAATGAATACGGCTCGGGATAGACGTGCCGTGCGATACCGCGAGCTGCGTAGTCCGGTTTGAGCTTGTTGTCGGAGAGCAGCCGCCCTGCGATATCGGAGCGCAGCACCGCGATATCGAGCGTTCCGCGCTCGAATTCGAGCAGCCGCGGCGGATCCTCCTCGATGATGGCGATCTCGATCACGCCGACCTGCGGCAACGCCTTGCCCTGCATGCTTTTCTCCAGCGCTGCCAGCGCCGGATCGTTGCTCGTCGGAAAGCGCAGCGTCCGGTACTTCGGGTTCGCCTCAAGCACGACTTTCGTGCCCCGCTGCCACTCGCGCAAACGGTACGGCCCGGTGCCGACTGGATGCGCGCGGATGTCGCCGTTCGCAGCCTCGACGACTTCGCGCGCGCACAGGAAGTAGTTGAGGATAGCCTGCGCGATCGGGTAGTTGACCTCGGTGAGCTTCATCTGCAGCGTGTAGCGGTCGAGAGCGCGCAGCCCCTCGATCGGCCGGTCGTAGTCGAGCTTGCCGGTCTTGCGCGCGGCGTCGACCACGGCGCGCATCCCCACGATGAGGTCAGTGGACACCGGCGCGCCGCCGCGGCGCAGATTGGGATCGAGGAAGCGCGTGATCGAGTACACGGCATCCTGTGCCACGAGCTCGCGCGGCTTACCGTGGAAAGCTGGGTCGTCGGTGAAATAGATCCCGGGCTTGAGGCGGACCGTCCAGGTGAGCCCGTCGGTGCTGATCTGCGGCGGCCCCGCCGCCACTACCGGCGCGAGCGTTGGCGCCGAGGCGAGGTAATCCCACTCGTAGAGGCTCTCGAAGATCGCCGCGATGACATCTAAGGACGGCGAATCGTTGAACTGGTGCGGATCGAGCGTCTCGATATCGGGCGAGGCGATGCGCAGCACCTTGTTCGGATCGGCCGCTTGCGCGGAAAGACACCAGGCAAACGCGACGAGCGCGAGCAAGCGCATCGCGCGTCGCTGTCGCTCAACAGCCATCAGCCGATTCGGTGCTGCCGAGCGTCTGTGGGTCGGGGATGTGTCTCAGCCCGCGGGGGGCGGAAGCGGTGCGTTCTGAGACGGCGGATAGCTGTACACGGGCGGCCCGTATCTGGCTGGGGCGTACCTGGGTCCGAGGGGAACCTGATTACCCTTGGTATACATGCACTGCAGATACGCCGAGTCGTACTGGCGTTGCGCCTGGTCGTAGGTATAGCCCGCCGCGTTCGCGCCGGAAGCGCTGCCGAAGATTAGGCCCGTACCCGCGCCGATCGCCGCACCCGCACCCGCCTGCCCCGTCGCCGAGCCGATGATGGCGCCGGCCGCAGCGCCCAGCGCGGAGCCCCACACCGCGTTTGCGGCGGCGGCGTTGTTCGCTTGCTGTGCTGCATCCCCGCCGCCGATCGAGTACTGTGCGTACTGACGACACGTGACGTCGTCAGCCTGGAATTGCTCGAAGCTCTTCGTCGTTCCCGGGAGCGCCATCACGCGTGGCCCTGTCGGGGCAGTCACGCACCCCGCGAGAAGCGCGGCGCACGCGACTCCGGCGAGCTTCCATCCGGTTCTCATGTCTTCTCCCTGCCTCGCGTCAGTATTGCCCGGGTGCGTTCTGCGGCACGACGCGCAGCCAGCCCGGCGCACACGTTGCCACCTGCGGGTAGTAACCCGCGGGGTTCGGGCAGTAGTAGGCGTAGCCGTCGCTCGTTACCGGACCGCTTTGATATTGTCCGCTCGGCGCGCCCGCATCGCCGCGTTGAATGTAGCTGCCGTAGCCGTAGGCCGGCGCATCGTAGCCGTACCCGTAGCCGTAACCGTAGTACGGATACCCGTACGCCGCCGGGTAATACGGGTAGTAGTACGGGTAGTACCCAGGCCACCATCCCCACCACGGTCCGCCGATACCCACGACCACATTGCCGTGCCAACCCCAGCCGCCGTGCCAGTTGCTATTCCAGTTATTGCCGTGCCAGTTGCCATTCCAGTTATTACCGTGCCAATTGCCGTTCCAACTGCCGCCGTGGCTGCCGCTCCAGCCCTGCGAGCCGCCGCTCCAGCCGCCCCCGTGCGTGCCGCCGCCACCGCTCCAGCCCCCGCCGCCACCGCCGTGCATGCCGCCGCCACCGCCGCGCTGGGCGCTGGCACTGCCCGCGACGGCGAGCGCAAGGATAGCCGTGAGAATCATTGCAAATCGTTTCATGGTATTCCCCTGTTTCTGGGATCTTGCCTCTTAGACTAGTCGCTTTCGCCACCGTTCGTCCACTCGGCAATCGAGGCTTGACCTACGTCAAAGCGCTATCACCTGCAACGCGTAACCAGGCTAACCGGTTTACTGGGGTAAAATTCCGATCTTTGCTCCGTGGAGCTGGCACTTATGGCAGAGCAATCCGGCGCCCGCGCTGGCGACGCGAAGATGGACGCTGCGTCGCTGTATCGCGAGGAGATCTATACCGACCGCGCCGCGGGAACGATCCGCGTGCTGGTTCCGGTTACCCGGGACGGCGGCCCCGACCAGACGCGGCCGACGCTCTACATCGGCGAAGCACAGATCCTGACAAACATGGGACCTCTGCCGATCAGCTTCGAAATCGAGGCGGCCAATCTCGGCCAGGCGGTGCAGAAGTACGGCGATGCAGCAAAAGAGGGTGTCGAGCGAGCGGTGCGAGAGCTTCAGGAGCTGCGTCGACAGGCCTCGTCCTCGATCGTGCTGCCCGGCGCTGGCGCCCCCGGTCTCCCCGGAGGGTTGCCGCCCGGCGGTCTGGGGGGCGGCAAGATCAAACTACCGTGAGCCGTTAAGGCGGCCTCGCGTTCGACCCGATCGCGCGGAGCCATGGGGACTCCGGCCTCGCTTGCTGCCCTGACGCTTGTCGCAGCATCACTCGTCGCGCCTCCGGCGGCTGCCGCTCTCGATATGAGCGAGGGCTTGTGGGAGACCACGATTACCGCCGATGGCCAGTCGCGCTCTGTCGGGCCCAGCTGCTACACGAAGGCCGACATTGCCGAAATGGAAAGGGTGCTGCAGGGCAAATCCACGAACACCGGCGGCGTTTGTCGTTACATCGACTTCGTGCAGAACGGCTCCAGCGTCCGCTACACGATGATCTGCCGCAACGGCGACGAAGAGCAGCGAAGCATCATCTTCGCGGAATATCGCGGAACCTTGGCGACCGGGACCATCAAGACGGAAGGAGTCACGGTCACCACCGTGAGCAGACGCGTGGGCAGCTGCACCGTGAGCTCGTTCGGACGCTAGGCGAGGCGGGACGATGTCCGGCGATTCGGCCAGCGGTCTCGCGCGAGGGTTGACGCAGTACGGCGACAGCGGGTTTGCGCTGTATCTGCGCCGCTCGTTCGCGCGCTCGATGGGCTACTCCTCGGCGCTTCTCGCGCGCCCGACGGTGGGCATCTGCCACGCAGCATCCGACCTCAACAACTGCCATCGTCATTTCCCCGAGCTTATCGAGGCAGTGAAGCGCGGCGTGCTGGCGGCCGGCGGATTGCCTCTCGCGTTCCCCACGATCTCGCTCGGCGAAGTGTTCCTGCACCCGACGAGCCTGATGTATCGCAACCTGATGGCGATGGACGTGGAGGAAATGTGTCGCGCGCAGCCGCTCGATGCGGTGGTGCTCGTCGGCGGCTGCGACAAGACCGTCCCTGCGCAGCTCATGGGCGCAGCTTCGGCGGACGTGCCCGCGATCCAGCTCGTCGCGGGCCCGATGATGAGCGCGCGTCACGAAGGCGAGCGCCTCGGAGCATGCACCGACTGCCGGCGTTTCTGGGCACGCTTTCGCGCTGGTGAAGTCGATGCCGCAGCGATCGAGCGCGTCGAGGCGCGTCTCGCAACGACCGCGGGAACCTGCGCGGTCATGGGCACCGCGAGTACGATGGCCTGCATCGCGGAAGCGCTTGGCATGCTCGTGCCGGGAACCGCTGCTGTTCCTGCCGTGCACGCCGATCGCCTGCGTGCGGCCGAGGAGACGGGGCGCACGGCCGTCGCGCTCGCTGCATCACGGTTGAGTCCCTCGCGCATCATTACGCGCGAGTCAGTTGAGAACGCGCTCACCGTTCTCCTCGCCATCGGCGGCTCCACCAACGCGGTGATTCATCTCGCCGCGATCGCCGGCCGGGTCGGAGTGCGCCTGTCGCTCGCGCAGCTCAATGAGCTTTCCGACGCGACCCCGGTCCTGGTCGATCTCAAGCCCACCGGCTCGCACTACATGGAAGACTTCTTTGCGGCCGGCGGCATGAGCGCGGTCCTGCACGAGCTCAAGCCCTTGCTGCACCTCGAGTGCCTCACCGTCACCGGCGAGACGCTCGGTGAGCGGCTGGCCGAACCGCCACAGTGGGTAGATCGAGCCGTGGTGCGCCCCTTCGGCGAACCCTTCCAGCCGGTCGGCGGACTGGTCGCGCTTTTCGGCACGCTTGCTCCGAACGGCGCGATCCTCAAGCGCTCTGCCGCGAGCGCTGATCTGTTCGAGCGCAGCGGGCGCGCCGTGGTCTTCGCCTCGCCCTCGGATCTCGCTGCGCGCATCGACGACCCTTCGCTCGACGTTCGCCCGGACGATTTCCTGGTGATGCAGAACTCCGGGCCCACGAGCGGCTACGGCATGCCGGAGTCCGGCTATCTGCCGATCCCGGGCAAGCTCGCGCGCGCTGGCGTCAAGGACATGGTCCGCATCTCCGACGCTCGCATGAGCGGCACCGCGTACGGAACGGTCGTCCTTCACGTGAGTCCCGAGGCCGCGCTCGGCGGGCCGCTTGCGCTCGTTCGCAACGGCGACCGCATCCGGCTTTCGGCGCGCGAGCGCCGCATCGATCTCGAAGTCGATCCCGCGGAGCTCGCCCGGCGCAAAGCGCAGTGGCAGCCGCCGCCGCGCCCGGCGCGCGGCTATCAGCGCCTGTACGCCGAGCACGTGCTGCAGGCAGAAGAGGGTTGCGATTTCGACTTCCTGCGGCCTCCGGCAGCGTAGCTCGGCGGCTTCGCGCTAGGAAGCCGTCCTACATTCGAATCAGACGGCCGCCGATGCAATGCATCGGACGCTGCCGCTACATTGAAGGCTCATGATCAAGTAGCGGAGCGTGCAATGACGATGAATCTGCTCAAGCTCGCCGTTACGGACTGGCCCGACCTGCTCATGGCGGGCTCGCTCGCGCTTCTGTTGTGCGGCCTGCTGCTCAAGCTCAGGGTCGCGCACAAGGAGGACGCCAGCGCTTCGGCACAGCCGCCGGCGCCAAACACGATCGGGCAATACCGCCCGCAGGTGTATCACTGAAGCGCTAGTGCAGTCGCTGCCGGCTCTTGCGCGCTGCTTCGCGCCGCTGCGCGCGGCGCTCGGCGCGATTGGGCTCGGCTTTCGCCTGCTCGCGCCAGAAGCGGAAGATGAGCACGGCGGCGATCGGCAATTCGTCGATCATGCCGAGACGCTTCTCGGGCGTGTCAACCCAGTCGAGGTATTCGGGGTCGTGATCACCGTAGGCGAGCGCCTCGATCGGCAGCATCCAGTCGCGCGTGCCGCCGTCGGCGTAGATCGGCTCCCATAGCTCTTCGCGCAGCAGGACGCCGGCCATGTAGCCTTCGCACCACGCACTCGCCTCGGGCGGCCCTCCTTCGCTCTTCGCGCTGCGCGCGTCGCGTTGGCGCGGTTCGCCCTCCTCGGCACGGTAGAGCAGCGGCCTGAAGCGGGTCGGAGAATCGAGCAACGTGCGCACGATGCTGTTCTGCAGGCGCAGGATCAGCGACAGGATGCGTTCGGCCTGCTCGTTGTCGGCGAACGCAGGCGAGACGCTGCGCTGGCTGTCGCTCCACACGACGGGCAACCATTCCGAAGGCTGAATCTGTTCGGGCCCGCTCACGACTGCCGCGAGAAACCCGTCGAGCATCTCGAGGTCCATGCAGTCCTGGGGAACGGCGTTGGAGCCGAAGAAAGCCTCGAGCGTGTCGTACTCCGCTTCGGTCAGCGGCTCGTCGAGCTTCGTGGTTTCGGACATGGCAGGACGCTAGGCGAGAGGCGAGCTCGCAATGATCGCCCGTTACGCGCGCGAATGCAAACCTCAGCGCAGCGAGTGAGCCAGGTTGAGCGCTGCGGCGAACAGCAGCACGGCGCCCGCCTGATGCGCCGCGGCGAGCGGCAACGGCACAGCGAGGAGCAGGGTCGTCACGCCGAGCGCAAATTGCAGCGCGAGCACGGCGAGCAGCAGATCCGCGGCGAAGCGCGCACCTGCCGTCGCGGATTCGATGCGCGTTCGCCACCACAGCAGCGGTGTCAGCACGACGAGCATCCACGCGAGCACGCGGTGATCGAACTGCGCCGTCGCGACGTTGTTCGTGAAGTTCGCGTACCACGGCTCGAGCGTGAAGAGCTCGGGCGGCACCCAGTGGCCGTTCATCAGCGGAAACGTGTTGTACGCGAAGCCGGCGCGCGTGCCTGCGACGAGGCCGCCGGCGACGATCATCAGGAAAACGAGACCGCACAGGACGAAGGCGAGGCGGCGCGGCCCGGCGGCGGGTCGGTTCGCGCGAGCCGGATACAGAAGCGAGAGCGCGACCCAGAGCATCGCGCCGAAGATCGCGACCGCCAGCGCGAGATGCGCGGTGAGCCGCAGCGGAGAGACCCGCGGGTCGTCGACGAGGCCGCTCGCGACCATGTACCAGCCAAGCGCGCCCTGCAGCCCGCCGAGAAGAAAGATCCCGAAGAGCGGCGTCGCGTATCCGGGCGGAATGCGCCGGCGCAGGAGGAACCAGAGATAGGGGAGCAGGAACGCGACACCGATCGCGCGGCCGAGCAGCCGATGGGAATATTCCCACCAGAAGATATGTTTGAACGCCTCGAGGCTCATGCCCCGGTTGATCTGCAGATATTCGGGAGTGGCTCGATACTTCTCGAACGCGACCCGCCAATCCGCATCGGTGAGCGGCGGCCACGTGCCGACGATCGGCTGCCACTCGGTGATCGACAGCCCCGAATGCGTGAGCCGGGTCACACCGCCGACGACGATCATGGCGAGGAGCAGCGCACAGCAGACGAGGAGCCACGCCGCCACCGCGCGCGGGCTGCCGGCCGCGAGCCGCGACGCGCTTCGCGCGGGGGCAAGACGCGAATAGCCCGAATGATCCGTCGTCTCCATGGACCGATTCTGCCACAGGCGCGAAGCGGCGCAGCGACGCGGAACACGCGCTGTGCTAGATTGGCTGGCCTCGTGACCCGGCACATGATTCGCACGTCGTTATCGGTTTCGCGCACGCGCCGCAGCGGATGGCGAACGTGGCTCGTCTGCTACGCGCTCGTCGCGCTCGCCTGGCCGTCGCTCGGCCCGCTGCCGTGGCTCGCCGAGATGGCCGCGCACCGGGCGTTCGCCGTCGAGGCCGAGCAGGCGGGCGCCGCCTCCATCCTCGCCCACGATCATCGCGACGACGACGCGTCGAGCATCCCGGGCAGTCCCACCCATCCGTTCGACCACGATTGCCTGCAGTGCCAGGTGCTCAAGCATCTGTCGCGCTGCGTTCCTCTTGCGCCCGAGCTGCCGCAGGTCTTCCTGCCGACGGGCTGTGCCGTTCAGCCAATCGTCCGGGCGCAATCGCAGCGTTCCGGCCACGTCGCCTCTCTCCCTCCCGCCCGCGGACCGCCGCGCGGCGACGCCTGAAGCAGTTCCACACGACGGCTGATCGCGTCTGCGGCCGCTGGAGCGCAGCTGCGCTGGCGAGCGTGTCGTCGCGAGCCGTGCCAGGCGATTCACCTGGAGGGAGATCCTTCGATGAGCAAGGCTGACTGCATAACGTTGCCTGCGTTTGTCGCTGCTTGCGCGAGCCTTCTTGCTTGCGACGCCGCGCTCGCGCACGGCTTCGCCGGCAAGCGGTTCTTTCCTGCAACGCTGGTGATAGACGATCCGTTCGTCGCCGACGAGTTGTCATTGCCTACCATCTCGACGCTGAAGATGCCGGCAAGCGACGAGGAGCCCGCAACGCGCGAAAGCGCCTTCTCCGCCGATCTGGCAAAGCGCATCACGCAGAACTTCGGTGTCGAGATCGCCGCGGACTACCTTCAGCTGCAGCCCGAGGGGGAAGACCGGCAGCGCGGGTTCGACAACCTGGGGCTGGGCTTCAAGTACCAGTTCTACAAGGACGACGCGCGCGAATCGATCGCCTCGGTCGGGGTCGACATCGACCTCGGCGGCACCGGCTCGAAGAGGATCGGTGCCGAATCCTTCAGCACGTTCACGCCGGCGCTCTTCTTCGGCAAGGGCTTCGGCGACCTGCCGGAGGACATGAAGTACCTGCGTCCGTTCGCTATCACCGGGCAGCTTGGCGTGAGCATCCCGTCGAGCGCGAGCAGCACGACGATCGGCGACGATGGCGAGGCGAGCGTCGAGCAGCATCCGAGCTTTCTGCAGTGGGGGTTCACCTTCCAGTACAGTCTGATTTACCTGCAATCGTTCGTGCAGGACGTCGGCCTGCGCGAACCGTTCAACCGCATGGTGGCCGTCGTCGAAGTGCCTCTGACCACAGCGCTCAACCGCGGCGCGAGCGGCACGACAGGCACGGTAAACCCGGGAATCATCTGGTCGGGGCAATACATGCAGCTCGCGGTGGAAGCGCAGATCCCGATCAATAAGCGAAGCGGCACCGGCGTGGGCTGGATCGCGCAGCTGCATTTCTATCTCGACGATCTTTTCCCGAAGTCGCTGGGCAAGCCGATCTTCGGCGACTGAGGAGCGAGCTCGCGATGAGGATCAATGCCTTCAGGCGGGCGCTGCTGATCGCGTTGTGCGCGCCGGCGTTCGCGGTACCGGACGCTCTCGCCCACGCATTCCTCGATCACGCGGCTCCCGCGGTTGGCAGCGTGGTGCACGCCTCCCCTGCACAGGTCAGGCTGTGGTTCACGCAGCCGCTGGAGCCCGCTTTCAGTACCGCGCAGGTCGTCGACAGCGCTGGCAAACGCGTCGACGCGGCGGATGCGCGCATCAATCCGCAGGACCCCACGCTGTTGCAGGTCTCGTTGCCGCAACTGCCGCCCGGAAGATATCGCGTGACCTGGCGCGTTCTCTCGGTCGACACACACGTAACGGAAGGGGATTTCACGTTCGATGTCACGCCGTAAGCCAACGCACCGCATCACGGGCTCTCGCAAATGAACGCGGTGCTGGCCGTGGTCCGCGGCGTGCACTTCGCGTCCACGCTGCTCGTGTTCGGAGAGTTGGTGTTCGCGATCTTCGTTGCGGTGCCGGCACGGGCAGAGCCGAGCGGAGTCGATCTCCCCTGGCGACGCGCGCGCGTGGTCGCGTTATGGAGTCTTGCCGCGAGCCTCGCATCATGGCTCGGCTGGCTTGTCTGCACGGCCTCGCAGATGAGCGGCATGCCCGTGGCCGAGGCGATGAGTTGGGGCACGCTGGCGCTCGTGCTCGGGCGAACCGGCTTCGGTCACGTCTGGCTGCTGCGCGTCGTGCTCGCCGCGATCCTCGCGCTGCTGCTCGCGCGCAGCAGCACGCTCGTGGCGCGCTGCACTGCGCTCGCCGTGGCGGGCGCGTATGCTGCAGGCCTCGCCTGGGCGGGACACGCCGTTGCGAGCGAGGGCGCCGAGCGCGACATCCAAGTCGCTGCGGACGCGGTGCATCTGCTCGCCGCGGGTGCATGGCTCGGTGCGCTACCCGGGCTCATCGCCGTGCTCGGCCGCATCGAGTCGCCCTCGGCCGCGGTGCAGATTGCGCGTCGCTTCTCAACGCTCGGAGTGGCGAGCGTCTGCGCCCTCTTGCTCACCGGATTCGTCAACGCCTGGCATCTCGTCGGCAACGTACCTGCCCTGCTGGGCACCGATTATGGGCGGCTTCTGCTCGCCAAGCTCGCCCTCTTCGCCGCGATGCTCGCGCTCGCAGCGACCAATCGCACGGTCTTGACGCCGCGCCTTGTGCGCGGGTATGGCTCGGCGCGGCTCCGCCTGCGTCGCAACGCCTTGCTAGAGACGGCGGCTGGCGTCGGCGTGATCGCCATCGTCGGCGTTCTCGGCATCACCGTCCCTGGCGCGCACCAGAATCCGGTGTGGCCATTCAGTCGCGGGCTCGATCTGGAGCCCGCGTATCCGTCGAGCTATGCCCTCTCGCCCGTGCCCTACACCACCGGCGCGATCGCACGAGGAGCCGTGTTCTATGCGGAGAACTGCAGCGCCTGCCATGGTCCGTTCGGGCATGGCGACGGCCCCGCGTCGGCTTCGCTCCCGAAGCGGCCGGCGAATCTCGCCGAGCACGGGTCGGGCCACCGCGAAGGCGATCTTTTCTGGTGGATCGCGCATGGCATCGCGGGCACGCCGATGCCGAGCTTTGACGGGAGCCTCGACGACACCGACATCTGGACATTGGTGCAGTTCGTGCGCGCGCTGTCCGGAGCCGAGGCGGCACGAACGATGACAGGGACGCGCGCTCCGGCGGAGCCGATCGTCGCTCCGGATTTTGAGTTTGAGACTGCTGGACGCGCACAGGAGTCGCTGGCCCGGCACACGGGCGGGGCGACGCTGCTGGTGTTCTATTCGCTTCCGCAATCGCTGCCGCGGCTGCGTGCGCTCGAGGCGCAGGCGCAGCGCTATGCGGCGCAGGGCGCGCGCGTCATCGCCGTGGCCATGCAACCTGAGCTCGACGCGACGCCGTTCAACTACCCGATGCGGGTGACGACCGGCACGGACACGCCGATCGCCTATGCGATGTTCGCCCGCGGGCGCGGGTACGAAGACAAAGCGCCGACCCACGTCGAATTCCTGATCGACGGGGCGGGCTATCTGCGCCGTCGCTGGCTCGGCGTGCCGAACGACCCGGACCGTCAGACGGCAGAGATTCTCGATGCGTTGACCACGCTCGGCCGCGAGCCTCTGCCCGCGCCACCGCGAACGCACGCGCACTAGAGCGCAGCGAAGGTCGCTCAGCGCGACTTCGCCGGGGTGGCCCCCATCTCTTCGACGGTGACGACGACGCGGATCGTGCCGCCGCGCTCGAAGGTGAGCATCAGCGGAAATTTCTCGCCTACCTTCAGCGGCTGCTTGAGATCGATCAGCATCAGGTGATAACCCTCGGGCTTGAGCTCCAGCCGGCCTCCGGGGTTGATCTCGATCGATGGAATGGCGCGCATCTTCATGAGCCCATCCTCGAAGGCCATCTGGTGCATGGCCACACCGCCGGCAATCGGGCTCGACACCCGCAGGAGCCGCTCGATGTCGTTGCTCCCATTGTCGACAGTGAGGTAAACCGCCCCGGTCTTCGCCCCCGGCGGCGTGGCGCGCGCCACCGGGGCGGTGATCCGCAGCCCGCCGAAGCGGTAGTCCTGGGCGAGCGCTTCAGCCGGCAGTGCTGCCAGCATTGCGCATACGCCGAACATCAGTCCATGCAATGCATTTCTCATCAGGGGAACTATACTCCGGGCAGTTGCCGTCGTGGGGAATGCCATGGAAGGGGTAACGCGCTCATGGTGAATCTGCAGGCGCTTTCGCCGATCCTCGGATTGGAAATGACGGGCGTCGACGCATCGCGGCTCACGGAGTCCGAGTTTGCCGAGATCGAACGAGCTTTCTTCCGCGGTCAGGTGCTGGTCCTGCGCGGGCAAGAGCTCTCGCCCGCACAGTTCGTGTCCTTCGCCCGTCGCTTCGGACCGCCCGAGCCGCACGTGATCGACCAGTTTCATCATGGCGAGGATCCGAACATCCTCATCTTGTCGAACCGCCGGAAGGACGGCGCGCCGATCGGCTTGGCGGATGCGGGGACCTACTTCCACACCGACTACTCCTACCTGCAAGTGCCGGCTCGGGCGACGCTACTCTATTCGATCGAAGTGCCGCGCGCGGGAGGCCACACGCTGTTCGCAAATCAGTACGCGGCGTACGACGGCCTCGCCAAACCCATGAAGCGACGCATCGATTCGCTGGTCGCGATCCACCATTACGGCAACAGGAACGTCCCCGACGAGATGAGCCGCACGGCGGCCTCCCCTCTTACCGACGAACAGAAGGCGAAGATGCCGCTCATTACGCATCCGATCGTTCGCTCTCATCCGGTCACCGGCCGCAGGGCGCTCTACGCCGTATCGGGCAGTTCGTACGGAATCGTCGGCATGCCGGACGATGAAGCGCTAGAGCTTCTCGACGAACTGGCTGCGCATGCCACGCAGGAGAAATACGTCTATCGCTTGGCGTACCGGGTGGGCGACGTCGCCGTCTGGGACAACGCCTCGCTGCTGCATTCGGCGACACTCACCGATCCCGACGATCCCCGGACGCTGTGGCGCATCACCGTCAAGGAGCCCGCGGTCGGCCTCGCCGCGGTTGACGTCCTAGCCGCGAGCTTCGCGTCCCGCGCATCCTGACCCGATGCATCGGTCGCCCGGCCCGGAATGAATCGCCGGGCGCGGCAAGATCAATGTAGTCGTGCTGCCGCTCACCGTGTTCGGTGCCGGTGACCGGCTGGGTCGTCCCGGCTTCTATCTGCTCTTCGCCGTGTAGGTCACTGTTTCGGTGCAGCTCGTCGGGCTGTATCTCGTCTTCGCCACGCTGATCGTGCCGCCGCTCGCCACGCGGCGCATGCGCCGCGGCCGGCTTGGCGTGGCCTGGGCGCTCGGCGCCTGCGGCTATGCGGCGGGACTCCTCCTGTCCACGGCGCTCGACCTGCCGAGCGGTCCGATGATCGTCTGGGTTCTCGTTGCCCTGGCGCTCGTTTGCTACGTCCTCTCCTCCGGCGGCCGCACCGCGCGAAACATGGCGAGCAGCGAAAGGTCGTAGACGATCTTGGTCACACCGCCGACCACGAGTGGCCAGCCGAAGCTCGACGCGGCAAGCATGAGTCCGGAGAGCAGCGGGCTCAGCGCCGAGGCGAGACTGCGCGGAACGGAGGTGATGCTCGCAGCGGCAGGACGCTCCTCGGGCGACACGACGGCCATCACATAGGAGTTCCGCGTCGGCACGTCCATCTGCGAGAGCGCGCTGCGCAGGAGCAGCAGCGCGACCGCCCAGCCGAGATCCGGCATGAACGGCGTGGCCGCGAGCAGAAGATTGGCGGGAAGGTGCGTGAACACCATCGTATTGACGAGACCGATCCGCTTGGCGATGCGCACCGCCACGAGGTAGGAGAACGCCGAAAGAATTCCGCTCCAGAAG
>DASVFM010000093.1:0-8233 GCA_036380055.1 Casimicrobiaceae bacterium
GGATCCATTTCGCAAAGCTCCTGCGCGCGCTCGAGCTCGACGCGCCCCTCGCCCCGCAGCTGCACCCACATCCCAACGGCGCGGCGGCAATGGCTGCCCTTGCGCGCGCCGGCGCCGGGTCCATCGGCTGCACGCAGGTGACCGAGATCAGGAGCACGCCCGGCGTCAGACTCGTCGGAGCGCTGCCCGAGCCGTTTGCGCTCGCCACGGCCTACGCGGTCGCGGTGTGCTCGGCGACGCGCCATCTTTCGCTCGCGCGCGAGCTCGCGCGCATGCTCTCCGGGCCCGAGTCGGCAGAGTTGCGAAGCCGCTGTGGCTTCGAGCCCTAGCTCGCGCGAACGCCCCTGCTCCAGGACGTTCCCCGTCTGCTGTCGTTCACAAGGAAAGAGTCGGCACGCTCTTTGCTGAGTCGCAAGCAGAGGACTCGCCATGCTTGCGCAACGTCTTGTCGTCCGCCCGACGCTCGCCCTGCGACTTGCGGTGGCCGCTGCCATGACCGGCACGCTGATCGTCGGCGGCTCGACCGCGCTGCAGCAGGAGGAGCGTCAGCTCACCTTCGAGGCGATTCATGGTGCGACGAGCTGGTTCGGCGCCCTGCCTGCAGGTCTGCAGGAGTTCGCGCTCCCCGTACGCAGCAGCGCAGGGACACAGAATGTGCACGCCTGGTGGTGGCCCGCCGCCGATCCGCGGGCGCCCGCCATCCTGTACCTGCACGGTTCACGCGTGGATCTGACGGGCCAGGTCCAGCGCCTCGAGCTGCTGCGCGGTTTCGGCTTCTCGGTGTTTGCGATCGACTATCGCGGCTTCGGCCTGAGCGACGGCGGCCTGCCTTCGGAGGAGACCGTTTACGAGGATGCTCGCGCGGCCTGGGAATGGCTGGTGCGGCGGCAGCCGGATCCCGCCAAGCGCTTCATCTACGGCCATTCCCTTGGCGGCGCCGTGGCGGTCGACCTCGCCGCGACGCTGAGCAGCAGCGCGGCGGAGCCTGCCGCCGGGCTCATCGTCGAGTCGACCTTCACGACACTGGTGGACATCGCCAAGGAGTGGAGCTTCCCCTGGCTGCCGCTCGACGCGCTGATGTCGCAGCGCTTCGATTCCGTAAGCAAGATCGGCAGGATCGCGATGCCCGTGCTGGTCGTGCACGGCTCGCTCGACCGCGAGGTACCTTCTCGCTTCGGTCAGGCGCTCTACGACGCTGCGAACGGACCGAAGAAGCTGCTCCTCATCGAGGGTGCGGGTCACAGCGATAGCATGAGCGCCGGGGCGGACCAGTATCGCCAGGCGCTCGCCGAGGTGTTCGGGCTGCGAACGCCACGGGACGCGCAGAGCGCATTGCGGCAACCGGGACAGCGCCGGCGCTCCCGCGCCTGACGCGCGATTTCAGGGGCGGCCGGCGTACGCGTCGTCGAAGGCGCGCTCGAGCTCCTTGTTCGTGCCGCGGATCTTGTCGACAACCTTTTTCGCCCAGTCGAAGTAGTCGCGCCTGCGCTGCAGCGACCACTCGGTCGGCGCGTTGGCGATGAGGTCGCGCAGATTGGCGGTCTTGTCGGCAAGCTTCACCAGCCGGGCGCGACGCGACAGTTCGCCCGCGTGTTCGACCTGCAGGCGCTTGCGCTCGGGGGCGGAGAGCGTCTTGTCGTCGGTCACCTCGCGCACGATGGCGGCGATCGTCGGTCCGAAGCGCTCGTGCAACTCCTCGTAGGTCGTCTTCGTGTCCTCGAGCGTGTCGTGCAGGATGGCGGCGGCGAGAATTTTCGGGTCGTGGATGCGCCCCTCGACCGAGAGCACCCGAGCCAGCGCGATCGGGTGATTGATGTACGGCGAGGCCTCGGGGTCCTTGCGCCGCTGCGTGCGGTGCTTCTCGGCGGCGAACGCGAGCGCGTCGAAGAGGAGCCGGGTCTGCTTGTTTCTCATGGCGGTTGCCTATTCTAGGCGGCGGATCCTGCAACTTCCGGATTCCGCGGGGGTTTTTTGTGTATTGTGCATTGCATCAAAAATGCTTGACAGAGGCCGAAACCCCCTCTAAGATGTGAATTGTGCAGTGCAGCAAATCCTCAGGCTGTTCCAAGCCTGCGGAAAGCCCCCGAGGGCAGGCACGCAAAAGACTTCACATAGCGCCCAACATCGACGAAAGGAAGACCATGTACAAGACTGCGACACTCACCGAAATGAACCGCACCGGATATGACAGCGCGATGAAGTTCGCCACCGCCTCGCTCGAGAAGATCGAGCGGCTCGCCAAGCTCAACCTGCGCACCGCGAAGAACGTGCTCGCCGAAGGCGCGGAGAACGCCAGCGCGCTGTCCGGTGTCAAGAACATCGAAGGGCTGATCGCGCTCAACGCCGAACTGACCGAAACCGGCGTGCAAAACGCGCTTGGCTACACGCGCAGCGTCTACGGCATCGCCGCCGAAGCGCAATCCGAGTTCTCGGCGCTCGCCGAAGCAACTTTCGCCGCCTACACGAAGGGCATCACCGCGGCGGCCAACGCGGCCGGCTTCTCGAAGATGGTGCCGCCGTACAAGACCGTCGCGTAACGCAACTCGAATCCTCAGTCTCCGCCCGCGGGCGCCGGTGATCCCGGTCCCGCGGGTTTTGTTTGTGAAGTATCCTTGCGGCAGTGATCGATCTGTCGGGAGCCTTCGCACTCGCCGCCGTCCTCCTGGCGGTCTGGTACGTCTACGACGCGCTGCGCGCGCGGGAGGCGGCCGTGCAGATCGCGCGCGAGGCCTGCCGACAGCAGGGGCTGCAGCTGCTCGACGACACGGTGCAGGCGGTGCGCCTGCGGCTCGCCCGCGACAAGGAGGGACTCGCGCGCTTCCGCCGCACCTTTGCCTTCGAGTTTTCCGACGACGGATTCACCCGCCGCGCGGGAAGCATCGTCATGCTGGGCGAGCGCGTCGAGTCGTTGCAGCTCGAGCCGTATCGGCTGTCCTGAGAACCTGACCTACCGAGGGGGAGCATCGTGACTGCAGCATCGCGGTTTGCACGTTTTGGCAGCGGCAAGGCGGTGCGCCGCGTGGAGGACGAGGCGCTGCTCAAGGGCGAGGGACGCTTCGTCGACGACTTCTCCCTGCCGGGACAGGCACAGGTGATCTTTCTTCGCTCACCGCACGCGCACGCCCGCATCGCGTCGATCGACACGAAGGCGGCCGCGGCGATGCCGGGGGTGGTCGCGGTGGTGACCGGGGCGGACCTCGTCCGGGACGGCGTCAAGCCGATCGTCACCTCCGCCGACTTCAAGCGCGCGGATGGCTCACCCGGCGCCTCGCCGCCGCATCACGCGCTCGCGGTGGGCACCGTGCGCTTCGTCGGTGAGCCGGTTGCAGCCGTGATCGCGGAGACGCTTGCGCAAGCGCGCGATGCTGCCGAGGCGATCCCGGTGAGCTACGAGCCGCTGCCCGCGGTGGCCGGGCTCGCCGCCGCGCTGGCGCCGGGCGCGCCGCTCGTGTGGCCGCAGGCCAGCGGCAACATCACGGCCGAGATACGCCATGGCGATGCGGCAGCGACGGCGGCCGCCTTCAAGCGCGCCGCGCACGTCGTGTCGCTCGATCTTGTGAACCAACGCCTCGCGCCGTGTCCCATCGAGCCGCGCGCCGTGCTCGCCGAATACGACCCGGCGAGCAAGCGCATCACGCTGCGCCTCTCCTGCCAGACGCCCACCGGCATCCGCGACGAGCTGGCGAGCGCCGTGCTGGGCGTTCCGAACGAAAGCATCCGCATCGTGGTGGGCGACGTCGGCGGCGGCTTCGGCATGAAGACGAGCCTCTACCCCGAGGACGTCGTGATCGCGCATTGCGTGCGCAAGCTCAACCGACCGCTCAAGTGGCGCGCGGAGCGACTCGAGGAATTCCTCGCCGCCGGTGCCGGCCGCGATCTCGAGAGCAAGATCGAGCTCGCGTTCGACGCATCGGGGCGGATCCTCGCGCTGCGGGTCGACTCGCTCGCCGACGTCGGCGCCTATGCGACGCCGGCAGGCGTGGCCATCCAGCTCATGATAGGACCGTGGGTCGCCACCAGCGTATACGACATCCGGCCGATCGACATCCGCATCAAGGGCGTGCTCACCAACACCGCACCGACCGGACCGTACCGCGGCGCCGGTCGCCCGGAGGCGATCTACATGATCGAGCGGCTGATGGATGAGGCGTCGCGCAAGACCGGTGTCGATCCCGTCGAGCTTCGCCGCCGCAACATGATCCGGCCCGAGCAGATGCCGTACAAGAACGCGATGGACAAGACCTACGACAGCGGACAGTTCGCGCTGGTGATGGACAAGGGCGTCGCGCTCGCCGATTGGAAGGGCTTCGACGCGCGAGCTGCCGCATCGAAGGCGCGCGGCAGGCTGCGCGGCCGCGGGATTGCCACGTTTCTCGAATGGACCGGCGTCGATATCTTCGAGGAGCGGGTGCAGATCGCGGTGCGCGCCGGCGCGAATGGCAGCGAGGAGGAGATCGAGATCGTCTCGGCCACCCAGGCCATGGGGCAGGGGCTCGCGACGACCTACTCGCAGCTCGCGGTGGACGTCTTCGGCGTGCCGATCGAGAAGATCCGCATCGTGCAGGGCGACACCGACCGCGCGCAGGGGTTCGGCAGCGCGGGCTCGCGCTCGCTCTTCGTCGGCGGCTCGGCGGTCATCGTGGCCGCCGAGCGAACGGTCGAGAAGGGCCGGACGCTCGCCGCCGCGGAGATGGAGGCGGCGGCGGCCGACATCGAGTATCGCGACGGCGTGTTCGGCATCGCCGGCACCGATCGGCGCATCGGGCTCTTCGATCTTGCGGGCCGGCAGCCTTCGCGCACGATCGTGCTCGACTCGAAGAGCGCAGTCGCCGGCGAGACCTGGCCCAACGGCTGCCACATCTGCGAAGTGGAGATCGATCCCGATACCGGCGCGGTGACGATCGATCGCTACTGGTCGGTGAACGACGTCGGCCGCGTCGTCAACCCGATGATCGTGATCGGCCAGCTCGAGGGCGGCGCCGCGCAGGGCATCGGGCAGGCGCTGTGCGAGCAGCTTGCCTACGACGAGTCGGGGCAGCCGCTCAGCGCGAGCCTGATGGATTACGCGCTGCCGCGGGCGGAGATGATGCGGCATTTCGAGATGGCGATGGACGAATCCACGCCCTGCCGCAACAACACATTCGGGATGAAGGGCGTGGGCGAGCTGGGCACGATCGGGGCGACGCCTGCGGTGGTCAACGCGGTCGTGGACGCGCTCGCGCGCGCCGGTGCGCGCACCGAGGGGCTGCAGATGCCGCTCACGCCGGAGAAGATCTGGCGCGCGCTGGCTTAGGGCCGATCAGGCCTGTGCCTGCCGGTGCAGGCGGCGGTCGATGTGCAGCAGCAGATAGCTCACCGCAGCGGCGAAGGCGACAATGAGCAGCGTCACCGCCATGACCTGCTCGATGTTGTGCAGGCCGATTCCGGTCATCAGCAGATAGCCCAGGCCGCGCTGGGAAGCGAACATCTCGGCAAGGAGCGTCCCGATCAGCGTGAGCGAGAAGCCGACGCGCAGGCCGGTGAAGATTTCCGGCACCGCGGCGGGAAACAGTATCCAGCGCACCGTCTGCGACGGCGATAGCTTCAGCACGCGGCCGGTCTTGAGCAGGATGGGCTTGGTGTTGCGCACGGCGGCGAGCGTGAACAGGATGATCGGGATCACGCCGTGGATCACGCCGAAGGCGACCTTCGCCGAGAGGCCGAGACCGAAGGCGAGCAGCAGGATCGGATACAGCGTGAGCTTGGGGATCGCGTAGACCGCCGCGATCATCGGCTCGAGCACGTCGGCGGACAAGCGGTCGAAGCCGAGCCAGAAGCCAACCGCGAGCCCGATCACCACCGAGAAGAAAAGCGCGATCGCGAAGGCGCGCATGGTGTCGTACAGATGCGCGCCGAAGCTCTCGCTCGCGACCATGCGCAGGCCGTAACGCAGCGTGGCGACCGGAGAGGCGAGCGCGGACTCCCCGACCCAGATATAGAGTGCCTGCCAGACGACGATCAGCAACGCGATGAGGATCGTCGCGTTGACCCATCCCCTCCAGCGTGGCCTCATCGCATGCCTCTGCGCTCGAGGAGCCGTCTCTCCCACCACGACAGCGATGAGTTCGCCGCGATCGAGGCGATCAGGATGAGCAGGATCAGCGGGTACATCGTCGCGTTGTCGAAATTGAGGTAGGCGAAGCCGATCTCGTAGCCGACACCGCCGCGCGATAGGATGAACTCGGAGCCGATCACTCCGATGAACGAATACGCGACCGCGAGCTTCACTCCGGTAACGATGTAGGGGCCGGCCGCCGGAAGCGTCACGCGCAGGGCCGTCTCGGCGGGCGCGAGCCGCAGGATGCGCGCGGTCTTCAGCAGCACCGACGGAACCCGGTCCAGCCCATTGAGCGTATTCACCATCACCGCGACCACGGCGAGCATGAAGCCGATCAGGATCTGCGGCAGGTCGCCCAGCCCGAACACGACGATGAAGAAGGGATAGAACGCGAATACCGGCACCGCGTAATAGGTCGCGAAGAGCGGATCAAGGGTTTCGCGCAGCCCCCGCTTTCGGTGCAGGAAGACGGCGGCGACGATCCCGACACTCATCGCCAGCCCGAAGGCGGCGAGCACGTTGGTCGTCGTCTTCAGAATCGCGCCGTTCATCCGGCCCGAGACGATGATGCGGAAGAAGTCGCGCGCGATGAGGTGCGGCGGCTGCATCGTTATCTTGTCGATCACGCCGGTGAGGCAGAGCACCTCGAGCAGCGCGACCGCAGCGACGACGACGAGCCATCGGTACCAGATCACTCTGCTCATCGGTTCATCGCGAGGGCCGCGCGTGGGTGGAAGCGTCGGCGGAATCGCTGGCAGAAACTTCGGTGCGGCCGATGGTCTTCAGCGATTCGCTGCGCAGCGACTTCCACAGCCGCGCGGTGATCGCCCCGAACTCGGGATGCTCCATGATGCGGCTGTCGCGCTCGCGCGGCCAGCCCGTCTCAACGACGTCGATCAGCCGACCCGGTCGCGCGGACATCACCCCGATCCTGTCGGCGAGCATGGTCGCCTCGTCGAGCGCATGGGTGATGAGGAACACGGTCGCGCCAGTCTGCCGCCAGAGGCGCAGCACCTCGTCGCCCATGAGCAGCCGCGTCTGCTGGTCGAGCGCGCCGAACGGCTCGTCGAGGAGAATGAGCCGGGGCTCCATCACCAGCGTGCGCGCGATGCATACGCGCTGACGCATGCCGCCGGAGAGCTGCGCGGGATAGCTCGTGGCGAAATCGGCGAGCCCGACGAGCTGCAGAGCCTTGCGCAC
The DNA here is from genome assembly GCA_036380055.1 of Casimicrobiaceae bacterium. Classification (GTDB taxonomy): domain Bacteria; phylum Pseudomonadota; class Gammaproteobacteria; order Burkholderiales; family Casimicrobiaceae; genus PALSA-1003. The sequence goes on from DASVFM010000093.1 coordinate 7,298, forward strand.
GCGCTCGTCCTTCGCCTCGCGCGGCAGCCGCAGCCGGCGCAGCCCGAAGCCGACGTTATCGGCGACGTTGAGCCAGGCGAGCGAAGCGTCCTCCTGGAAGACGACGCCGATCCCGTCCGGCGCTTCGCCCGCGATCGGCTTGCCCTCGAACTCGACCGAGCCCTCGGTGACCGGCGTGAGTCCGGCGATCACCTCGAGCAGCGTCGACTTGCCGCAGCCCGAGGGGCCGACGACCGCGAAGAATTCGCCCTGGCGGAGCGCGAGGTCGATGGGGCCGAGCGCGTGCAGCGGCGCCGGCGGGACGCCGGCCATGAACACCTTGCCGACGCCGCGCAGCCTGACCTGCTCGGATGCCACGAAGACCCGCGGACGCTACTTGATCGTCTGCAGATCCTTCGGCAGGAAGCGCGTGTCGATGATCTTGCTGTAATCGACCTCGCCGGTGATCGCCCCCACCGAGCGCTGCGCCTCGATCATGCGCTTCAGGCCCTCGAGGTGGATCTCGCCTTCACCCCAGTACGGCACGCCCTTCGTGGTGGCTGTGGTGAGGTTGCGCACCGCGCTCTTCGCGACGTCGAGATCGAGGTTGTACTGCTTGGCGACGATCTCCGCGGCCTCGTCCGGATGCTCCTTCATGAAGATCACCGCCTTGCGCCGGGCGCGGATCACCGCGCGGATGAAGTCACCGCGCTTCTCCATCATCTCGACGGTCGCCACGCCGACGACGTTGTCGAGCGGCGGCAGCACGTCGTTGGCGACAACCACCGCGCGATATTTGCCTTTGAGCTTCGACCACAGCGGCTCGGTGATTGGAGCGATGTCGATCTGCCCAGAGTCGAGCGCGGCGATGCCCTCGCCGAAACCGCCCGTCTTCACGAGCTCTGCGTCGGCCTCGGTGTAGCCCCCCGCCTGCAGCAGCATGCGCGCGAGCGCCTG
>DASVFM010000094.1:0-38039 GCA_036380055.1 Casimicrobiaceae bacterium
CGGTGAAAACCATCACGATGGGCAGCGTCTTGGTAGCGCTTCGCGCGGCCGCGACGTGGATGTTGGTGCCGGTAACGATCACCTCCACGCGCAGGCGCACCAGCTCGGCTGCCAATTCGGGCAGCCGCTCCATCCTGCCGCCTCCGTAACGAGCCTCCAGGACGAGGTTGCGGCCTTCGACGTAACCGCGGTCGCGCAGGCCGTCGTTCAGTGCGTCATACAGCGATTTCACCGACTCGGCGGTCGCGCCGAGCATGAATCCGACCCGGTGTACCCGCGCCTGCTCGGCGTCGGCGAGTCGCGGCCCAAGCGCAATCGCGCCGGCGATGCCGCCGACAAAGCTCCTCCGGTCCACCCCGGCCTCCCCCCTTATTATCTGCCGCGCGCAATCTGTGGTGCGCCCGACAGGACTCGAACCTGTTACCCCCGGCTTAGAAGGCCGGTGCTCTATCCCAATGAGCTACGGGCGCCCGATTGCCTCGAGAAGCCGGTCCGCTATTCTGGTCGGGGTGGAGAGATTTGAACTCCCGACATCTTGCTCCCAAAGCAAGCGCGCTACCAGGCTGCGCTACACCCCGAAGGGTTCGTATTATCGCGCGCCCCTGCGATGAGGGTCAACGCGACCTCGCACGACCGTGTGTTCAGAATGCGATTCTGCCCCGCAGGATGTCCTTGAACATCACCCAGTCGCCCATCAAGCTGTAGAGCGGATGCGTGAACGTTGCGGGACGGTTGTGCTCGAAGAAGAAGTGGCCGGCCCAGGCGCAGCCGTAGCCGGCGACCAATCCCGCGGCGAGCCACCATGCGTTGCGCGTCGCTGCCGCGAGTGCGATGAACGCGAGCGCGACGAGCGAACCCGTGAAATGGAGGCGGCGACAGGTCCGGTTGCGATGCTCCGACAGGTAGAACGGATAGAAGTCCGCAAAGGATCTGAATCGATCGCTCATGATCCGCCATCGCCCGGTCCCGAGCACGTTTCCGGCTTGAGCTGAGGAAAGAGGATCACGTCGCGGATCGAAGGGCTGTCGGTGAGCAGCATGACCAGACGGTCGACGCCGATGCCTTCGCCTGCGGTGGGCGGCAGCCCGTATTCGAGCGCGCGGATGTAGTCGGCATCGTAGTGCATCGCCTCCGCATCGCCGGCGTCCTTCGCCCGCGCCTGGGCCATGAAACGCGCCGCCTGATCTTCCGGGTCGTTCAGCTCCGAGAACCCGTTAGCGATCTCGCGCCCGGTGACGAACAGCTCGAAGCGGTCGGTCACTGCGGGGTCCGCTTCGCTCGCGCGAGCGAGCGGCGAGACGTCGGTAGGGTGCGCGACTATGAACGTGGGCTGCACGAGCTTGGCTTCGGTCGTCGCTTCGAAGAGCTTCAGCTGCAGCACTCCGATGCCGTCCGTCGGCAATACCTCGACCCCCAGAGGCGCGAGCGCCGCCTTGAGGTAATCCCGCTTGGCGAGCTCGTGCAGCGGATAGCGCGCGTGGTACTTGGCGATCGCCTCGGCCATGGTCAGTCGGTCGAAGGGGCCGGCGAGATTGATGCGCTGGTCCTGATATTCCACCGTCGTCGCGCCGCAGACCTTAAGCGCAATCGCGCGCAGCAGTTCCTCGGTGAGATCCATGAGGTAGCGATAATCCCGATACGCCTCATAGAACTCGAGCATCGTGAATTCCGGATTGTGCCGTGTCGAGATGCCTTCGTTGCGGAAGTTGCGGTTGATCTCGAACACCTTCTCGAGGCCGCCCACGACCAGTCGCTTCAGGTAGAGCTCCGGCGCGATGCGCAGGTACAAGTCGGTGTCGAGCGCATTGTGGTGGGTCACGAACGGCCTCGCCGCGGCGCCTCCCGGAATCGGCTGCATCATCGGCGTCTCGACCTCGAGATATCCGCGCGCAACGAAGAACTCGCGCAGCGCCTGAACGATCTGTGAGCGCATCAGGAACACGCGTCGCGACTCCGGGCTCACGATCAGATCGACGTAGCGCTGCCGGTATTTCTGCTCCTGGTCGGTGAGGCCGTGGAACTTCTCCGGCAGCGGCCGCAGGGCCTTGGCGAGCAGCGAGATCTCCGCGACGCGCACGGAGAGCTCGCCGGTACGCGTCTTGAACAGCGTGCCCGTCGCCCCGACGATGTCGCCCAGATCCCAATGCTTGAACGCCTCGTATGCGGCCTCGCCGATCGCGTCGCGGGTGACGTAGAGCTGCAGCCGCCCGCTCATGTCCTGCAGCGTGGCGAAGCTCGCCTTGCCCATGACGCGCTTGAGCAGCATCCGGCCTGCGACGGCGACCCGCAGGGGCTCGGCGTCGAGCTGCTCGGGCGTCTTTCCTCCGTGGGCCTCGTGCAGCGCCGAGGCGAGCGCGTCCCGGCGAAAGTCGTTGGGATAGGCTCGGCCGCGCTCGCGCTGCGCCCGCAGCTTGGCGCGGCGCTCAGCGATGATCTGGTTCTCGTCCTGGGGAGGCTCCGGGACGGCCGGCGTATTCCTTGTCTTGTCCGTCGGCATCGCTAGACGCCCTGCTTCAGGCTGGCCTCGATGAAGACGTCGAGATCGCCGTCGAGCACGGCCTGCGTGTTGCCTATCTCGACGTTGGTACGCAGGTCCTTGATGCGCGACTGGTCGAGCACGTAGGAGCGGATTTGATGACCCCAGCCGATGTCGGTCTTCGTTTCCTCGAGCTTCTGCTGCTCGGCCTGTCGCTTGCGCAGCTCGAGCTCGTAGAGCCGCGACTTGAGCATGGCCATCGCTTCCGCGCGGTTGCGGTGCTGCGAGCGATCGTTTTGGCATTGCACGACGATGCCCGTCGGCGCATGCGTGATGCGCACTGCGGAGTCTGTCTTGTTGATGTGCTGGCCGCCCGCTCCTGAGGCGCGGAAGGTGTCGATACGCAGGTCCGCCGGGTTGATTTCGACTTCTATCGTCTCATCGACTTCGGGGTAGACGAAGACGCTGGCGAACGACGTGTGCCTCCGGGCGTTGGAATCGAAGGGACTCTTGCGCACGAGCCGGTGCACCCCGGTTTCGGTGCGCAGATGCCCATAGGCATAGTCGCCGGTAACCTTCACGCTCGCGCTCTTGACGCCAGCGACCTCGCCCTCGGATTCCTCGAGAACCTCCGTTCGGTAGCCCTTGCGCTCGCAGTAGCGCAGGTACATGCGCAGGAGCATCGCCGCCCAATCCTGAGCCTCGGTTCCGCCGCTGCCGGCTTGGATATCGATGAAGCAGGGGTTCGGATCCATCGGATTGTGGAACATCCGGCGGAACTCGAGATCGCCAACCGAGCGCTCGAGCTCGGTCACCTCGCTGTCGACACCCGTGAGCGTCGCGTCGTCGGCCTCTGCGCGCGCCAGCTCGAACAGCTCCGCGCTATCCCTGAGCCGCTGATCGAGGCTGGTGAGCGTACTGACGACCTGGTCGAGCTGCTTTCTTTCCTTGCCGAGCTCCTGCGCCCGCCTGGGGTCGCTCCAGATGCCCGGGTCCTCGAGTTGTTTCGCTACGACAGCCAGGCGCTCCGACTTGGCGTCGAAGTCAAAGATACCTCCGCAGATCGGCCGCGCGCTGCCGCAGGGCGGAAAGCGAGGCGGAAAGCTGGTTGAGTCTTTCGGCTTCCATATGCGGCGGGTAGGCGCGAAGATCGACGCGCATTATACTCCCCGCTCGCGGGGGTTGCTTCCCTGACGGGGACGTGACGCCCGGAACGCGTAACCCTGGGAGGGGTCGATGAAAGTCGAATGGCGACGGCTTTGGTTGGTGTTGTGCGCGCTCCTGGCGTGCGGCGCGCGCGCCGATCCGGGAGTGACGCCGACGAGCATTCTCATCGGCCAGTCGGCCGCCTTTTCGGGTCCCGCCTCCGAGCTGGGCACCGAAATGCGCGCAGGCGCGCTGGCGTATTTCCAGGCGATCAACGCTGCCGGCGGCGTCAGCGGCCGCAAGATCGAGCTGAGGTCGCTCGATGACGGCTACGAGGCCGACCGCGCCGCAGCCAACACCAAGGCGCTCATCGACGGCGGCGTGTTCCTGCTCTTCGGCTATGTCGGCACCCCGACCTCGAACGCGTCGAAGCCGATCTTCACTGCGGCTCGCGTGCCCTTCGTCGGCCCCTTCACCGGCGCCGAGTCGCTGCGCAACCCGCTCAACCGTTACATCTTCAACATTCGCGCGAGCTACTACGACGAGACTGACAAGCTCGTGGGTCAGCTCGTCGGCCAGACGCTCGACCGCATCGCGATCTTCTATCAGAACGACGACTACGGCAAGGCAGGGCTTGCAGGCGTCGAGCGGGCCATGCAGAAGAGGAACATGAAGATCATCGCCACCGGCACCGTCGAGCGCAACACGGTGAACGTCGCTGCCGCCGTCAGCTCGATCTGCAAGGTCGATCCGCAGGGCGTGGTCATGATCTCCGCCTACAAGTCCTGTGCCGCCTTCATCAAGGCGATGCGGGCCGCCGGCTGCAACCCGCAGTTCATGAACGTCTCGTTCGTGGGCAGCAAGGCGCTGGCGCACGAGACGGGGCCGGCAGGACGAGGCGTAGGCATCTCGCAGGTCGTGCCGTTCCCGTGGAATTTGTCGGCGCGCGTCGTGAAGGAGTACCAGCAGCTGCTCGAGGCCTCCACCGGCAAGCAGAACTATTCTTTCACCAGCCTCGAGGGGTTCATCGCCGCCAAGGTACTCGTCGAGGGCCTGCGCCGCACGGGCAGCGATCTCACGCGCGAGAGGTTCATGGCCGCGATGGAGCAGATGCGCGACTACGACGTCGGGGGCTACACGGTTAGTTTCTCTCCAACGGACCACAGTGGCTCCAAGTTCGTCGAGTTGACCGTGATCGGCAAGGACGAGAACTTCCTGCGCTAGCGTCGTGCTCCTGAACTCCCCGCCCGGCTTTCACCCCGGGCTGGTCCTGCCGCCCCAGCTTCCCGGCAACGCGCTTTGCTTCGTCTGGCGCGAGGACAAGCTGCTCGTTCGCGAAGGCGAGCCGCCGGTGCTTCCGACCCTCGACGCGACGACGCAGCTAGGGGTGAGCGGCGCGCGACACTACCTTGGCAGCAACGAAGGCCTCGACTGCATCGTCGTGCGCGTCGCGGCGGACGCCCCCGAGCCGCCAGGCTGGCAATGGCGCGGCCTGCGTTCGCTCTTTCTGCACCTGCCGGATCCCCTGCTGGCCCTCGCCGGCCGTGCCTTCCAGATCGCCGAATGGGATCGCAGCCACCAGTTCTGCGGCCGCTGCGGTGCGCCTACCCGCGACCGCGCCAACGAACGGGCCAAGGAGTGCCCGGCATGCGGCCATGTGGTCTTCCCGCGCGTCTCGCCCGCGATGATGGTGCTTGTCACCCGCGGCCGGGAGCTCCTGCTTGCGCGTGCCAACCGATTTCCGCAAGCGATGTACAGCGCGCTCGCCGGCTTCGTCGAGCCCGGCGAATCGATCGAGGACTGCATCCACCGCGAGGTGCGCGAGGAGGTGAACATCGAGGTCGACGGGCTGCGCTATTTCGCGAGCCAGTCCTGGGCGTTTCCGCACTCGCTGATGATCGCCTACACCGCTGAGTACGCGGGCGGAGAGATGCGTCCCTCGGACGAGGAGATTGCCGATGCGCAGTGGTTTGCGCTCGATGCGCTGCCGCAGCTCCCTTCGCCGGTGAGCATCGCAAGACGGTTGATCGACGCCACCGTGGCGAAATTGGCGGCGGCCTAGAGCGCGGCACGGGCCCCGCAGCGTCCGAGCGCTCCTGCTAGAATCGGGGTGCGGCTCGATCCGCCCATTGTGTCCCCTCTCTGTTCGATGTCCGGACGTTCGCTGGCCTCCTGGATCACGGCACTGCTCGCCGCATTCCCGGGCCTGTTGCTGTCGCTGCCGGCCTCGGCGCAGGCGCCGCCGCCGCCGCCCGAATCGGCAACCGTCGCTCCTCCTCCACGCACTCCCGGGCTGTCGCCCGAGCTGGCGGAGGCTTCGCGACAGATTCGCGACGGAGAGTACGCCTCGGCGCTCGCCAAGGTCGATGCAGTGCTCGCGAACGACGCGAAGAATCCGCAGGCGCGCTTCCTGAAGGCGGTCATCCAGACCGACGAGGGCGAAACCGATGCCGCAATCGCGGCGTTCCAGAGCCTCGTCGAGGACTATCCCGAGCTTCCCGAGCCGTACAACAACCTGGCGGTGATCTGGGCCCAAAAGGGCGAGTACGAGAAAGCGCGCAAAGCCCTCGAGTTCGCGCTCGCCACGCGCCCAGACTACGCCATCGCGCATGAGAACCTGGGCGACGTCTATACGCGGCTCGCGAGCGTCGAATACGATCGCGCCTTCGCGCTGGACAAGACGAACAAGAGCGCTCAGATGAAGCTCGCGCTCGTGCGCGAGCTGTTTGCGGTGCCGCCGTCGAGCACCGCGGCGCCAGCCCCAGTCCCCGTTCCCGCGCGCGCCCCCTCTAAAGGCAAGAAGTGACGGCGGGTCGACGGCGCTGAAACTGATCCATCCCGTACAATTCCCGTACTCATACCAAGGAGCTATCGATGTTTCGTCGTTGCATACTCGTCATTGCTGCAGCTACCCTGGCCGCCCTCGGTGCGCAAGCCCAGGCTGCGAATCCCCGCGTGCAGTTCGATACGACCGCCGGCAAGATCGTCATCGAGCTCTACCCCGAAGCCGCACCGAAGACGGTGGAGAACTTCCTGAACTACGTGAAGGCGAAGCAATACGACGGCACGCAGTTTCATCGCGTCATCCAGGGATTCATGATCCAGGGTGGAGGGTTCGATACGGACTTTCGCCAGAAGCCCACGCGCGCGCCCATCCCGAACGAAGCGGAGCAGAGCAGCAAGGCGGGCCTGCTCAACGTGCCGGGGAGCGTCGCCATGGCTCGCACCAGCGACCCGGATTCGGCAACGGCGCAGTTCTTCATCAACGTGAACGACAACAAGCCGCTCAACTTCCGCGAAGCAACGCGCGCCGGCTACGGCTACACCGTCTTCGGCAAGGTCGTGGAAGGCATGGACGTGGTGTCGAAGATCGCGGCCACGAAGACTGGCCCCGGCGGCCCATTCCCCACCGACGTTCCCCTCGAGCGCGTGGTGATCAAGCAGGCGACCGTCGTCGGTGCGCCATGACCGCCGCCGCTTCGAAAGTCGTCCTGCACACGAACCACGGCCCGATCACGCTCGAGCTGGACGCCGAGCGCGCACCCAAGACCGTTGCCAACTTTCTCGAATACGCCCGCGCCGGGCACTTCGACAACACGCTCTTTCACCGGGTGATCGACGGATTCATGATCCAGGGGGGCGGCTTCACGCCCGAGTTCCGCCAGAAGCCCACGCGTGCCGCGCTCGAGAACGAAGCTGCGAACGGGCTGAAGAACCAGCGCTACACGGTAGCCATGGCGCGCACGTCCGATCCGCACTCGGCCACCGCGCAGTTCTTCATCAACGTGGCGGACAACGCTTTCCTCGATCACCGCTCGCGCGACGTCAAAGGCTGGGGCTATTGCGTCTTCGGTCGCGTCGTTTCCGGCACCGAGGTCGTCGACCGCATCAAGGCAGTGGCCACAGGCGACCGCGGCATGCATCAGAACGTGCCGCGGGAAGACGTGCTCATCGAGCGGGCGGAGGTGCCGGCGTAGGTCGGGCGAGGCGCTCATTCGACCATGGCGCCGACCCTGTTCATCTCAGACCTGCATCTGTCGAAGGACCGGCCCGCGCTCGTCCAAGCATTCCACGCGTTCACGCGCGGGCCGGCTCGGGACGCCGCCGCGCTCTACGTGATCGGCGACCTGTTCGACACCTGGGTCGGTGACGATCAGCTTCGCCAGGCGCTGCCGACGGGGGTAGCCGCTTCATTTGCCGATCTGGCCGCGTCCGGAACCCGAATCTACTTTCAGCGCGGGAACCGCGATTTCGTCCTCGGCGAGCGCTTCGCGCGGGCATCGGGCGGAACCCTGCTGGCCGACGAGGTCGTGCACGATCTTTACGGCACGCCGACGCTCATCATGCACGGCGACCAGCTTTGCACTGACGATGTCGACTACCAGCGCTTCCGCGCCTATTGGCGGGACCCGGTCCGTCAGCGGCGGACGCTCGCTTTGCCGTACTTCGTCCGCCAGGGCCTAGCGATCTTCTTTCGCGCCATGAGCCGACGCGCGACGGCGGACAAGCCGCCGGTCATCATGGATGTGAACGCCGACGCGGTCGCGGCGGCCATGCGTGTGCACCGCGTGAGTCGGATGATTCACGGCCACACGCATCGCCCGGCCCGACACGAGCTCGTCGTGGAAGGACGCAAATGCGAGCGCTACGTGCTCGCCGACTGGTACAAGGCCGCGAGCTATCTTCGCGTCGACGCTCACAGCGTGACGCCCAGCGGGTTCGAAGTCGCGGCTTGAACGCGGCTTCAGCCGAGCGCCTGGCTGAAGTCGTCGATGAGGTCGTCTCGGTCCTCGATGCCGACCGAAACGCGGATCAGCGAATCGGCGATGCCCATGCTCGCCCGCCTCTCGGGTCCCATCTCCCAGTAGATCGTGTGAGCGACCGGGATGGCGAGGGTGCGGTTGTCGCCGAGATTCGACGAGAGCACGACGCAGCGCAAGCGATTGAGAAAATCGAAGCAGTCGAGGGCCGGGCTCAGCTCGAAAGACAGCAACGCCCCGAAATGGACGAACAGCTCGCGCGCCAGCGCGTGCTGCGGGTGCGCTGCGAGACCCGGGTAATACACGGCCTGCACCTGCGCGCGCGCGTCGAGAAATTCCGCCAGCGCCAGCGCGTTGGCACAGGCCCGCTCGAGGCGCAGGGCGAGCGTCTCGGCGCCGGCTGCGAGGTGGTGCGCCTGCTCGGCAGCGAGGGTGCCGCCCCAGTCGCGCAAGCCCTTCTTGCGGATCTGCGTGAGCCCCCAGAGCGCCTGCTTCGGTCCCTTGTACGCCTCGTGGATGTTCGGGTAGCGCGTCCAATCGAAGTTCCCGGCTTCCGTGACGGCGCCGCCCAGCGCGTTGCCATGCCCGCCGATGTACTTCGTTAGGGCGTTGACGATGAGGCCCGCGCCCACGCTCTTCGGACGGAACAGGTATGGGGAGGTCATCGTGTTGTCGACGACGTAGAGCAGCCGCCGCTTCGTGCAAAGCTCGCCGATGCGCGCGAGGTCGGCGATCTGCGTGCGCGGGTTCGCGATCGTTTCGACGAACACCAGGCGCGTCTCCGGCCTGAGAGCAGCCTCGACCGCCGCAACCGAGGTGGCGTCGACGAAGCTCACTTCGCAGCCCAGACCGGCCAGCGTGGCGAACAGGCTGTTGGTGTTGCCGAACAGGAAGGAACTGGCCACGACGTGATCGCCCGCACGCAGCAGCGACAACATGATCGCGCCGATCGCCGCCATGCCTGTGCTGAAGCTCGCGGTCGCGACGCCGTCTTCCATGCGGGTAATCTTCTCCTCCAGCGCTGTCGCGGTGGGGTTGCCCTGGCGGCCGTAGGAATACCCCTGCGCCCTGCCTTGAAAGACCGCCGCGAGCTCGCGGGCGTCGCGGTAGCCGTACGCGACCGAGAGGTGCAGCGGCTTGTGCAGCGAACCGTGCTCGATCGGTGCGCTGCGGTCCGCGTGCAAGATCGACGTCGTGAAGCCGGACTTGTGCGTCATGAGCCACCCAAATGAAAAGGCCCGTCAGCTTGCGCTAAACGGGCCCGGAGAGATCGATGGCTCGCTTTAGCTGGATTTCTATAGCGCCCGCAAGCTGCGGAGCCGCCGCTACTGCTGCGGAAACCCCGGTTCAAATCGGCGCTCGGTGCAGCTCAAGTATCCCCGGAATCCGCTGCGGCGTCAAATCGACGCGCCGCCAGCAATGCTGGCTCAGCCGGTCGCGAGCAGCGGCTCGTCGCTCTCCGCGCCAAGCTCGCCGCGCATCTCGTCGCGGCGGGTGGCAAGGTGCGAGAGATAGTCGGCCGTGACGTCACCGGTCACGTAATAACCGTCGAAACAGGAGGCCTCGAACTCCTTGAGCTTCGGATTGGCGCCGCGCACCGCGCGCTTGAGCGCCTCGAGGTCCTGGTAGACCAGCAGATCCGCGCCGATCTCCTGCGCGATCTCCGCTTCGCTGCGCCCGGTCGCGATAAGCTCGCGCTGGTTCGGCATGTCGATGCCGTAGACGTTGGGGAAGCGCACCGGCGGGCTCGCCGAGGCGAAGTACACCTTGCGCGCGCCCGCTTCGCGTGCCATCGACACGATCTCGCGACTTGTCGTGCCGCGCACGATCGAATCGTCCACCAGCAGCACCACCTTGTCCCTGAACTCGATGCCCATCGGGTTAAGCTTCTGGCGCACGCTCTTCTTGCGGATCGCCTGCCCGGGCATGATGAATGTGCGGCCAACGTAGCGGTTCTTGACGAACCCTTCGCGGTACTTCAAGCCGAGGCTGTTGGCGAGCTCGAGCGCCGACGGCCGGCTCGAGTCGGGAATCGGAATTACCACGTCGATGTCCTGTGCGGCGGGGATGTTGGCGATTTTCTTCGCCAGTTCTCCGCCCATGCGCAGGCGCGACTCGTACACCGACGCGCCGTCCATCACCGAGTCGGGGCGTGCGAGATAGACGAACTCGAAGATGCACGGATTGAGCGAGGGGTGCTCGGCGCACTGCCGGGCGTGGAAGCGCCCCGCCTGGTCCACGTAGATCGCCTCCCCGGGCGCGACGTCGCGCAGCACGGAGAAACCGAGCGCCTCGAGCGCCACGGACTCGCTCGCAACCACGTATTCGGTTCCGCCCATCGCCTCGTTCACGCCGATGATCAAGGGGCGGATTCCGAACGGATCGCGAAACGCAACCAGCCCGTAGCCGGCGATCATGGCCACGATGGCGTACGCACCGCGGCAGCGGCGATGCACGCCGGCAACGGCCGTGAAGATCGCGTTGGCATCGAGGCGCGCGTGGTGTGCTGCGCGCTCGAGCTCGAGCGCCAGCACATTCAGCAGAACTTCGGAGTCCGAGTTGGTGTTGACGTGGCGGAAGTCGAGCTGAAAGAGCTCGCGCTTGAGCGCCTCGCTGTTGGTCAGGTTGCCGTTGTGCGCCAGGGTGATGCCGAAGGGCGAATTCACGTAGAACGGCTGGGATTCGAGGTCCGACCAGGCCGATCCCGCGGTGGGATAGCGCACATGACCAACGCCGGCGTTGCCCAGAAGGTCGCGCATGTTGCGCGTCCGGAACACGTCGCGCACGTAGCCCGAGCCCTTGTACATGTGGAAAACGGGGCCCTCGCTCGTGACGATGCCGGCCGCATCCTGACCCCGGTGCTGGAGGAGCAGCAGCCCGTCATACAGAAGCTGGTTGACGGGCGTATGCGCAACGGACCCGATGATGCCGCACATGTTCGCTCTAGGCCTTTCCCTTTTCGACTGGCTTGTCCGGCCGGCGTTCCTTGCCGTCGTAGTGAAGCTGCTCCGCCCAAGCCTTCGGAAGCCACGGTCGCAGGCTCAACGCTGCGACAGTCAACGGCGGGCTCAATAACGCATTTTGCCACCAATCCTTCGCTGGCAGCGAAGTAACACCGGCAAGCAGCACGAGAAATACAACGATGACGAGACCCCTCGCGAGCCCGAGGATCGCACCCAAGAAGCGATCGAGGAACCCGAGGCCTGCCGCACGCAGCAGGCGCGACAGAACAAGGCCTACCAGGGCGCCGATGATCAGTACTCCGACCATGATGAGGAGGAAAGCGACGATGTAGCGCGTCAAGGAGCTTTCTCCCATGTCCGGGAGCAAACCGCCCAGCGCCGTCGAGAAACGCAGCGCCACGAGGCAACCGATCACCCACGCCGCGAGCGAGGCAGCCACGCGCACGAACCCTCGCAGGAATGCTGCTATTGCGGAAAGACCAACGATGCCGACGACGATAAGATCGAACGCGGTCATCGCGCCCGTGCGACGATGCCATCGTAACCAGCCGCCTTGAGCTTCGCCCGCGCCGCGTCGGCAGCCTCGCGCGAGGGGTAAGGGCCGACTCGCACGCGATGCAGATCGCCCTTGCTCGTTGTCGCCGCCTCGACGAATGCGGCAAAGCCGGCGGCTTTCAACTTGCGCACGAGCGCGAGCGCGCCGTAGCGATCCGTGAAGGCCGCTACCTGCACGACGAACGTTCCAGCCTGCGCTGCGGGCTGCGTGTCGGTCGTGTCGGCAGTCTTTGGCGCCGCCGCCTGCGTTTTCGGCTCGGCCGCCTGGGTCGCGGTCGCGGCAGCAGGTCCCGCTGCGGGGCCCGCCTCCGACGGCCCGCCCTTCGCCGGCGTGCTCGCCGGCGCGGGCGGAGCCACCGCTTCCGCCGCTGCAGCGGGCGGCGTCGGGTTGCTTGCAGGCGGGGACGGCGCAGCAGGGCTCGCGTCTGGATTCGTCGGCGCGGCACTCTTCGCCGCAGGCTGCGTCGCGCCGCTTTTCAACTCGCCGCCCTTTCCGGGCGACAGCGGGTTGATGAACTTGCTGTTGTCCAGCGGCGGAATCTGAATCGAAACGTCGTCGCCGAGTGGCTTGGGCTCGCTCTCGAGCAGCAGGGGCAGCAGTACCGCCGCCGCAAGCGCAAGCACGATTGCCCCGATCAACCGCCGGCGAGCGCGCCGCCTGAATTCGTCAACCGCGAGATCTGAGGTGCTCAAGCGAGTGCGGCAGCGACGGTGAGGAACGAGCCGAAAACGATAATTCTATCAGCTTCGGTCGCGTGCTCGCGCGCGGCGCGGTAGGCCAGACTCGGTGCGTCGAAAGTCTGGATCTCTTCGCGCGCCACTCTTGCCGCCTCCAGGCGCTCGCGCAATCGCGCCGCGGTGGCGCCGCGCGGCGGCGGCAGCGTCGCCACGAACCAGCGGTCGATGCGTCGGCGCAGCGCGCCGATCACCCCGTCGATGTCCTTGTCGGCCATGATGCCGAAAACGGCGAAGTTCCGCGGGTGGAATCCCATCGCGCCGAGGCTCTCCGCAAGCGCGCCCACCGCCTGCGGATTGTGCGCAACATCGAGCACGGTCACCGGCCGTCCGGGAAGAACCTGCAGGCGCCCTGGGAGGTCGATGCCGACCAGCGCCTCCCGCACCGCGCCCATGCTGACCGGCAAGCGTTCGCGCAACGCGTACAGCGCGGCGAGCGCACCTGCGGCGTTGGCGAGCTGATGGGTGCCACGCAGCGCAGGGTACGGGAGCGAGTACTTCGCGCCATCAGGTGCGGTATAGCGCCACTGGTTGTCCTCGGCGCGGTAACCGAAGTCGACGCCTTGGCGCAGCAGCGGCACGCCTCTCGCCCGCGCATGCTCGAGCAGCGACGCGGGCGGATCGGGATCGGCGCAGATTGCCGGGCGTTCCCCACGAAATATCCCCGCCTTCTCGCGTCCGATGTCCTCTCGCGTCGTACCGAGATAGTCGAGATGGTCGAGCGCGATCGTGCTAACCACCGCCACGTCGGCGTCGACGATATTCACGGCGTCGAGGCGGCCGCCGAGGCCGACTTCGAGGACCAGTGCGTCGAGCGTCGAGCGCGCGAAGAGCCACAGCGCGGCGAGGGTGCCGAACTCGAAGTAGGTGAGCGGCGTGTCTCCGCGCACCGCCTCCACTGCGGCGAACGCCGTACACAGCGACTCGTCGGGCGCTTCGCGTCCGGCGATCCGCACGCGCTCGTTGTAGCGCAGCAGGTGCGGCGATGTGTAGAGTCCGACGCGATACCCGCTGGCGGCAAGCATCCGCTCGAGGAAGGCGCAGGTCGATCCCTTGCCGTTGGTGCCGGCAACGGTGATGACCGGACAACGTGGAGCGATCGGCAGCCGATCGTAAACCGTGCGCACGCGCTCCAGTCCGAGCGCAATCGCCCGGGGATGCAGGGTTTCGAGGTACGCAAGCCAGTCAGCGAGCGTCTTGGGCGGGCTCACGAATGCGCTGCGCGGCACGGCCGCGCGTCGGTGGCGGGACTCAGCCGGTAGGGAGCGGCTGGCGCTGCAGCAGAGTGAGGAGCCTGGGGAGCTCGTTTCTAAGCTGGCGACGGTCGACGATCATGTCGATCGCCCCTTTCTCGAGCAGGAATTCGGCGCGCTGAAAGCCCTCGGGAAGCTTCTCGCGCACCGTTTGTTCGATCACTCGAGGCCCCGCAAAACCGATCAAAGCGCCTGGCTCGGCGATGACGATGTCGCCAAGCATGGCGAAGCTCGCTGACACGCCGCCCATCGTCGGGTCGGTGAGGACCGAGACGAACGGGAGCGACGCCTTGCTGAGCTCCTGCAGAACCGCCGCGGTCTTCGCCATCTGAAACAGCGAGTTCACCCCTTCTTGCATGCGCGCTCCGCCGCTCGCGGTGAGACATGCGAAAGGCACGCGGTTCTCGTACGCGACGCGCACTGCGCGAACGAAACGCTCGCCCACCACGGAGCCCATCGAACCGCCCATGAAATCGAATTCGAACACCGCCATCACGAGCGATACCGACTTGATGCTTCCCTGCATCACCACGAGTGCGTCCGTCTCGCCCGTATCCTCCAGCGCTGTCGAAAGACGTTCGGGATATTTCTTCGTGTCCCTGAACTTGAGCGTATCCACCGGAAGAACCTCGGAGCCGATCTCGTAGCGACCCTCGGGGTCGAACAGCTGGTCGATGCGCTCCCGCGCTCCCACCCGCCCGTGGTATCCGCACTTGGGACACACGTTGAGGTTCTTCTCCAGATCGGTGCGATAGAGCACCGCTTCGCAAGCAGAGCACTTGACCCAAAGCCCCTCCGGCATCGCCTTCTTGCTCGCCCCGGGCGTGGCCTTGATGCGCGGCGGCAGGAGCTTCTGGAGCCAACTCATTTCATTCCCCCTGGGCTCATTGCTTGGTCGAGGCCTCTATGCGGGCTGCTTTGCGACGCTGTCGACCGCTTTGCGTATTGTACCGAGCCAGGCCGCGGCACGGCCGGGCGCGCTCTCCGCCGGGCCCGATTCGATCTCCTGGATGAGACGACTGCCGATCACGACTGCATCGGCAACGGCGGCGATCGCCTTCGCACTTGCGGCGTCGCGAATGCCGAACCCGACGCCGATCGGGAGCGCAACGTACTTGCGGATGAGCGCGAGCCTCGTCACGACGTCGGTCGTATCGAGATGGCCCGCGCCGGTGACGCCTTTGAGCGACACGTAATAGGCGTAGCCGCGAGCCAGGCGGCCGATGGTCTCCATGCGTGATTCGAGCGTCGTGGGCGAGAGCAGGAAAATGGGGGCGAGACCGCGTGCCACAAGGATCGAGACGAATTCGCCCGCCTCTTCCGGCGGATAGTCGACGACGATCACCCCATCGACCCCAGCCGCGCATGCGCGATCGGCAAACGCGTCCAGGCCCATCGCCTCGATGGGATTGGCGTAGCCCATGAGGACGATCGGCGTCGTGTCATCCTCGCGGCGGAACGCGGCGACCATCTCCAGCACGTCCGCCGTGCCGACGCCCAGCGCAAGAGCGCGCTCGGAAGCGCGCTGGATCACCGGTCCGTCGGCCATCGGATCCGAGAAAGGCACCCCGAGCTCGAGCACATCCGCGCCCGCGCCGACGAGCGAGTGCAGGAGCGGAACCGTCACCGCGCGCGCGGGGTCACCGGCGGTCACATAAGGAATGAGCGCGGTCCGCCCCGCCGCGCGTATTCGCGCGAAGCTTGCGTCGATGCGGTTGGTCGAAGCGCTGTGGCCCACTCGCTACCGAGCGCGCTGCGCGGGGTCGCACTGGGGCCGGCAGTAGAACTTGAGCCCCGAGCGGTCGGCCACGGTGGCCATGTCCTTGTCGCCGCGGCCGGACAGATTGACCAGCAGCAGCTTGTCGCGCGGCAGCGTGGGCGCGAGCCGCGCCGCGTAAGCGAGCGCGTGGCAGGACTCGAGTGCCGGTATGATTCCCTCGAGGCGGCAGCAATCGCCGAAAGCGGCCAGTGCTTCTGTGTCGGTAACGGCCACGTACTGCGCGCGTCCGCTATCCTTGAGCCAGGCGTGCTCCGGTCCCACACCGGGATAGTCGAGGCCCGCCGAAACCGAGTGCGTTTCCATGATCTGGCCGTCAGCGTTCTGCAATAGGTAGGTCCGGTTCCCGTGCAGCACCCCGGGGCGCCCGGCGACGAGCGACGCAGCGTGCCGGCCGGTCTCGAGCCCATCGCCGGCGGCCTCGACGCCGACCAGCTTCACGTCGGCATGCTCGAGATACGGATGGAAGATGCCCATCGCGTTCGAACCTCCGCCCACGCAGGCGATGATCATGTCGGGCTGCCGCCCGGCGAGCTCCGGCATCTGCGTCAGGCATTCGCGGCCGATGACGCACTGGAAATCACGCACCATCATCGGGTACGGGTGCGGGCCCGCGACCGAGCCGATGATGTAGAACGTGGTCTCGACGTTGGTTACCCAGTCTCGCATCGCCTCGTTCAGCGCATCCTTGAGCGTCTTCGACCCCGACTCGACCGGCACGACTTCGGCGCCGAGCAGCTTCATGCGGAACACGTTCTGCGCCTGGCGCTTGACGTCCTCCGATCCCATGTAGACGACGCACTGCATGCCGTAGCGTGCAGCCACCGTCGCCGCGGCGACCCCGTGCTGACCGGCGCCCGTCTCAGCGATGATGCGCGGCTTGCCCATTCGCCGCGCGAGCAGCGCCTGTCCGATGCAGTTGTTGATCTTGTGGGCGCCGGTATGGTTGAGGTCCTCGCGCTTGAGATATATCTGGGCGCCCCCCAGGCGCTCCGACCAGCGCCGTGCATGGTAGATAGGGCTCGGGCGGCCGACGTAGTGCTTGAGCTCGCCTTCGAATTCGGCGCGGAAGTCGGGATCGCCCCGGAAGCGCGTGTACTGTTCGAGCAGCTCGTCGAGCGCGTGGATCAGCGTCTCGGCTACGAACACTCCGCCGTAGGGCCCGAAGTGACCCCGGGCGTCGGGCAAGTCAACCATCTGCACTGCGCACCTCGCGGAGAAAGGCGGAGATCTTGGTCGAGCTCTTGATGCCCTTGCGCGGCCTTCCGTCGTCGCCAGTCACTTCCACGCCGCTCGACACATCCACCCCCCACGGTCGCACTTGTCGTATCGCAGCGCCAACGTTTCCGGGGTTGAGCCCGCCGGAAAGAATCAGGCGGTGCGGCGACGCGTCGGTCAGTTGCGGGGGCAGTTGCGTCCAGTCGAACGTGGCGCCGGTGCCGCCCGGCGTGCCTCCGGGCTGAAACGCATCGAACAGCAGCGCGCGCGCGCCCGAAAAGCGACCCGCGTATTGTAGCAAATCGTTCCCGGGCTTCACCGGCACCGCCTTGATGTACGGGCGGCCGAAGCTCGCGCACAGCTCGGGTGGCTCGTCGCCGTGAAACTGCAGCAGGTCGAGCGGCACCGCGGCGAGCGCCACGTGGACGGCATCGGGGTCGGGGTCGACGAACAAACCCACCGCCGTGACGAACGCGGGAAGCGCGGCGATGATCGCACGCGCCTGCTCGAAGCTCACGCAGCGCGGCGTGCCCGGCCAGAAGATGAGACCGATGGCGTCCGCGCCGGCGCGCGCCGCCGCGATGCCGTCTTCCACGCGCGTGATGCCGCAGATCTTCACCCGCGTGCGTGCCGGTGCGTCGGTCAGCATCGCGGTATGCGAACGGGCACGAGCGTGGCCGGCAGGTTCCAGCGCGGCGGGTAATCGACGCCGGTCAGGTACAGTCCGGCCGCCGAGAACGTCGGCGCGGCGCGCGTGCGGTCGCGTCCGGCGAGCAGCTCGCCCAGCCAGCTCGCCGGCTGGCGTGCGCTGCCGACGTAGACGAGCGCGCCGACGATGTTGCGCACCATGTGCTGCAGGAATGCGTCGGCGTGAAGATCGAAGCGCAGCATGTCGTCCTCGCGCACGATGTCGATGCGGTCGAGCGTCTTCAGCGGCGATTTCGCCTGGCACTCGGCCGCGCGAAATGCCGAGAAGTCATGTTTGCCGAGCAGCGGCTCGGCCGCCTTGCGCATCGCCTCGACCGCGAGGGGTCGATGGTACCAGCCGACGCGCGTGCGCAGCAGTGCCGGCCTCACGGGCCGGTCGAGAAGGAGATACGTGTAGTGCCGCCCCGTAGCGGCGAAGCGCGCATGGAATTCTTCGGGCACGCGCAGCGCCCAGCGCACGGCGATTGGCTCCGGGAGCAGCGAGTTGACGCCGCGGACCCACGCGTCGTCGGGCCGCTCCGCAGCGCTGTCGAAGTGCACGACCTGCAGCGTGGCGTGCACGCCCGCGTCCGTGCGCCCCGCGGCGACGGCGCTGACGGGGTGTCCGGCCACGGCGCCAAGCGCGCGCTCCAGCGCGTCCTGCACTCCGCTTCCGTCGGCCTGAGACTGCCAGCCGTGAAACGGGCCTCCGTCGTACTCGAGTCCGATGGCGATGCGCATGGTGGAAAAAAAACGGCGGCTGCTCGAGCCGCCGCCGTCGTGTCTCTGATCTGCTTAAGCCAGCTTCGACAGCAGCGCTTGCGCCTCTGCTTTCTGCTGGTCGTCGCCCTCGTGCAGGACTTCCTGCAGAATTTCGCGCGCGCCTTCGACGTCGCCCATTTCCTGGTAGGCCTTGGCGAGATCGAGCTTGGTGGCGGCGTCATGCCACTGCCCGTCGAGAACCGAGGGCGTCGGATCCTCGAAGGTCGAGCGCTGCGGGTCGAAGGCAAGGTCGAGTTTGTCGAGTTCGATAGCGGCAGCGGGCCGCGCCAGCTGCGGTGCGGGCGCGCTCGCACCCACGGCCGCCAAAGCGGGCTCCTGCGCCGCAGGTTTCGGCGCCGGCTTCGGGGCAACTGGGGCGACCGGAGCAGAAAGCGGGGGGCCCGGCTTCGAAGGCTCGTCGAGGTTGAAATCGAGATCAAACTTGGGGACCGATTCCGGCTCGAAGGAAACGTCGACCTGGGGCTTCTCGGCGCCCTTGACCAGCGCCGCGGCTCCTGCGACCGCTGCGGCCGCTCCGGCCGCAGTGGCCCGCGTCGTCTTTGCGATCTGCTCAGCGGCTCCGGCCAGGATCGCGGCCGGCGTCTTCGCCTCCGTCGCCGGCGCGGAAGTCGGCGACAGCGAGATCTCTTCGTCAAGCGTGAAGTCCATCGGCTTGCCGACGTGCGGTTCGGTCTTGAGATGCTCTGGCGGCGCCGTGGGCAATTCCGCCGCTGCAGCGGTATGCATCGGTGGCGTCTCGTCGGTCACATCCGCTGCGTGGTGCTCGGGCTCCGCATGCGCGCCGGCCGCGAACGCTGCTGCACTGCCGGCCTCGGTGAACATCGGATTGCTCGGATCGAGCTGACGGCCGAGCGCCATCGCTTTCTGCCAAACCTCGCCCTGGCCGCCGGATACCGAGTAGAGCTCGCTCGCGACGGTTTCGAAGGCCGATGGCTTGTTGTGCTGGGCGTGGATCTCCAGCAGCTTGAGATAGATCTCCTGCCGCTGCGGATCCTTCTTGAGCGCTTCCTTGAGAATCTCCTCGGCCTGCGCGTCGCGACCGTAGGCGAGATAGACCTCGGCTTCAGCGATCGGATCGACTTCGTCGGTATCGATGTTGCCCAGGCCCTCGCGGCTGAAGTCGCTCGCGAGCGAGTTGTCTCCGGTGTTCACCACGCCGCCGCCGGTTGAGCCGAACACCGTGTTGGTCTTGATGTCGGTGCCGGAAATAATGCTGTCTTCGAATTTCGTGGTCTTGCGCCGGCGCGCGGCGACCAGCGCTGCGATGCCGCCGAGTACGACCAGTGCACCGCCGCCGATGGCCCACGTGGGCGTATTAGCCAAGAGGTCATCGAAGAACGACGGCGGTGGCGGCGGAGCGGCCTTCGTTCTCGCCGGCGCTTTCGGCGGCGTCGGTGCGGGAGCCTGCGCCTCGGGCGCTTTCGCTTCGGGCGCTGGCGCCGGCGCAGGCGCAGGCGGCGCGCTTGGCTCCGCAGCCTTTGTTTCAGGCGCCTTAGCCGACGGTGCCTCCGGCGCTTTCGTTTCGGGTGCCTTCGTTTCCGGCGCCGGTGCGCTCGGCGGGGGCGCCGTCACTGCAGCCGGCGCGCTCGCCATCTTGGCGGGCTCGGCAGACTTCGCGCTCTCTGCTTGCTTCTGCAGGTCGCTGAGCGTCTGGCTCTTGAGCTCCATCGCCTTCTGCATGTCCCGGACGGTCTTCTCGAGGTCCGCGATGCGCGAGTTTGCCTCCTGCAGAGCCTTGTCCTTCGCTGCGGCCTCCTCAGCGAGTCCTGCGCCGGCCGCGGCACCGCCTTTCGCGGCTTCGCGCGAAACTCTGAGCTGGTCCTTCCCGGCCTGCGGCGGGGCGCCTTTCTCTTCCACAGCCGTCGTGATCCTGCCGCCGGCGCTCTGCCGGCCCGGAGCGGCTTCCGTCGTGGGCGCCGCGGCCGCGAGCCGATCGCGGTAGGCTCGCCAGTCAGCGGCTTGAACCTTGACGATCTGCTTCGCTTCGTTCTGAGTGATCGAGGCCGATTGATCCGCAGGCGGAACGGTGAGAATCTGCCCACTGCGCAGCCGGTTCATGTTCTTGCCGTCGAACGCGCTCTCGTTGCTGCGGAACATCGCGACGAGCATCTGCTCGAGCGTCACGTCCGCCGGCTTGTATTGACGCGCGATCTTCGACAGCGTATCGCCACGCTTTACCGTATACGTATCGCCAGCCGCGCCCGCCTGCGGCGCGGACTCGGCGCGGCGCGCCGGCCGTGCGCCTTGATCGGTTGCCGGGGCCGCGCGAACGGGCGCAACCGGCTCGACGGCCTGAGCCTGGCTCGCACCCGGCGGGTCGAGCAGGAACGTGTAGTTGCGCACCACCCGTCCCGTCGCCCAGTCGACCTGCACGATCAAGTCGATGAACGGGTCGTTGACCGATTGCGGTGTCGTGACCTTAAGGTAGTACGTGCCGTTGGGGCCGCGCTCGACGCTGACCCTCGCCCGCGTCATCGACCCGGGGTATTGCACGTTGTTGTCGCGATAGACGGACGGATCCGCAATCTTCGCGGTGAGCGTGTCGAGTTCGTCTTTTTGCGCTGCCGTCAATTCGACGCGCGCCGCGAGCGGCTGGCCGAGACCTGATTCCACGGTGAGCCTGCCGAGCCCCAACGCAAGCGCCAAGATGGGCAGCGCAGTGATGCCTGCCATCAGGCCGCAAGTGATCCAGGGTTTTGCTCGCATGCATCCCCTCTGAATGCTTTCAACTCAAGCTAACTTAACATCATGGAGTTAGCGACGCAAGCTAAACCTCGGTATTAGCTTGCCTTTTTGGCCCAAAACGCTCCTTCGCAACGTTTCGCATGCCTCGCGCCGTACCGATCTTGGAGCCCCAACTGTGGTTGTCGAGACAAGAAAGGTCACAAGATATTGTGGCTTGCCGCGCCGCGCCGCAGGCCACTTTTCCCTGTTGTAAGTGCGTCGCCTCAGGGCGTCCGCGGCAGCACGCGGTCAGCGCCGGCGCATAAAACCGACCGAAACCGGCGTACAGCCGCCGGACAGCGCGGGGGGGCACGAAAACCACATTGCTATGCCGCCGCGATGCGCGTGCGCTCAACGCTCCAACAGGATGCGTAGCATGCGCCGGAGCGGTTCTGCGGCCCCCCATAGCAACTGATCGCCGACAGTGAACGCCGCAAGATAGCCGGGACCGAGCGAGAGCTTGCGCACCCGTCCGATCGGAACCTCCATCGTCCCGTTGACGGCGGCCGGCGTCAGTCGCGTAACGCTTTGCTCGCGCGTATTGGGAACGACGCGAACCCAGGGGTTGCCCGCGGCCAGCAGCGCTTCGATCTCGGCGAGCGGGAGATCGCGGCGCAATTTGATCGTAAGCGCCTGACTGTGACAGCGCATCGCGCCGATGCGAACGCAGATCGATTCGACCGGAATCTGGTCGCCGCCGGTGCGGCCCAGGATCTTGTTTGTCTCGGCCGCGCCTTTCCATTCCTCGAGGCTCATGCCGTCACCCATGTCCCGGTCGATCCAGGGAATGAGGCTTCCCGCGAGCGGCACTCCGGTATGCTCGGTGGGCAGGCGTTCGTCGCGCAGGATGCCCGCAACTTCGCGGTCGATGTCGAGAATCCCGGCACCCGGATCGTCGAGCAGGTTCTTCGCGGCAAGGTGCGCCTCGCCCATCTGCTGCACGAGCTCTCGCATCGTTTGCGCACCGGCGCCGGATGCTGCCTGGTAGGTCATGCAGGTCACCCACTCGACGAGGTCGCGCTCGAACAAGCCGGAAAGCGCCATCACCATGAGGCTCACCGTGCAGTTGCCGCCGATGTAGTTGCGCAGTCCCTTGGCGAGCGCCGCGTCGATGACCGCGCGGTTGACCGGGTCGAGGATGATCACGGCGTCGTCCTGCATGCGCAGCGTCTTGGCTGCGTCGATCCAGTAGCCGTTCCAGCCGGCGTCGCGAAGCTTTGCGTAGACAGCCGTCGTGTATTCGCTTCCCTGACAGGTCAGCACAACGTCGTGCGCGCGGAGTGCAGCGAGATCGTTGGCGTCCTGCAGCGCACCGGCTGACTTGCCGATCGCTGGCGCAGCCCCACCGATGTTCGACGTCGTAAAGAACGTCGGCTCGATCAGGTGAAAGTCCTTCTCCTCGAGCATCCGCTGCAGCAGCACCGAGCCCACCATGCCGCGCCAGCCCACGATCGCAACGCGCATCACCGCTCCGTCGATGGTCGATCCAATGAAGGATACGGCATTTGCAGTATTCGGACGACTGGTCTGAAGGTCGCGACTCGCGCGTAACCTGAGCTGTACGCGCGGCGCGTCGTTCAGAGCGCCGCGGCGACCGCGGCTCCCATCTCGCGGGTTCCTACTGCGCGCTCATCCGGCCGCGCGATGTCCGCGGTGCGAACGCCGTGCGCGAGCACGCGTCGCACCGCCGCCTCGATCCGCTGCGCGATCTCGGGACGCGAGAACGTGTAGCGGAACATCATCGCCAGCGAAAGGATGGTGGCCAGAGGGTTCGCGATGTCGCGTCCGGCGATGTCGGGTGCCGAGCCGTGGATCGGCTCGTACAAGCCCTTGCCGGCCGCGTCGAGCGAGGCCGACGGCAGCATGCCTATCGATCCTGCGAGCATCGCCGCCTCGTCGGAGAGAATGTCGCCGAACAGGTTGCCGGTGACGATGACATCGAACTGCCTCGGATCGCGCACGAGCTGCATCGCCGCGTTGTCGACGTACATGTGCGCGAGCTCGACATCGGGGTACTCGGCGCTCGTGGCCGTCACCACCTCGCGCCACAGGATCGAAGTATCGAGCACGTTCGCCTTGTCGACCGAGCAGAGCCTACGGCTGCGCTTGCGCGCGATCTCGAAAGCGACGCGCGCGATACGCCGTATCTCTGAATCGCTGTACAGCATCGTGTCGAAGCCCTCGGCTTCGCCGGCCGCGTTGTTGCGGCGACCGCGCGGCTCGCCGAAGTAGATGTCGCCGGTCAGCTCGCGCACGAGCAGCAGATCGAGCCCGGCGACGACCTCCGGCTTGAGCGAGGACGCCGCGGCGAGCTCCGGGTAGAGCAGCGCCGGGCGTAGATTCGCGAACAAGCCGAGCGCCTTGCGTATGCCGAGGATGCCCTGCTCAGGGCGCAGCGCGCGCGGCAGCGCGTCGTAGCGAGGACCGCCGACGGCGCCGAGCAGTACCGCGTCCGCCGTTCGAGCCAGGTCGAGCGTGCGCGAAGGCAACGGCTCCCCGGCCGCGTCGTAGCCGGCGCCACCGATCGGCGCAGTCTCGGTCTCGATCGGCAGGCCCTCGCCGCGCAGGCGCTCGAGCAGCAGGGCCGCCTGCGCGACGATCTCCGGGCCGATGCCGTCACCCGGCAGCAGCGCAATCTTCATCGGCAGGAAGCGCGGTGGGCGTGACGGCAGAAGGTCCGGCCTTCTTCGCCGCGGGAATGCCGCTCAGGCGAGCCAAGGTCTTTCGGCGAGGTGCTTCGCCTCGAAGGCGCGGATTTCGTCTGTGTGCGTGAGCGTGAGCCCGATCTCGTCGAGGCCATTGAGCAGGCAGTGCTTGCGAAACGGCTCTACCTCGAAGCCGAAGACCAGCGCGCCGTCGACGCTCGCGACCGTCTGCCGCTCGAGATCGATGGTGAGCCGGAATCCCGGGAACGCGTGCGTCTCGTGAAACAGCCGGTCGACTTCGTGCGTCGGCAGGACCACGGGGAGCAGTCCGTTCTTGAAGCAGTTGTTGAAAAAGATGTCCGCGAACGACGGCGCGATGATCGTGCGGAAGCCGTAGTCGAGAAGCGCCCAAGGCGCGTGCTCGCGCGAGCTGCCGCAGCCGAAGTTCGCTCGCGCGAGGAGGATCTGCGCCCCCCGATAGCGCGGCTGGTTCAGTTCGAAATCCGGGTTCAGCGGTCGCTTGGCGGGATCCGCGCCCGGCTCGCCCCGGTCGAGATAACGCCAGGTATCGAACAGATTCGGACCGAACCCGGAACGATTGATCGACTTCAGGAACTGCTTCGGGATGATGACGTCGGTGTCGACGTTCGCCCGGTCGAGCGGAGCAACAAGGCCAGTGAGAACTCGGAACGGTTCCATGGAGCGATCCGTCAAGCGAGTCGCCGCACGTCCACGAAATGCCCCGCGATCGCCGCAGCGGCGGCCATCGCCGGGCTCACCAGGTGCGTGCGTCCGCCGGGACCCTGGCGGCCTTCGAAGTTACGGTTGGAGGTGGAAGCGCACCGCTCGCCCGGCCCGAGGCGATCCTCGTTCATCCCCAGGCACATTGAGCAACCCGGCTGGCGCCATTCGAATCCCGCCGCAGTGAAGATGCGATCGAGGCCCTCGCGTTCGGCCTGCTGCTTGACGAGCCCCGAGCCCGGCACGACGAGCGCCAGCTTGACGCCGTCGGACTTGCGCCGCCCACGCACGATGGCCGCGGCAGCGCGCAGGTCTTCGATGCGCGAATTGGTGCAGGAGCCGATGAACACCTTGTCGATGCGTATGTCGGTCATCGCCGTGTTCGGCTTGAGCCCCATATAGGTCAGCGCGCGCTCAATTCCTTCGCGTCGGAGCGGGTCCTTCTCCCGCTCGGGGTCCGGCACCCGCCCCTCGATGCTCGTCACCATCTCCGGCGACGTGCCCCAGGTCACTTGCGGAGCGACGCTCGCCGCATCCAGCGCGATGGTACGATCGAACACGGCGTCCTGGTCGGACTTCAACGTGCGCCAGTAGGCCGCCGCGCGCTGCCACATCTCTCCCTTCGGAGCGAACGGCCGGCCTTCCAGGTAGGCGATGGTGGTTTCGTCGACCGCGATCATGCCGGCACGAGCGCCCGCCTCGATCGCCATGTTGCACACCGTCATTCGCCCTTCCATCGACAGGGCGCGAATCGCCGCTCCACCGAATTCCACGGCATAGCCGGTTCCGCCGGCGATGCCGATCTTGCCGATGATCGCGAGCACGATGTCCTTCGCGGTGCAGCCGAAGGGCAGCTTGCCGTCGACGGTGATGTGCATCGCCTTCGCCTGCCGCGTGAGCAGGCATTGCGTCGCGAGCACGTGCTCTACCTCCGAGGTGCCGATGCCGAAGGCGAGGCAACCGAACGCGCCGTGCGTGCTCGTGTGCGAATCGCCGCAAACCACCGTCATCCCGGGCAGCGTCGCCCCGTTCTCCGGTCCGATGACATGGACTATTCCCTGCCGCCGATCCCTGAACGGAAAATAGGCCTTGGCGCCGTATTCGCGCATGTTGCGATCGAGCGCGTCGACCTGCACGCGCGAAGTCGGATCTGCGATCCCCTGCTCCCAGTCCGTGGTCGGCGTGTTGTGATCGGCGGTGGCGATGATCGAGCCGGTCCGCCAGGGCCGCCGCCCGGCGAGCTTGAGCCCGTCGAAGGCCTGCGGGCTGGTGACCTCGTGCACCAGGTGACGATCGATGTAGAGCAGCGTCGTGCCGTCGCTCTCGACGCGAACGACGTGACTCGCCCATAGCTTGTCGTAGAGCGTCAGCGCGGTCATCGTGGTCGTGCGAGAGGCGGTCGGATTTTCGAAGCTACATTCAAACGCAGCGCGACGCAATAGGTCGCAGTGCTCAGACGGGCGGTGCGCGACGCGCGGCGTCTTCGCCGCCGGTCGGAGCCGGCTGCGGCGCTCGAGAATGCGCAGCGATCAACGCCATAACCCTATCGACAATGTCGGGAGAGTGCGGTTCCAAGCGGGCCGCTTCGATCGTGCGCAGCCAGGTGAACTGCCGCTTCGCGAGCTGTCGCGTCGCGGCGATCCCGCGCGCTCGCAACTGCCCGGCATCGATCTCGCCTTCGATGTACGCCCACGCCTGGCGATAGCCGACACTGCGCATCGACGGCAGCTCCGGCGTCAGCGCGAAGCGGCGGCGAAGCACTTGCAACTCGTCGACGAGGCCCCGCGCGAGCATCGCCTCGAAGCGCGCCGCGATGGCCCGGTGCAGGCTCTCGCGATCCGAAGGCATTAACGCGATGCGCAGCACCGGCTCCATGCGCGCGTCGCGCCCTGCGCGCCGACCCTGCAGGCCCGACAGCGGCGAGCCGGTGACGCGCCACACCTCGAGGGCGCGCTGGATGCGCTGCGCGTCGTTGGGCTGCAATCGCGCCGCCATCGCCGGATCAACGCGAGCGAGCTCTGCATGCAGCGCAGGCCAGCCGTCGCGTGCCGCGCGGGCGTCGAGTTCTGCGCGCACGCCGGGGTCCGCTGGCGGGAGCGCGGACAGACCATCGCTCAGCGCCTTGAAATAGAGCATCGTGCCGCCGCAAAGAATCGGAAATCGGCGGCGAGCACGAATCTCGGCGATCGCCGCGAGCGCGTCGCGGCAGAAGCGCGCTGCCGAATACGATTCCGTGGGGTCGATGATGTCGATCAGGTGGTGCTGTACGCGTGCGCGCGTTGCCGCATCGGGCTTGGCGGTGCCGATGTCCATTTCCCGATAGACCTGGGCCGAGTCCACGCTGACGATCTCCGCATCGAGCCGCTCGGCAAGCGCCACCGCGAGCGCGCTCTTGCCGGTGGCCGTGGGCCCCATCAGGAGGATCGCGGGCGGCGCGCTATCGGCCACGCATGAACAGCCGGTCGAGATCGGACAGCGTGAGCTGGTACCAGGTCGGTCGTCCATGGTTGCATTGTCCGGCTCGCTCGGTCGCCTCCATCTCCCGCAGCAGCGCGTTCATCTCCGGTACCGTCAGCGCACGATGCGCGCGCACCGCGGCGTGGCAAGCCATCGTCGAAAGCAGCTCGTCGCGCCGCGCCGTGAGCACGCCGCTGCCGCCATACTCCCGCACGTCGGCGAGCAGCGCATGCGCAAGCGCCGCGGCGTCGGTGTCGGTGTCGGCAAGCGGCGCCGGGACCGCGCGCACCGCCAGCGTGGATGGGCCGAGCGTCGAGATGGAGAAGCCCAGCTCCGCGAAGGTGTCGACGTTTTCCTCGGCGGTCGCGACCTCAAGCGGATCCGCGGCGAAGGTTACCGGCACGAGCAGCGGCTGCATCGGCGAGGCGCGGTCGAGCGCGGTTTTCAGTCGCTCGTACAGAATGCGCTCGTGCGCGGCGTGCATGTCGACCAGCACCAGCCCGTCGCGGTTCTGCGCCAGTACATAGATGCCGTGCAGCTGGGCGAGTGCGAAGCCGAGCGGCTGTTCGTCTTCGTTCGGGAGATCCGGCGTCGCAACGAGCGCCGCATCGCGCTGTCCGAACAGCCGCTCGTAGAACGCGGCCGGCTCGCGCGCCGCGAACGCGAGCGCTTCCTGCGCCGATGGGCCGCGCGGAGGCCCGACGGCGACCGGTGGCGTCAGCGCCGCGGCGGCGCCGAGGCGCTCCGCCGCGGAAACCGAAGGATGCTCGGCAGCCGTCGCGGCGAGCGCCTTCTCCACGGCGCGGCGGACGAATTCATGCAGCGCACCCGCCTCGCGGAATTTCACTTCGACCTTCGTCGGATGGACGTTTACGTCGACCATCCGCGGCTCGATCGTCAGCCAGAGCGCATAGGCTGGCTGGCGGTCGTTGTGCAGCACGTCGCGGTACGCCTCGCGCAGCGCATGGCTCAGCACACGATCGCGAACGTAGCGGCCGTTGACGAAGAGATACTGCGCCTCGCGGCCGGTCGTCGCATAGGCGGGCCGCACAGCCCATCCCGCGAGCGATACGCCGGGACCTGGGGCTTCGACCACGGCGGCCTGCGCGGCGAAGGAGTCGCCGAGCAGCGCGTCGACGCGCGCTCGGCGACCCTCGCCCAGCAGCCGGTAGCGCACCGCGCCGTTGTGACTCAGCGTGAATCCAGCCTCCGGATGCGACAGCGCGATGCGGCGGAACACTTCTTCGCTGTGGCCGTACTCGGTCGCATCGGTGCGCAAGAACTTGCGGCGCGCCGGCGTGTTGAAGTAGAGCTCCTGCACAGCCACGGTGGTGCCCGTCGCGAGCGCGGCGGGCTGGGGTAGGCCGACCTCGCCGCCATCGACCTCGATGCGCCACGCGTGCGCGGCGTTGCGCGAGCGCGAGGTAAGGCTCAACCGCGACACCGCGGCGATCGACGCCAGCGCCTCGCCGCGAAAGCCGAGCGTGGCGATCGCTTCGAGATCGCTCGGCAGGGCGATCTTGGAGGTCGCATGCCGCGCGACCGCAAGCGCGAGGTCCTCGCGCTCGATGCCCGCGCCGTTATCGGCAACGCGGATGAGCTTGACGCCACCGCCCGCGAGGTCGATATCGATCGTGCGCGCCCCGGCATCGAGGCTGTTCTCCAGAAGCTCTTTAAGTGCCGCGGCAGGGCGCTCGACGACTTCGCCGGCGGCGATCTGGTTGATGAGGTGGTCCGGGAGCGGGCGGATCGCGGTCATAGCAGGCTAGCGCGCCAACCCCTTGGCCCAATGCGCATACAGGGCGTCGGCGACCGATCCGAGAGCGCGCAGGCGCGCGTCCAGATCCTCGACGATGTCGGCCCTGCTCTGCACCGCGCCCGCGGTCTGCGCGGGGAGCTCCGCTGCGCCGGTCCGGCACCATGTCTCCACCATGGCCCGCGTCATCTCCGGGTGGCTCTGCAAACCGATGTGCTTGCCGAGCGAGTACGCCTGCTCGGCGTTGACTTCGTTGGTGAGCACGCGCCGCGCGCCAGGCGGCAGCGAGAAGACCTCGTAGTGCCACTGGAAGGTCGTGAAGCCCGCACGCTTGCCGAACCAACAGCGCGTGTCGGGAGCGGCCGTCGTCGTGACCTCGCTCCAGCCGATCTCCGGGCGAGGCGTGCGCGTCACCTCCGCGCCAAGCGCCTTCGCGAGGAGCTGCCCGCCGAGACAGTGGCCGATCACCGGTACGTCCGCGGCCACCGCCGAGCGCAACAGACCGAGCAGCGGCGGGTTCCACGGCAGCGGGTCGTTGGCGCTCATCGGTCCGCCCATCAGCGCGATGCCCGAGAACGCTTCCGGACTGCTCGGTACGGGCTCGCCCTCGTCGAGCGCGACCACGCGGCGCGGCATGCCGCGCGCGTCGAGCCACTCGGCGAAATGCCCCGGGCCCTCGGTCGGAGTGAAGCGGAAGATGGCGACAGGACGCATCGATAGCTGTCGCCGCGGCGCGCTACATCTGGCGAAAGAGATGGAAGAACTGCCGCGATATCGGCAGCCGCTCATCCCTGCCCTTGAGGACGACGAACTGCTTCTCCGCGTTCTCGCGCAGCACGCCGGACACCGCGTCGACGTTGACGATTGTACCGCGATGCACCTGCCAGAAACGCTCCGGATCGAGGCCGGCGAGCAACTCCTTCAGCGGGGTGCGGATGAGCGCCTCCGAGCCGGCGAGCACGACGCGCGTGTACTTCGTGTCGGACTGAAAGTACAGGACGTCCTCGACCGCGATCAGCTTCACCTGGCGCCCTACCGCCGCCTTGATCCATTTCAGCCGCATGCTCGACGAGCTCACGGCCTGCTTGATCTGCGCCAGCAGCCCCGAGAGGTCGGCCGGCTCGCTTTCGAGCTTGCGCTTCACCCGCTCGACGGTGAGCGCGAGGCGCTCGGGTTCGACCGGTTTGAGCAGATAGTCGGCGGCGCCCGCCTCGAAGGCCGCCAGCGCGTAGTGGTCGTAGGCCGTGATGAACACGACGTGGCAGCGCGAGCCGATCTCCGCCGCGACATCGAGCCCGTTCATTCCGGGCATGCGGACGTCGAGAAAAGCCACCGCCGGCGCCTGCGCTTCCAGCGCAGCGAGCGCTGCATCGCCGTCCGCAACCTCGGCCACGATCTCCAGCTCCGGCCACGCGGCCGCCAGCGCCTCGCGCAGGCGAGCGCGCATCAGCTCCTCGTCCTCCGCGATCAGCGCCGTGGGTCGCATGGTCGTAGCGAGGCGTGCCGCCGCTCCGTCATCTGGCCGGGTCGGGTAACTCCAGGCGGGCGACGAATCCCCGTGGCTCGTTCTCGCCCAAAGACAGGCGGGCGCCGCTCCCGCAGAGCAGCTCGAGACGCTCGCGGATGTTGGCGAGCCCGATTCCCTGTCCCGGGGTGGCGGCGATACCTTTGCCAGTGTCCGCCACGGTCACCACGACGTGCCCGTCTTCGCGCGCCGCCGAAATGCGGATTTCACCACCGGGCGGATGCGGCTCGATTCCGTGCTTGATTGCGTTCTCGACCAGCGTTATCAGCATCCCCGGCGGAAGACGGAAGGATTCCAGCGCCGTGGCAATGCTCACATTGAACCGCAGCCGAGCTCCGAGCCTGAGTTGCATCACCGCGAGATATGCGCCGACGAGCGCGCCCTCCTCTGCGAGCGTGGTCGTCTCCTGCAGCAACGAGCTCGTCGCCGCGCGCAGGAAGCGGATCAGGTCCCCGAGAAGACGTGCCGCTTCAGGTGCGCGGTTGGCCGCCAGCTGCTGCGCGCTGCCGAGCGTGTTGAACAGAAAATGCGGCTCGACCTGCAGCTGCAGCATCTTTAGCCGCGACTCGGCGAGCTGGCGCGACAGCTCGCTCTCTCGGCGCTCGAGCTCGAGCTTCACGGCGAGCGCGGCGTACTCGCGGTTGCGAAGGTGCGCGATGATCGCGGTGAACAGCGCGTAGAGAAAGCCGAACACCAGCGCCGCAATGACCACGTGGCGCAACTGCGAATTGTCGATCATCCAGCCAAAAGGGTTGCGCCCGCCGACGAGGTCGGCGGCGCCCGCGACGAGGAATGCCAGCCCGATGGCCAGCGCCGGCGCCGCCACCGCGTAGCGCAGAAGCCGCCCGTGGAACTTCCGGTAGCCGAACCAGGCGAGGAGCAGCGCCCAGAGGAGCAGAAAGACGACGCCGTTGATGAGGATCGCCGCCTCGAGGAACGACATGTTCCACGGCAGCTGCGCGGCGACTCCGGCAAGCGCGAAATCGATCGCAACGATCAGAACCAGGGTCGCCCACCCGTGGCGCTTGTGGAACCAGCGGTCGAAAGCCTGCACGTCGCGCCGCTCGATCTCGGAGAGCGAGTCGAGCACGCGGTGCGAGTACGCCTGAAAACGCTGCTTGATTGCGGCGATCGGCATTTCGAGCAACGACCCCGCGGCGGGGCTTCCGTCGGAGATTCTACGGCGCTCTCGTCCTGCTACGCGAGGCCCGTGGCGACGAGCTGCGGAGATTGCGGGCTGAATGGCGACCTGATGGAACGGCCGGGGTCATCCCCCGCGCTCGATCCGGGCGTAGGCGGAGTGGTTGTGGATCGACTCGAAGTTCTCGGCTTCGACGCGAAAGCCCGCGAACCGCGCATCGTCAACGAGCCTCGCGGCGATGCCGCGCACCAGATCCTCGACAAACCGCGGGCGCTCGTACGCGCGCTCGGTGACGTACTTCTCGTCCGCGCGTTTGAGTATCCCGTAGAGTTCGCACGAAGCCTCTTCCTCGGCGATCGCGACGAGCTCCTCGAGCGTGATCGATGCGGCATCGCGCAAACTGACGCTCACCGTGAGGTGCGAGCGCTGGTTGTGCGCACCGTAGTCTGCGATCGCCTTGGAGCTAGGGCACAGACTCATCACCGGCACGACGACGCTGACGTCGAGGCGGCGCTTTCCGTCGACCGCTTCGGCAAAGAGCTTCGCCTCGTAGTCCATCATGCTCTCCACGCCCGAAACCGGTGCCGCCTTCCTGCGGAACCACGGGAAATCGATCTCGATGCGGGCGCTCGACGCTTCGAGACGCGACAGCAGTTCGTCGAGCAGCGCCGGGAGGGAGGCGAGCGTCAGCGGGTCGCGAAGGCCGTCGATCGCGGCGACCAAGCGCGACATGTGCGTGCCCTTCTGCTCGGCGCGCAGCGCGACCGAGAGGTTGCAGGAGGCGATTGTCGGCTGCGCGGGTGCCCGGCCGTCAGCGAACCGGATCGGGTAGCGCAGGCCG
The DNA here is from genome assembly GCA_036380055.1 of Casimicrobiaceae bacterium. Lineage (GTDB taxonomy): Bacteria > Pseudomonadota > Gammaproteobacteria > Burkholderiales > Casimicrobiaceae > PALSA-1003. The sequence goes on from DASVFM010000094.1 coordinate 32,184, forward strand.
CGGATGCCGACGCGATCGATGGCGAGCGCGCGCGCGTCCCGGTGCGAATGGACGTCGGGGATCGCGGGAGATTCGGGTCGGTTCATGTGCTCCTTGGTTCGTAAACGGTAGCGGCGATCATGCGGCAGGCTTGGCGATCGGCGTGACCGAGGCAGCGACCGCGTCGCTGCGCCGGGATCCGAAGCGCGCGTTGATCGACGCCGCGATGCCCTTGGCGTCGAGGCCACAGCTCGCGAGGAGCAGGCCAGGGTCGCCGTGATCGACGAATTCGTCCGGCAACCCGAGCTGCAGCAGCGGGACGAGCAAGCCCTGCTCGGCCAGGACCTCGGCGACCGCGCTGCCGGCGCCGCCCGCGATCACGTTTTCCTCGACGGTCACCAGCCAGTCGTGCGTCCTGGCTAGCCAGGCGATTAGCTCGGCATCGATCGGCTTCACGAAGCGCATGTTGGCCACCGTCGCATCGAACTCCTCTGCTGCAACCAGCGCGGGGTTCAGCATGCTGCCGAAAGCTAGGATTGCTCCGCGCTGCGCGCGGCGCCTCGTCTCGCGGCGTAGCTCCCCCTTGCCCACCGGGAGCGCCCGCATTTCCTGCTGGACCGGAACGCCCGGCCCGGCGCCTCGCGGATAGCGCACCGCGCTCGGCGTGTCGAGCGTGAACGCAGTGTAGAGCATCTGCCGGCACTCGTTCTCGTCAGCCGGCGCCATTACGGTGGTGTTGGGCAGGCAGCGCAGATAGGTGAGATCGAAACTGCCAGCGTGCGTCGGTCCGTCCGCGCCAACGATTCCCGCGCGGTCGATCGCCAGCACGACCGGCAGGTTCTGCAGCACGACGTCGTGGATCAGCTGGTCGTACGCCCGCTGCAGGAACGTCGAGTAGATCGCGACGACCGGCTTCATGCCCTCGCAAGCGAGCCCCGCCGCGAAGGTGAGCGCATGCTGCTCGGCGATGCCGACGTCGAAGTAGCGGTCGCGATACTCCTCCGAGAAGCGCACCATGCCCGACCCTTCGCGCATGGCGGGTGTGATTCCGATCAGGCGCAGGTCGCGCCGCGCCATGTCGCAGAGCCATTCACCGAACACCTGCGTGTAGGTGGGCCTGCTCGGAGGCTTTGGCGCGAAGCCGACGGCCGGGTCGAATTTGGTCACCCCGTGATACAGGATCGGATCTTCCTCGGCGCGCAGATAGCCGTGTCCCTTGCGCGTCATCACGTGCAGCAGCTGGCGACCGGGAAGCTGCTTTACGTTGGACAGCGTCTTCACCAGTGTGTCGAGATCGTGTCCATCGATCGGTCCGATGTAGTTGAACCCGAACTCCTCGAACAGCGTGCCTGGAAGGACCATACCCTTCATGTGTTCCTCCCAGCGCTTCGCGAGCTCCTTGACCGGCGGCAGCTTCGAAAGCACTTCCTTGCCGCCTCGGCGCACAGTGTTGTAGATCCGCCCGGAGAGCAGGCGCGCCAGGTAGTTGTTGAAGGCGCCTACCGGCTCCGAGATCGACATATCGTTGTCGTTGAGGATCACCAGCAGGTCGACGTCCGCGGTGCCCGCATTGTTCATCGCCTCGAAGGCCATGCCCGCGCTCATCGCCCCGTCTCCGACGACGGCCACGACGGAGCGCTTCTCCCCTTTCTTCTTGGCGGCGATCGCCATCCCCAGCGCCGCGGAAATGGAGGTCGAGGAATGCGCGGTGCCGAAGCTGTCGTATTCGCTCTCGGCCCGTCGGGGGAAGCCGGCGATTCCGCCGAACTGGCGCAGCTTCGCCATGCCTTCGCGCCGGCCGGTGAGAATCTTGTGTGCGTAGGTCTGGTGGCCGACGTCCCAGACGAGGCGGTCGCGCGGCGTGTCGAAGACGTAGTGCAGGGCGATCGCGAGCTCGACCGTTCCCAGGTTGGAGGACAGATGACCCCCCGTCTGGCTCACCGCTTTCAGTATGAATTCACGCAGCTCGCGCGCAAGCTCGGGGAGCTCGCTTGCGTCGAGCCGTTTCAGGTCGGCGGGATCGTTGATGCGTTCCAGCAGCGAGGCCATGGCGATGAAGTGGATGTCTCTTGTCTGGGCGCGCGCAAACTTCGGGCTCGCACGGCGGGCAGGAATCCTAGTGTCGGCGCTGCGAGATCCAGTCGGAAACCTCGAGCAAGCGGCGCGCACGCGCCCCGAAAGGCGACAGCGCGTCGCGCGCCTCGCCGCGCAGCGCCTCGACGCGCTGCCGGGCTGCATCTAGCCCCGTGAGCGAGACGTACGTCGGCTTGCCCTGCCGTGCATCCTTGCCGACGGTCTTGCCTAAACTCTGCGTGGTGCCTTCGACGTCAAGAATGTCATCGATGATCTGAAAGGCGAGCCCTGTGGCGACCGCGTAGCGATCCAGCGCTTCGGTCTCTCCGCGCGCCAGCGCACGGCCGCATTCCGCACCGAGGTGCACTGCCGCCCGGATCAGCGCGCCGGTCTTGAGCGCGTGCATCTGCTCGAGTTCGGCGAGGTCGAGGCGCTTGCCCGCGCTCGCCAGATCGATCGCCTGCCCGCCCGCCATACCCGAGGCGCCCGCGGCCTGCGCGAGCAGGGCCGCTTGCGCGGCCGAGGCGCGGGCGCCCCGCGCGAGAGCCTCGAACGCAAGGCTCTGCAAAGCGTCGCCCGCGAGCAGCGCGGTGGCCTCGCCGAATGCGACGTGACAGGTCGGATTGCCGCGGCGAAGTACGTCGTCGTCCATGCACGGCAGGTCGTCGTGCACCAGCGAATACGCATGGATCAGCTCGACGGATGCTGCAACGGCGTCGACGGCGTCCGGTTCCGCATCGCAAAGCTCGCCGGCCGCGTAGGCGAGCAGCGCCCTTACGCGCTTGCCTCCGCCGAGCACCGCATAGCGCATGGCCTCGCGCAATTCCCTCGCGCCGGCAGCCGGGGCGAGCACGCACTCGAGCACGCCTTCGACGCGCTGCGCCCGCTCGCCGGACCAGACGGCAAAGGCGACGTCAGGATCCATCGCTTTGCCCGGCGCTCTGCGTGTCTGCGCGGTCGACGGCGAACGCCTTGAGCACGCCGCGCTCCAATACCTGAACCTGTTGCTGCGCGTCCTTCAGCGCTGCCTGGCAATACTGGAGCAGTTCGGCGCCACGCCGGTGCGCCGCGAGCGTCTCCGCGAGAGGCAGCTGCCCGCCCTCCATCGTAGCGAGTATCGTTTCGAGCTCGGCGAGCGCCGCTTCGAAACTCTTCGGGGGGTCGGGAGACTTGGCCATCGAGCCAGGAAGCTGGGATCGGCATGGCACGTGAGCACGCGCCTGCGAAACGAATGAAAGTACCCTAATTGACCGACTGAGGTCAACGGCGCTTCGGGCCGACGGTCGGGGGAACTCCACCGTGGACCGGAGGTCCATTCGCGACTACAATTGAACCCTCAATTTGACGACGCAGCCTCGGTACGAGCTTTTCGTAACGGGCTGACTTAGCAAAGCGGTTGGGGGGCGTAAAGTTTCGCCCCTTATATTGTTTGTTGGGTTGGCGGTTCACGAAAAGGAAAGGCTGATGTCGAATCTCGCGACTGTGGATCGGCTGCGACCGGCCACATCGCAGCTCCCCGCCTCATGGTATTGCGATCCGGCGCAGCTCGAGCTCGAGCAGCGGCTGCTTTTCGCGCCTGGCCCCGGCTACGTCGGGCACGAGTTGATGGTGCCCAACGCGGGAGACTACTGCGCGCTCTCCTGGCGCGACAACGCGCAGGCGCTCGTGCGCAGCGCCCATGGCGTCGAGCTGCTGTCGAACATTTGTCGACATCGCCAAGCGGTCATGCTCAAGGGCCGCGGCAGTGCGCAGAACATCGTCTGTCCCCTGCATCGCTGGACCTATGACCTCGAGGGCAAGCTTCTCGGAGCGCCCTATTTCGACGAGCAGCCCTGCGTCCGGCTCGCCAGCACGCCGCTGAAGCGCTGGCAGGGCCTGCTGTTCGACGGGGCGCGCGACGTGACAAAGGACCTCGCCGGCTTGGGCGTAGTCGGGGACTTCGACTTCTCGGGCTACGTTCTCGATCGCATCGAAACGCACGAGTGCAGCTACAACTGGAAGAGCTTTATCGAGGTTTACCTGGAGGACTACCACGTCGGGCCCTTCCACCCGGGCCTCGGGCAGTTCGTGACCTGCGATAACTTGCGCTGGCAGTTCGGCGACCGGTACTCGGTGCAGACCGTGGGCGTCAATAATGCGCTCGCCAAGCCCGGCACCAAGACCTACGAGCGCTGGCACAGGGCCGTTCTCGACTACTACCGCGGCGAACCGCCGAAGCACGGCGCGATCTGGGTCACGATCTACCCGAACATCATGCTCGAGTGGTACGCGCACGTCCTGATCGTGAGCACCCTTATCCCCCGCGCCGTCGACCGGACCACCAACGTCATCGAGTTCTACTACCCGGAAGAAATCGCGCTGTTCGAGCGCGAGTTCGTGGAAGCCGAGCAGGCGGCGTACATGGAGACCGCCGCCGAAGACGACGAGATCGCCGAGCGCATGGACGAGGGTCGGCGAGCCCTGTACAAGTCGGGCCGGAGCGAGACTGGACCATACCAGTCGCCTATGGAAGACGGCATGCAGCACTTCCACGAATTCCTGCGACGAGAGTTGGCGCAATAGCGCGGCTTGCTGCTTGTACAACACCCTGATCTCCACCGCGGATCTCCGCGCGCATCTCGGCGATCCATCGTTCGTCATCGTCGACTGCCGGCACAATCTGGCCGACGTCGACGCGGGCGAGCGCGCCTACCGCAAGGAGCACATCCCTGGGGCGCGCTTCATGCACCTCGATCGCGATCTCTCGGGCACGAAGACTGGCCTCAATGGTCGTCATCCGCTGCCGGATCCGGCGGCGCTCGTAGAGACCTTTGGTCGCGCGGGAATCGATGGCTCAATGCAAGTGGTCGCGTATGACCAGAACACCGGCATGTGGGCCGCGCGCCTGTGGTGGCTGCTGCGCTGGCTCGGCCATCGCGCGGTCGCTGTGCTCGATGGAGGTCTCGACAAGTGGCTTGCCGAGGAGCTGCCGGTCGACGAGCGCGAGCCGGCGCCGCGGCGCACCCGCTTCGTCCCCGCGGCCTCGGCGCCGCAGGCCCCCGCCGAGGAGATCATGCGCCATCTCGGCGATGGGCAGCTGCTGGTCCTCGATGCGCGTGCGCCGGAGCGTTATCGCGGCGATCTGGAACCGATCGATCCCGTGGCGGGACACATTCCCGGCGCGCGCAATCGTCCCTACTCCGAAAACCTGGCTGCTGAGGGCACGTTCAAGTCGCCGGCGCTGCTGCGCTCGGAGTTCGAGGCGCTGCTCGGCCCGCGCCCGCCATCGAGCGTCGTGCATCAGTGCGGATCAGGCGTGACCGCCTGCCATAGCGTGCTCGCCATGGAGGTGGCGGGCCTTGCCGGCTCGCGCCTCTATCCGGGATCCTGGAGCGAGTGGATTGCCGATCCGGGTCGCCCGGTCGCGCGCGGCTGATCGCTCGGGCGAACGGTCCGCCCGCCCGCGCGGACTTCAGGGACTTCGGTCCCCGCGCGTTGCCCGCAGAAGATAGGCCAGCGCGGCTATCACTACTGCGATGCCGCCGCCGACGTACGCAATGTCGGACCCCTGCTCCCATTCGAGCACATCGCCGAGGAAGGCGACGAGCAGCGCGACCACCGCCGCCTGCGTGAGCACCTCCTTCAGGTCCTGGACCTCGTGGACCTTGAACCATCGCGGCAACGCCGCCTCGCCGTCCAAGAACAACGCCGCCAGGCCGATGGCCACGATGTAGAGAATGGTTCCGATCAGAAACAGATCGAGGATCTTGAAGGCGTAGACTGTGACGTGCGCGATGTCGTCAAGGCTCAACCCGCCGCGAATGG
>DASVFM010000095.1:0-3954 GCA_036380055.1 Casimicrobiaceae bacterium
AGGGGGGCCAGCAGCTCGGCGCGCTCGCCGGTGGCGATCAGCTCGACCACGTTCGTGCCGCTTACCGGCACGGCCTCGAGATGCGCCTGCATGGAGGCGATCGGGTCGGGGCCGAATGCCGAGAGATCGTAGCCTCCCTGCTTGAGCCGTTTCGCGGCCTCATCGAGCACGGGGCGGCTCGTGATCACCTGGACCTCGGTCAGAAACGGCTCGCGTGCCGCTTCGGGATTCTGGGCCGTTGCCGTAGCCGGTGCAGCCGAGGTGCTTCCCGGCGTGATCGCGACATCGGTCGAAGCGCGATACTCTGCGGGACGCGACCAGGTGAATGCGATGCTTATCACCAGAGCCGCGAGCAGCGTTCCGAGGAATACGCGAAGCCGCCGGCGGTTGGCGCGTTGCGACTCCGGCAGGAACTCCGGCCGTGCTCCGGCCCGGCCTATGCGATCCGCATGAAGTGCCCTAAACGGTAGCGCGGGTTGCGCCATTCATCCGAAATGGCTGTCGATCGGAGTGGTTGCCCGCCCGGAGGCGGTCCGGAATCGTCCTAACACCGACCCGCGAAGGTTACCAGACGTCCGGGGCAGGCGACACCTTTTGCGCTCTGAGACCGCCCCAACCCTGACGGGAGCGCTATCCCGCCGGCCAATTGCACGATTGCTGTGCTCGATAGCCCGTACTGCACATCCGCGTGAGGCGCTGAAATGCCCCGACGCCTGGATCGCTACAGGGGATCGAGAACCCCCATGCTGCGCAGCCGCGCGACGATCTGCTCGGCCGCCTGATCTGCCGCCGCGCGCGTCGTGTCGATTCTCACTTCGGCGTGCTCCGGCGCCTCGTACGGCGAGTCGATTCCGGTGAAGTTCTGCAGCTCGCCGCGGCGCGCTTTCTTGTACAGGCCCTTCGGATCGCGCGCCTCGGCCACCTCGAGCGGCGCATCGACGAAGACTTCGCAGAACTCTCCATCCTTGACCAGCGCGCGCGCCATGCGGCGTTCGGCGCGGAACGGCGAGATGAACGAAACGAGCACGATCAGCCCCGCGTCGACCATGAGCCTCGCCACCTCGGCTACACGGCGGATGTTTTCCACGCGGTCCGCTTCGGTAAAGCCGAGATCCTTGTTGAGGCCGTGGCGCACGTTGTCGCCGTCGAGCAGGTACGTGTGGCGCCCCAACGCATGGAGTTTCTTCTCGACCAGGTTGGCGATCGTCGACTTGCCGGCGCCCGAGAGGCCCGTGAACCAGACGACGCAGGGCCCGTGTCCCTTGAGACGCGCATGTGCTTCCTTGTTGACCTCGATCGCCTGCCAGTGAATATTCTGCGACCGGCGCAAGGCGAAGTGCAGGAGGCCGGCACCGATCGTCTCGTTGGAGATACGGTCGATCAGGATGAAACCGCCCGTGTCGCGGTTGGCCTGGTAGGGATCGAAGGCGATCGTCTGGTCGAGATTGAGATTGCACACGCCGATCTCGTTCAGGTGCAGCGTCTTCGCGGCGAGGTGCTCGAGCGAGTTGACGTTGACCTTGTACTTCGGCGGAGCGACGGTCACGCCGACGGTCTTGGCGCCGATCCTGAGCAGGTACGGCCGGCCGGGGAGCATTTCCTCCTCGTTCATCCAGACCAGGGTGGCTTCGAACTGGTCGGCGACGCTTGCCGGCGAATCGGTCCTGCAGATGAGATCGCCGCGGCTGATGTCGATCTCGTCGCCGAGCGTGAGCGTGATCGATTGCCCTGCGACCGCGCGCTCGACGTCTCCGTCGCCGGTGACGATGCGGGCGACCGTGCTCTCCCGGCCCGAAGGCAGAACGCGCACCCTGTCGCCCTGGCGCACGCTCCCGCCGACGATCCGCCCCGAGAAGCCGCGGAAGTGCTGGTCCGGGCGGTTCACCCATTGCACCGGCATGCGCAGCGGCCCGCTCTCCGCATCGCTCTCGACTGCCACCGTCTCCAGAAACCCAAGCAGGGCGGGGCCCCGGTACCACGGCGTGTTCGCGCTCGGCGCCGTGACGTTGTCGCCCTTCTTGGCCGACAGCGGGATGCAGACGACGTCGGCGAGTCCGATGGACGACGCGAACTCCCGGTACTCCGCCTCGATGCGGTCGAACACCGCCTGCGAATAGTCGATGAGATCGAGCTTGTTGATCGCGAGCGCCACGTGGCGGATGCCGAGCAGCGCCACAAGGTAGCTGTGCCGCCGCGTCTGCACGAGGATGCCTTTGCGGGCGTCGATCAGGATAACCGCCGCGTCGGCCGTCGAGGCGCCGGTGACCATATTGCGGGTGTACTGCTCGTGCCCCGGCGTATCGGCGACGATGAACTTCCGCTTGTCGGTCGAGAAGTAGCGGTACGCTACGTCGATGGTGATGCCTTGCTCGCGCTCGGCCGCAAGGCCGTCGAGCAGCAGCGCAAAGTCGAGCTCGCCGTCGGCCGCGCCGAGCCGCTTCGACTCGGCCTCGAGCGCCGCGAGCTGATCGTCGTAGAGGAGCTTCGACTCGTACAAGAGCCGGCCGATCAAGGTGCTCTTGCCGTCGTCCACGCTGCCGCAGGTGAGGAAGCGCAGCAGCGTCCTGCTCGCGTGCGCGGCGAGGTAGGTATCGAGGTCGCTCATGCCCGGGTCGACCGCGCGCGTCATCAGAAGTAGCCCTCCTGCTTCTTCTTCTCCATCGAGCCCGACGAATCGAAGTCGATGACGCGCCCCTGCCGCTCGGAGGTCGTCGCGCGAAGCATCTCCTCGATGATTCCCGCAAGCGTGCCGGCCTCGCTTTCGATCGCTCCGGTAAGCGGGTAGCAGCCGAGCGTGCGAAAGCGCACGCTCTTGAGCATCGGTGTCTCGCCGGGGGAGAGCGGGATCCGCTCGTCGTCGACCATGATCAGTGTTCCGTCGCGGAGGACCACCGGCCGCTTCTTCGCGAAGTAGAGCGGAACGATCGGTATCTTCTCGAGATAGATGTATTCCCAGACGTCGAGCTCGGTCCAGTTCGACAGCGGAAACACGCGCATGCTCTCGCCCTTGTTCTTGCGCGCGTTGTACAGGCGCCACAGCTCGGGCCGCTGCATCTTCGGATCCCAACGGTGCTGCGCCGAGCGGAAGGAGAAGATGCGCTCCTTTGCGCGCGATTTCTCCTCGTCGCGACGGGCGCCACCGAAGGCGAGGTCGAAGCCGTACTTGTCGAGCGCCTGCCTGAGGCCCTGCGTTTTCCAGACATCGGTGTGCACCGCCGAGCCGTGCGTGAACGGGTTGATTCCGAGGCGCTGGGCTTCCGGGTTCACGTGGACGATCAAATCCATGCCGACCTCGCGCGCCCGCAGGTCGCGGAAGGCGTACATGTCGCGGAACTTCCAGGTCGTGTCGACGTGCAGCAGTGGAAACGGCGGCTTGGCCGGGTAGAACGCCTTGAGCGCGAGCTGCAGCATCACCGAGCTGTCCTTGCCGATCGAGTAGAGCATCACCGGCTTCTCGGCCTGCGCCACGGCCTCGCGCATGATGTCGATCGCCTCTGCTTCGAGTCGCTGGAGATGCGTCAGGCCGCTCATCGGAGTTCGGGGTAGTCGTTCTGCGGGTAGCCGAGGACGGAGCAGGGGCAAGCGGGGCGACATGCGCCCAAGTCGGTCATTGCCGGAAGCTGCACAGCCCGAAACTTACGGAAACTCGTGCGAATCGGCAATGCCTCTCGCTGCCCGGCTCGGGGTTCTCGGCGTGCAGGCAAGCGGCGCTGCGCCTCGACGCCACCCATCACTGCCCGCCGAACAGCCGTCTCACCAGGGCGAGATAGCTTGGATCCGCAGGTGGCGGATTCTCCGGGCCGTTGACCTGATAGTGATGACTGTCCGCCCCGCCGACGACTTCGATCTCCGCGCGGTTTCGACCCGGCTCGAACCACCAACGGGTCGTGCGATTCGGGCCGACGACCTCGCATCCCACGCGATTCCCGGATTGAAGCAGGCGAACCTTGTGCA
>DASVFM010000096.1:0-5358 GCA_036380055.1 Casimicrobiaceae bacterium
CGGCGCGCCCATGTAGTCATGCCGCGCGCCCGAAACAAACGGCTCGTCCGCAGTTCCGATCTGCACCACCGGAATGTCCTTGCAGGCGCGAAGGACAGCGGACCAGCGCTCGAGCGGCCAGTTCTTGTAGACGGACCAGCCCGATTTCGCCTGCAAGGTCGCGTATCGCTGCGGGAGACCTGCCGGTCGCGGCGGGCGGGGCAGGCGCAGCGCCGGCCATTCGCCCGGCGTCAATTGCATCTCGGCTGCGAAATACTCGAGCAGATGCCTTCGCATCGGACGTTCGGGATACCCTTCCGCGAGAGGATAGCCCACCAGGTTGAAGCTTCGCTGGTAAGCGCCCGCTCGCGCGGCAAAGTCCGTGCAATCCTCGATCACGTCGACGCCCGCTGCTTGCATGAGCTCGGCCAGGGCGCGCCCGAGCGCAGGATCGCAGGCGTAGTGGATCGCGAGGCCCGGATGCGCCCGCTTGAGCAAAGGCACGAGGTTGAGCGTCATCATGATGTCGCCGATCGCTCCCGGCCGGTGCAGCGCCAGCCTGGGCGCAACCGGCACGGCGCCCGAGCGAGGGCGCGCGGCAAGCCGCGCGATGCGAGAGTCCCACTCTGGATCGGCTGCGGCGATACGGTCGCGCGCTCGCAGCGCCCACGTGAGCGCCTGGGCTTGATCACCGAGATGCTCGTGGCACCAGGAAATGAGCCGCGCCGGCTGATCGGTGTACTTGTTCGTCTCGCGCCAAAGCTGCGTCGCGGGAATGGGCGCGCCGGTCGCCTGCAGCGCGTAGCCGATCGCTTGGGCGTAGCGCTTCTGGTCGTAAGCGATGTAGGCGAGCTCCATCCAAAACTCGGCCCAGCCGCGGTCGCGGCTCGCCGCTTCGAGCAGGGTTCGTTCCGCGGCGGCCGGATCGCCCGCCGTGCGTTCGCAACGCGCCTTGTAGAGATACGCGAAGAGCCACTCGTCACGAAATCCCTCGCCGAACGCGATGCGCCGCGCGTACCAGTCGATCGCCTCGCGCCAGCGGCCCGCGTCCTTGTGCGTGTTCGCGAGATAGAACGTGCTGCGCGGCGTCGGCGCCTCGGCGCACTCCTCGGCGAGGATGCGCAGGTTGCGCGCGTTCGCGCTCTCGCCGCTGCCGGGCGCGGCGTCGTGCCGGATCACACTGTCGGCAAGCGTGAGCGCAGGGTGCCCGCCGATCGTCGGATACTCGTGGCAGCGGCCTTCGAAGCGAATGCCGCGACCGGTGCGCCAGAGACGGTGGTGCACCCAGCGCTGCCCGGCGCTTTCGATCTGCAAGCCGTAGACGTCGAACGCGTCCCAGTACACGGCGCGACGCAGATTGGCGGGCGTCAGCAGCTCGTCATCGGCATCCATCCACAGCGCCCAGTCGGCGCCGCGGCGCTCGATCTCTTCGACGAACACGTTGCGCGCCTTGCCGAAGTCCCACAGCTTCCAGTCGCCGCTCTCGTCCTGGCGCGACGCGGCCGTGTAGGTCTGCGCATAAACGGGCTTGGCGATGGTACTGCCCGCTACCTCGAGCGTTCGATCGGTCGATCCCGTATCGACGACGACCACGCCATCCACGACTGCTTCGATCGAAGTGAGGCAGCGCGGCAGATCCCGCTCCTCGTTCTTCACGATGAGCCCGGCGAGCACGACGGGCTTGCGCGAGAGCGGGCGCAGCACGACATCGCGCTGTCCCGCTCCGTCGAGTGTAGATGTCGACTCGATGACGAAGAGGTTGCGGCCCTGCACGAGCAGTTCGAGCAGGCTCGGCAGTGCGTGGAAATACGGATGGATGGTGTAGTGCCCGGCAGTCAGATCGCGCTCGAAGCCCGCGACGCCGTGGTCCGGCAGGCGGATGAATACGCGACCGTCATCGGCGACGAGCCGGCGCAGCTTACCGAGCGCCGCAAGCGGATCGTACATATGCTCGAACAAGTGCACGAGCGTGATCAAAGCGAAGCGCTCGGTCGCAGTCCACTCCCGGATCTGCGCCTCGGAGATCGCTTCGAAGTCAGCCATCAACATCGGCACACCGAGCGCCCGTGCGTACTCCGGCACGATCTCTATGTTGTCGAGGCCAAAGGCCTCGCAACCCAGATTGCGCAGGCAGTGCGCGAGATAGGGATACTTCGAGCCGATGTCGAGTGTGCGCGCCGGTTTACTCTGCAGGCAGGTCGCGAAGAGATGTTCGGCGAGAGCGCGGTTCACCGCCTTGTCGTGATCCGACATGAGGTGGCCGGTGAAACCGCCGTGCTCGTCTTTTTCGTGCGTGGCCTCGTATACCTTCGAAGGGAGCGGCGACTGGAACCAGCAGTCGCAACTAGGGCAGGCCCAGTATGGACTGTCGCGGAAGCGCGCGCTTACCGGTGCGCTGCAAATCGGGCAGGCGGGCATCCGGGAGAGATTATCAAATCCGCGGCCCCGGCTCGCGACAGCTCCGTTGCGCCGAACGGATACACGGAAGGCGCCGGCGAGCGCGAGGTCGGAGCAGACCCTCGCGCTCGAGCTGCGTGTCTATTACGGACCGGCCGATACCGCCCACCACCTGGTGCCGTCGAAGATGAACCAGAACGAACTGTACGTGTTCGTCGACGTGAGGCTTGGCGCATCAAGTGTGATCGAGCCGGTAGCACCTGCGATTCCAACGGGCGTAACGATGCAATGGTCCGAGCTCCCGCTGAGGTTGTTCACCTGCTTCACGACAACCATGCGCCCAGTGCTGATTGATACCGTTGGAAGCGTGACGGTGACAGTGCCCTTACCCGTGGCATTGCAGAGAATCACGAAGTCGGTGCTCGGGTCCATCGTGTAGTTCGCGATGACGGAGGTCACCGGCGCCGCGGAAGTGAAGCCGCTCGAGCCAGTCGCGCCAGTCGCGCCAGTCGCGCCGGTCGCGCCAGCACCGGTCACCCCGGTTGCCCCTGTCCCGCCGGTGGCTCCAGTGACGCCCGCGGGACCTACGGTGCCGACACCCGTTGCCCCGGTGGCACCGGTTGCACCGGCACCTCCCGTCGATCCCGTTGCGCCAGTTGCCCCTGCAACGCCTGTGGAGCCGGTTGCTCCAGTTGCTCCGGCGCCGGTTGCGCCAGTCGCACCGGCGCTCCCCGCCGAGCCTGTCGAACCGGTTGCTCCTGCTGCACCCGTTGAACCTGTCGCGCCCGCAGCACCTGCAGAACCTGTTGCACCTGTTGCGCCAGCGGTGCCTGCGGAGCCTGTCGCGCCCGTTGCACCCGCAGCACCTGCAGAGCCTGTGGCACCGGTCGCACCTGCTGCACCCGCAGAACCCGTTGCGCCCGCTGCACCGGTCGAGCCTGTTGCACCAGCGGCACCTGCGGAACCGGTCGCGCCTGTCACGCCTGCTGCGCCCGCCGAGCCCGTGGCACCGGTCGCGCCAGCGGCGCCGGCCGAACCTGTTGCACCTGTTACGCCTGCTGCGCCGGCTGAGCCTGTTGCACCAGTAACGCCCGCTGTCCCCGTCGCACCTGCGGCACCCGTCGCACCTGTTACGCCAGCGGCACCCGCAGACCCAGTTGCACCCGCGGCGCCGGTTGCGCCTGCCGCACCAGTGGCCCCCGCTGAACCCGTTGCGCCCGTCGTGCCTGCAACGCCCGTAGTACCAGCAACACCCGTCGCACCCGCGATGCCCGTTGCTCCAACGGCGCCTGTCGCGCCCGTTGTTCCCACTGCGCCGGTCACACCGGTTACACCTGGTGTGCCGGTCGAACCTGCAGCGCCAGTTGCTCCTGCGGCACCGGTCGACCCAGCCGCACCTGTCGAGCCAGCGGCGCCGGTTGCACCAGCGCTCCCGGTCGCTCCTGCTGGACCGACGAGCGACGTGGGCGAACCCCACGCGCCGCCTGTCTTCGGCCCATAGATCGCATCGGACGTGGTGTCGATGTAAAAATCGCCGTCAATGCCAAGTGCCGGCGCAGGAGGGATAGTCCCGTTCAGCACACTGAAGCCATCTGCACCGGTCGAGCCGGTTGCTCCAGCGGCACCAGCGCTGCCTGCTGCGCCCGTTGCCCCTGTGGTCCCCATCGCCCCTGGGAGACCTGCTGACCCCGTCGTACCTGTCGCGCCGACTGCGCCGGTCGCCCCGGCCACTCCGGTCGCCCCAACAGCGCCAGTCGCTCCGGTTGGCCCGGCTGCACCTGTCGTGCCTGCGCCGGTCGCACCTATCGCACCTGTTGCACCGGTCGCGCCTGTTGCACCCGCTGCGCCTGTGGCTCCCGTGCCTCCCGTGCCGGCCGCACCTGTGGCGCCGGTTGCGCCTGTTGCCCCTGTCGCGCCTGTCGCGCCTGTCGCGCCTGTCGCGCCGGCGCCCCCGCCTGCGGAACATTGACCAAGAAGACCCGTTCCCGTCTGAAAGCACACGAAGTTCGGCTGCGTGAGGGCCGTCGTGAGAAATGGGATCGTCACCTGGCCGGTCGACCCGTCCACGAACAGCCGCAGATTCGTGCCGCCGTTGTCGCGAACCGCGAAGCCTCCGCCTGGCGGCGTGAGCACTTGGACGTCGGCCGCGAGCAAGCGCTGAGAGCTCAGCGCCATCACGGTTGCGAGTGCGATGGCAAGGGGCCGCTTTCTGAAGTGTCTTGTCTTCATGGTGTGTCCTCATTGCACGCTTGAGCCGCGCGCATCCGAACTGCTTGTCGGCGACGCGGTGTCGCCCGTCTTACGAACCAGAATCCGCTCGCAGCGAGCAGCATCGCCAGCGCGATGAGAGCGGCTATATCGATCGTTGGTACCGGCACGATTTGCCCACCACCACCGCCCCCGCCGCCACCGCCGCCACCGCCGAACCAATTGCGAGCGTTGCCGCCTCCGCCTTCATTGGTGAGCAAGGGCGCCAGGTGTTGGCCGGTTGCCCAGACGTCGGTCACGCCGACGTGCTGGATCTGCTGCTTGCCTCCGGTAAGCAGGTTGATGAACGCGACCTGTCCGGACGACGAGCTCTTGAACTGGATGGGCTTCGCCTGGGTGCCCGCAATTTCGAGCAGTGACGTTATCGTTTGTGTTGAGCCAATCGCGAAGATGTAGACCTTGCCGATCGCCGACACGAAGCTGACGGCGGAGAACGTCGTATTCCCGCTGATCGTCGCCGGCCCGGCTCCGCAGAGGTCGCGGAAATTCACCGTGCTCGTTCCAGCGACGAAGCTCGCGCCGTTGCTCCAGTTGCCGCCGACCTCGATCACTCCCGAGCCGCCGTTGACGACGCCGCCCGGCTGGATCGTGAAGTTGCGCACGTTCCTCAGCGCGCCTGCATCCACGTTGAGCGTCCCGGCGACCACGACGTCCGTGCAGGAGAGGTCAACCGCGCCGCTGTTGAGGTTTGTCTGCGAGCTTGCGGGGACGATG
>DASVFM010000097.1:0-7904 GCA_036380055.1 Casimicrobiaceae bacterium
GCTCACCAAGCTCGCCGGCGCCTACTGGCGCGGCGATTCCCGCAACGAGATGCTGCAGCGGATCTACGGCACCGCCTGGGCGAAGAAGGAAGACCTCGACCTCTATCTGCACCGGCTGGAGGAGGCCGAGAAGCGCGACCATCGCAAGCTGGGACGCCAGCTCGACCTCTTCCACCAGCAGGACGAGGCGCCGGGGATGATCTTCTGGCATCCCAAGGGTTGGACGCTCTGGCAGCAGGTCGAGCAGTACATGCGCAAGGTCTATCAGAACAACGGCTATCAGGAAGTGCGCGCCCCGATGATCCTCGACCGCTCGCTGTGGGAGCGTTCCGGCCACTGGGAGAACTACAAGGAGAACATGTTCACCACGGAGTCGGAGAAACGCCTCTACGCGGTCAAGCCGATGAACTGCCCGGGGCACGTCCAGATATTCAACTCGGACCTGCGCAGCTACCGCGACCTGCCGCTGCGCTATGGCGAGTTCGGCTTCTGCCATCGCAACGAAGCCTCCGGGGCACTCCACGGGATCATGCGCGTGCGCGCTTTCGTGCAGGACGACGGACACATTTTCTGCACGCCCGAGCAGATCGAGTCAGAGGTCACCGCGTTCAACAAGCTCGCGCTATCGGTCTACAAGGACTTTGGCTTCGAGGACATATCGCTGCGGCTAGCACTGCGACCCGAGAAGCGGATCGGCTCGGACGCGGTCTGGGACCGGGCCGAGGCAGCGCTGCGCGGCGCGCTCAGGGCCTCGGGCAAGGATTGGACCGAACTGCCGGGCGATGGGGCCTTCTACGGGCCAAAGATCGACTACAACTTCAAGGACTCGCTCGGGCGCGTGTGGACCTGCGGCACCATGCAGGTCGATTTCATGATGCCGGAGCGAC
Source organism: Casimicrobiaceae bacterium (assembly GCA_036380055.1). Classification (GTDB taxonomy): domain Bacteria; phylum Pseudomonadota; class Gammaproteobacteria; order Burkholderiales; family Casimicrobiaceae; genus PALSA-1003. Next base: position 888 of record DASVFM010000097.1, read on the forward strand.
TGGGCGCCGAGTACGTCGCCGAGGACAACACGCGGAAGATCCCTGTGATGCTCCATCGGGCGATCGTCGGATCGCTGGAACGCTTCATCGGCATCCTGATCGAACACTACGCGGGCGCGCTGCCGCTTTGGCTGTCCCCGCTGCAGGTCGCTGTGCTGACGATCACCGACAGGCAGGCAGCCTACGCGGAAGACGTGGCGCTACAGCTCCGGAAGGCAGGATTTCGGGTCGCGACGGATTTGCGCAACGAGAAAATAACCTATAAGATTCGCGAACATAGCCTGCAGAAGCTGCCGTACCAGCTGATTCTGGGCGACAAGGAACTGCAGGCGCGACAGGTGGCCGTGCGTACCCGCACCGGCGAGGATCTAGGGGCGATGCCCCTGGATGCTTTCGTTTCCCGCCTCCGTTCCGAGGCGGCAGCGAAGCGCTGATGAGCGTCAGCGTCCCGGCGAGAGCGGCGGGGCACGGCCGGTTTTTTCTCAACTGCAGGAGAGCACAATAGCCCAGGAACGAGCGCAGCGAATCAACGGCGAGATCAACTCTCCGGAGGTTCGCCTGGTTGGTCAGGAAGGTGAGCAGATTGGCATCGTGTCGATTGCGGACGCGCTGGCGCGCGCGGAAGCGGCGGAGCTGGATCTCGTAGAAATCGCGCCGCTCGCGAAGCCGCCGGTTTGCCGGATCATGGATTTCGGCAAGTTCAAATACCGGGAAGCGAAGCGCGCGCACGAAGCCAAGCTCAAGCTGAAGCAGATTCAGGTCAAGGAAGTGAAGTTCCGCCCGGGAACCGACGAGGGCGACTACAAGATCAAGCTGCGGAACCTGATCCGCTTCCTCGGCGAAGGAGACAAGGCAAAGGTCACGCTACGCTTTCGAGGCCGCGAGATGGCGCATCAGGAATTCGGCGTCAGGCTGCTCGAACGCATTCGCGGCGATCTCGAGCCCCACAGCATCGTCGAACAGTTTCCAAAACTCGAGGGCCGGCAAATGGTGATGCTGCTTGCCCCGAAGAAGGCAGCAGTAAAGCATCACCCGAACAAGCCCGAGGCCGGTCAGGCGTCAGCCAAGAAGGCGCAGAAAGCCTCTCCTCCGGAGAGCACCGCCGTGGGCAGCAAATAAGGAACGGTAAGTCATGCCCAAGATGAAAACCAAGAGCGGCGCGAAGAAGCGCTTCCGCGTGCGCGGAAGTGGCAGCGTCAAGCGCTCGCAGGCGTTCAAGCGCCACATCCTCACCAAGAAGACCACCAAGAGCAAGCGACAGCTGCGCGGCGCGACCGGCGTTCACCGCACCAATGCGGACTCGGTCAAGGCCATGCTGCCGTACGCCTGACGGGGAATCGCCATGCCGAGAGTAAAACGAGGCGTGACCGCCAGGGCGCGGCACAAGAAAGTTCTCGCAAAGTCGAAGGGATATCGCGGCCGGCGTCGCAACGTTTACAAGATTGCCAAACAGGCGGTGATGAAGGCCGGCCAGTACCAGTATCGCGACCGCCGCACCAAGAAGCGAGAGTTCCGCGCGCTGTGGATTGCGCGCATCAACGCCGCGGTGCGCGAGATGGGAATGAGCTACAGCGCCTTCATGAACGGACTGAAGAAGGCATCGATCGACATCGATCGCAAGGTGCTGGCGGACCTGGCGGTCAACGACAAGCCGGCGTTTAGCAAGATCGCAGAGCAGGCCAAAGCCTCTCTGGCCTGAGCTTAGGAAAGCAACGAGGGAGGCCATTAGCGCCTCCCTTTTTTCTTTGTCCGTCACTCTCGCTGCTCGCCCCATGGAACAGCTCGACTCCATCTTGTTCACAGCGATCGCCGAGTTCAACGCGTGCCGTGACGCGGCTGCCCTCGAGAACGCCAAAGCGAGATACCTCGGGAAGAGCGGGAGCCTCGGCGAGCTGCTGAAGTCGCTGGGGCGGCTTCCGGCGGCCGAGCGCCCAGCCGCCGGGGCACGCATCAACGAAGCCAAGGCGCGACTCGAGGCCGCACTCGAGCGGCGGCGGGGCGAGCTCGCCGCCGCGAAGCTCGAGGAACAGCTCGCGGCGGACGCGCTCGACGTGTCACTGCCCGGTCGCGGCAGCACCGTGGGCGGTCTGCATCCGATCACGCGCACGCTGCAGCGGATAGAGACGATCTTTCACTCGATGGGGTTCACCGTGGCCGACGGGCCCGAGATCGAGGACGACTTCCACAATTTCACGGCCCTGAACACACCGGAAGACCATCCCGCACGCTCGATGCAAGACACGTTCTACGTCGACGGCGGAATGGTCCTGCGCACCCACACCTCTCCGATCCAGGTGCGCTACATGGAAACGCACGCGCCGCCGATCAAAATCATCGCGCCGGGACGTGTCTATCGCGTCGACAGCGATGCAACGCACTCCCCCATGTTTCACCAGGTTGAAGGCTTGTGGATCGACGAGCGGGTGACCTTCGCCGACCTCAAGGGCGTGTTCACCGATTTCCTGCGCCGCCTCTTCGAGCGCGACGATCTCCAAGTGCGCTTCCGTCCATCGTTCTTCCCTTTCACCGAGCCGTCCGCCGAGATCGACATGGGCTTCGGCGACGGCTGGCTGGAGATCTCGGGCGCCGGTCAGGTGCACCCGAACGTGCTGCGCGCGGTGGGCATCGATCCCGAGCGCTACCAGGGCTTCGCTTTTGGCACGGGAATCGACCGGCTGGCGATGCTTCGCTACGGCGTGGACGACCTGCGCCTGTTCTTCGAAAACGATCTTCGCTTCCTGCGCCAGTTCGCCTAGAAATGAAATTCTCCGAGCACTGGCTGCGCACACTTGTCGACCCGCCGCTCGACAGCGCTGCGCTCGCGCACCGTCTCACCATGGCTGGCCTCGAAGTCGAGGAGCGCACGCCAGCCGCCCCGCCGTTCTCGGGTGTGGTCGTTGCGCGTGTGCTCGAGGTCGCACGTCACCCGAACGCCGACCGGCTCACCGTGTGCACCGTCGACGCCGGTCAGGGATCTCCGCTCGGCGTCGTCTGCGGGGCGCCCAATGTCGTTGCCGGCATGACAACCGCCTGCGCTCTCGTGGGCGCGAAGCTTCCCGGCGCAGTCGAGATCAAAGCGACGAGCGTGCGCGGCGTCGCTTCGCAGGGGATGCTCTGCTCGGCGAAGGAGCTCGGGCTCTCGGAGGACGCGTCGGGGCTGCTCGCGCTAGACTCGGCACTCAGGCCCGGTAAGGACCTGCGCGCGGCGCTCGACCTCGACGACGCCCTCCTCACGCTGAAGCTCACGCCCAATCGCGCGGACTGCTTGTCAATCCTTGGGGTGGCGCGCGAGGTGGCCGCGATCACGGGTGCGAAGCTCACGCCTCCACCGCTTGCTAAGGTGCCGACGAGGAGCAAACGCCTGCGGCGCGTGCGCGTGGAGGACAGCACGGCCTGCCCGCGCTTCTGCGCCCGCGTGATCGAGGGCATCGACCCGAAGGCGCCAACACCGGAGTGGATGCGCCGGCGCATCGAGCGGTCAGGCATTCGCTGCATTTCGGCGGTGGTCGACGTGACCAACTACGTGATGCTCGAGCTGGGGCAGCCGCTGCACGCGTACGACGACGCGCGCCTTGAGGGCGACATCGTCGTGCGCTTTCCCCACAAGGGCGAGAAGCTCACGCTGCTCAACGGTCAGACTCTGGCCCTCGATCCGGATCTCCTGCTCGTCGCAGACGAGAGGAAGCCGCTGGGGCTGGCCGGAATCATGGGCGGCGAGCACAGCGGCATCGCGGACACGACGACCACTGTGTTCCTCGAGGGCGCGTTCTGGAATTCCGCCGTTATCCAGGGCAAGGCGCGCCGGCTCGGCTTTGTCACGGACGCAGGCTATCGCTTCGAGCGAGGCGTCGATTTCGCCAATGCGCCGGCCGCGGTGGAGCGCGCCTCGGAGCTCATCGTCGAGATCTGCGGAGGCCGCGCCGGACCGCCCATCGACGTGCGCGGCAAGCTGCCCGCGCGCAAACCGGTGCGCGTTCGCGTGGGCCGCGTCGAACGGCTGCTCGGCGTGCGCGTTCCGGCGGCGATCATAAAGAAGATCTTCACTCGCCTCGGTCTCAAACCGAAGCAGACCGGCGCGAGCTTCGTCTGCACGCCACCTTCGTTCCGCTTCGATCTCGCGATCGAAGAGGATTTCATCGAAGAGGTAGCGCGCCTCCACGGTTACGAGAACATCCCTGCCGCGCGACCCGCTCGTCCGCAGGCATTTCTGCCGGACCGCGAGGAGCTTCGCCCGGCCGCAGCGCTGCGTGCTCGGCTCGTTGACCGCGACTATCAGGAGGTCATCACCTTTAGCTTCGTGAGCTCGAGCTGGGAAACTGCACTTGGCAACGACCCGCCTCCCGTCAAGGTGCTCAATCCGATCGCGAGCCACCTCGACGTGATGCGCACAACGCTGCTCGGCGGACTGCTCGACACGCTCCGCACGAACGTCAGCCGAAAGCTGGACCGTATCCGCATCTTCGAGGTCGGGCGCTGCTTCACGCGTTCCGCCGACGGTTACGAGCAACCGCTGCGCATCGGTGGGCTCGCGTACGGCCCAGCCGCGCCGGAGCAGTGGGGAGAAGCGAAGCGCGCCGTCGATTTCTTCGACGTCAAGGGAGATATCGAGGCGCTCGCGCTGCCGCTGCGGGTGACCACGGAGGCCGCACCCCACCCGGCGCTCCGGCCCGGCCGATCCGCGCGCGTGCTAGTCGAAGGCGAGCCGGCCGGCTGGATCGGCGAGTTGCATCCCCGCCTCCTGCCGGTATTCGAGCTGCCCACGGCCCCAGTTGCCTTTGAACTGAGCCTGGAGTGCCTTGCCGTGCTGCCGTTCCCGCGGGCGCGGCCAGCGTCCAAGCTGCCGGTCGCCAGGCGGGATCTCGCGGTGGTCATCGACAAGGACATCCCGGTGCAGGCGGTGCTCGACGCACTCGTCGCCGCTAAGCCGCCGCCGGTCGACAAAGTGGCCCTTTTCGACCTATATCGGGGCCAAACTGTAGGCCCAGATAAAAAAAGCCTTGCAATTCTGGTGCTTATGCAAGATACTGCACGTACTTTAACGGACGCCGAAATCGACGCCGCTTTAGCGGATCTGTTGCGAATTATCGAAGATCGATTCGGTGGCTCGTTGCGCCAGTAGGGATTCCGGGGATCGCCAATGACGCTAACAAAAGCCGAACTCGCCGATCTGCTCTTCGAGCAGCTTGGCTTGAACAAACGCGAAGCAAAGGACATGGTCGAGCGATTCTTTGAGGAAGTGCGCACCGCGCTCGAGTCGGGCGATAGCGTGAAGCTCTCCGGCTTCGGCAACTTCCAGCTGCGCGAGAAACCTCAGCGCCCAGGGCGGAACCCGAAGACCGGCGAAGAGATTCCGATCACCGCGAGGCGCGTCGTTACCTTCCACGCGAGCCAGAAGCTCAAGGCGATGGTCGAGGCCGCCGCCAACCATGGCCGAACACAGGCTGACTAAGGCCGAGCTGCCGCCGATCCCCGCCAAGCGATACTTCACCATCGGCGAGGTCAGCGACCTGTGCGCAGTCAAACCGCACGTGCTCCGCTACTGGGAGCAGGAATTCACGCAACTCAAACCGGTCAAGCGCCGCGGCAATCGGCGCTACTACCAGCACCACGAGGTGCTCCTCATTCGACGCATCCGCGACCTCCTCTACGAGCAGGGGTTTACGATCAATGGGGCGCGGCACCGCCTCGAGTCGGAGGCCTTGGGCCAGCCCATGTTCCGGGACGCCGAACAGCGCAGCTCCCGCGCGTCCGACGGCCCGGCGGCGTCACTCTCTCCTGCCCAGCTCCGGCAGGCGATCGAGGAGATCCGGGAGCTCCTGGGTCCGAATAGCTGAATGCCGGTACAATCCATGACCAACCGTCGGGGCGTAGCGCAGTCTGGTAGCGCACCTGCATGGGGTGCAGGGGGTCGTGTGTTCGAATCACATCGCCCCGACCATTTCTCCCCTCTGCGGGCGGCCGAAAAGGCCGCCAGCCAGGCGGATTCTCGCGACGCGATTCCCGTCGCGGGATCGGCGGCGCTCCCGCAATCGGCCGCGCCTGACCTTCTCCGCCCGGCCCTTCGAAGCCAGACAGCGTATCGTGCACGGCATAATAGTTGCTTCGGCGCAGGCCCACGCATTGTTTCGCAAGGACTTTCAGCATGAGCACGGCACAGCAGCGTGCCCCCGGCAAGCCGGGCGTTATTTCGGAACTGGCGCTCGCCAGGGCCCAGCGCAACACCGTCGTGATCATCGATGACCTGTTCAGCAGCCGACTGCTGTTGGCCGAGATCGTCCGGCAGATCGACGGCAAGCTCAACCTCGAGCTGTTCGACACACCGAGCCGCGCGCTGGAATACGCGCGCAGCAACCGGGTCGACATGATCCTCACCGACTACAAGCTGCCCGAGTTCGATGGCGTGCAGCTCGTGCGACAGCTGCGCGCGTTGCCGCACTGTGTCGATGTGCCGATCGTGGTGATCACGGTGGTCGACGACCGCCGTGTGCGCTATCAGGCGCTCGAGGCGGGCGCCACAGACTTCTTGATCAAACCGCTCGACGAACATGAAACGCGAGCGCGCTGCGCCAACCTGTTGGAGCTGCGTAGGCACAAGATCGTGCTTTCGGACCAGGCGCGAGTGCTGCAGTACCAGGTGGACAAGTCCGTTGCGGAGATCCACGAACGCGAGCTCGAAACACTTTCCAAGCTGGCCAAGGCCGGCGAGTTCAGGGATCGCACCACTGCCAACCACTTGGCGCGGATGGCTCGCTATTCAGCCTTGATTGGTTCCAACCTCGGCCTCGCTCCCGAAACCGTGCACGTGCTGGAGGTTGCGGCGCCCATGCACGACATCGGCAAGATCGGGATTCCCGACGCCATCCTGCTCAAGGAGGGACCGCTGACGCCTGAAGAGGACGGCGTGATGAAGACGCATCCGCGCATCGGGTACGACATCCTCAAGGGTAGCCCGTCGAAATACCTGAGCATGGGCGCCATCATTGCGCTTGGGCACCACGAGAAATTCGACGGTACTGG
>DASVFM010000098.1:0-12618 GCA_036380055.1 Casimicrobiaceae bacterium
GCAGCGTATCGCTTCGACAAACGGCTGCCGGAGCGCTGCTCGCCTTTCTTGCATCGCCGGCGGGGAATGCGGCGAAGCGCCGCCACGGCATGGAGCCGGCATGACCTCGCGTTGCGGCGCCGACCTGCGCGGGCGGAGGGGGGTGCCGACCGTGCAACGGGGCGTCGTCCACCGCGCTGCACGTGGCCTTTTGTTGCTTTTGCTTTTTCTTCTGGGAGGGACGCTCCCGGTTCGAGCGGAAAGCATCGCCGAGACCGAAACCGACGTGTATCTGCTCCGCGGCTGGTTCGGCGTGTTCTCGACGGGAATGGATAGCATGGCCGAAGAGCTCCGGAAGAGGGGGGTCCGAGCGGAAGCGATCGGGCACCTGGCCTGGAAGCAGGCCGCGGGCAAGATCATCGAGGAGCGCGCTGCAGGGAAGCGCAAGCCCGTCGTGCTCGTCGGGCACTCGCAAGGCGCAAACAACATCATCGACATGGCACGCTCACTTCAGCCCCACAACATTCAGGTCGATCTGCTGATCACGCTTTCCCCGTTCAAGCAGGATCCCGTGCCCTCCAACGTCGTGCGCGCGATCAACTACTACCAGGCCGATGGCTGGGGCTCCCCACTCACGGGCGATCCCGACTTCAAGGGCGAGCTTTCGAACATCGATCTGGGCAGCGACGTAGGCATCTTCCACATCAACATCGACAAGAACTCGAGGATCCAGGCTGAGGTCGTGAACGCGATCACCGCGGTGGTGCACTAGATCGCGGGCCCGAGCCCATGTGACATGTCACTCGCCGCTCTCCTTCCGGCAGCGCTTGCGCTGGGAATCTGCCTCGCGCCGGTGTGGATGCTGCGGCGGCGGACCTGGGGGCGCACGCAGGATTACTTCGTCTCTGCGGGCCCCACGCGCCCCGAGGTGGTCCGTAATTCGTCGGTTGCCTACGGCCTGCGGATGTCGGCCTTCGGTCTGCTCTTCGCGTGGGGGGCGAGCGGCGATCTGTGGGCGCTCCTGATCGCTTCCGCGTGCTTCGGGCTGGGCATCCGCTTGATCTATTTCCTCGCTCGGCCGCTGCTCGAATTCATCGACGATGCGCTGAGTCGCGAGCGATCCGTCACGGTCGCCGCGTTCATCGCGAACCAGCACGGTGGCGACTCGCGGGTGCGCGTGCTCGCGGCGGGCCTCACCGTTATCGCGCTGCTCGGCTTTCTCATCTGCGAAGCGCTGGCGGCGGCAGCGTTCCTCCGACCTATCCTGCCAAGCGGCGCGGCAACGATCTGGCTCCTCGCGATCGCGACGGTGGTCCTGATGCTGCTGCACGCCGTTCCTTCCGGCCATTCCGGGGTCATGCAGTCCTCCCAGCTGCAGCTCGGCATGGTGTGGTTCGGGCTGCTCGGCGCCGCGCTCATTCTCCTGTATCTGCACTTCTCGGCCCGTGGAGCGCTGCTTCCCTACGGCACCTTCGCGATCGCGGCAGCAGCGCTCTGTTGCGGGGCAATGCTTGGCTACCGGCGCACGAAATATGTGGATACCGACTTCATCCCGACCGCGGTCTCCGGCCTTGGCGGGCGCGACGCGTCGCGGGGCGCGCGGGCGCTCAGTCGGTTTGGCAAGCTCTTCAACGTGGCGCTGTCGGTTCTGCTCGCGCTGATCATCGCGCTCGCGCTCATCGGGTTCCACGGCGACGGCGTTTCGCGCATCGCGCGCGACGCCCTCACGGCGTTGTCGACAGGAACGAAGCTGTCCGCCGCGGCGTTGCTCACGCTATGCCTAGTGACGCTGCTGCAGCCGCTCGTCGACGTCGCGAACTGGCAACGGCTCGCGGCGGCGCGAAAGGACCAGAGCGGGCTGGGACCCGGCGAGGCGTCCGTCGCTCTGCGCGGGATCTATCGGATCTACGCTCTGGAGGGCTCCCTCGGTTGGCTCCTCATGGGCCTCGTCGGCGCCATCGCAGTCGCAGCGATGGAACTGCCGACCGGAGCGAGGGACATTCAGGGCCTCGCTGTGCATCTCGGTTCCAACCGCTTCAGCGGCGCCGGCGTCGCCTTCTCGCTGCTGCTGATCTTCGTGGGAGCGGCAGCGCTATCGACCATGAGCGGCATGTTTTCGGCGGCTCTGTGCACGATTCGCTACGATCTGTTGCCGGCGCTATCTCCCCGGTTCGTGCCGGGGCAGCGCAACGAGGCGACCGCGATCCGGCAAACGCTTGTCGCGGGTATCGGGCTGTGCGTTGCATTCGCCACCGCGTTCTGCGTCGCCGGGCTATTCATCGCAGACGGCTCCGCGAGCAACGCTTTCCTCGCCCTGCTGCTCGCATCCTCGTGTGCGCAACTGTCGCTTGCACCGCTCGTCGTGGGGCCTCTCATTTGGCCAACGGGCGGTCGCGAGGGCGCTAGTCCTCGATGGGCCGTGGTTATTCTCGGCGCGGCAGCCGCAAGCGGGGTCGCGGCGGTCACGGCCTTCGTTCTCACCGGGGCTGAGGCGTGCTTATGGAGTGCGGTTCCGGCCTGTCTCGGATCGGGCGTCATGCTCTTCGCCATCGCGCGAGCGCGCCGGTTCATGCCGACCTGATACGATTTTGCACCCGAGCGAGTTTCACGGCTTGCCGCTCGACAGAGGGGTGTAAGATAGACATTGCGGCAGAGGGGAGGGGGTCGCTTCTCGAGGAAACTTCTATGAAGATGATCTGGGTTACTTTGCTTGCAGGCGCATCCTGCGCGGTTTCGCTGCCGGCGTTGGCCGACGACGCGAGCCTCATCAACGAGATGAACATGAAGCCGTTGACGGCGACGCAATCGGCCCAGCTTCGTGCCGAGCGCGACGCGGCCAAGGCGAAGTGGGCGACCATGACTGCGGATCAGAAGACTTCAATCACTCAGCAGATGCGCAACAAGAAGCTGGGAGACCTCAATGCCGTCGAGAAGTACGCCCAGAACGACGACATGACGGCGATGACCAAGAGCGAGAACGCTCAGATGAAGGCGCAGCACGACGCGGCGAAAGCCAAGTGGGCGGCGATGACCCCGGATGAAAAGGCTGCGGTCAGGAAGGCAATGCAGCAGAAGCGGCTTGCCGATTTGAATGACCTCGAAAAGGTCGGGCAGGCCGACGACATGGGGCGTTACTTCTCATACTGACGCCACCGGCAGCTGTGCGGAACCACTCAGCAATCGCGCCAGGGCCAACCGCCGAGGTCGAGCGCAGCGTGATAAAGGCGGCGCCCTCGCGACGCCTAACGTGCCACCTGAAGGAGAATGCAATGCGACGCAAGCTGCTGCTCGTTGCGACCGTGGCTGCGCTGGCCAGCGGAGCCGCGCAGGGGAAGGAGTGCCAGGGCGTTAGCTTTCCGGAGCAGACGCAGGTGGAGGGGACCACCCTGATGCTGAACGGCTTGGGGCTGCGCCTCGCGACGTTTCTCAAGGTCAAGGTCTACGTGGCAGCGCTTTATGTCGCCAAGACCTCGACCGATCCGGGTGCAATCCTCGGCGCGACCACTCCGACCGAGCTCATCCTGCAATTCGTGCGCGACGTCGGCGCGTCGGACATCACGAAGGGATGGGACGAAGGCTTCGCTGCCAATTCGAAAGCCGAGCTGCCTGCGCTCAAGGATCGCATCGCGACGCTGAACAGCTGGATGGCCGACGTGAAGACAGGGCAGCGCCTGAGCTTCATCGTGAAGCCCGGAACCGGCGTGCAGGTCGCCGTCAACGGCACGGTCAAGGGAACGATCAAGGGCGACGACTTCGCCAAGGCCTTTCTGTCGATCTGGCTGGGGCCGACGCCACCGAATGCGGAGGTCAAAACCGGCTTGCTCGGCGGCGCCTGCGGTTGAAAGTTGGTAACGCAGTTGTGGCGGCCCCGGTCGTCGTCTAGCGAATATTGCGCGGCGTTTGCATCCGCGGCGGGAACGAGCTCCAGCCACTGATCAGTCGGAATGCCTCGTCCGCGACTTTGAGAATGTAATCGGAACCTGTCGCGGGGTCGGATTCCGCAGGGTGGATATCCCAGTCGCTGTAGCCCCGCGCGGCGAGCGCGCTGCCGAATCGATTCCTCAGGTACGCGATATCCTCCGGCAGCATCATCTCGCGCCAGGCGCCGGACCCGCGGGTTCGCGTCACGCGCCCGATGCTGGGATGGACCTCGCGCGAGGGCGACAGCTCGATGCCGAGATAGCCCGACAACCCGGCGACGTCTCCGGCGACGAAATCCTCGTAGCGCATGACGTGGAAGCGGTCCCGGTTCTCGTCGATCCAAGCGGAATATGTCTCGAAGGCTTCGAAAAACGCGTCCGGGTTGCTCTCCACCTTGAAGATGCGGCCGAAGGCGGCGATCAGGTCGATCAGCGAGTGGCTGCCGGGGTTGGCTTCCTTGGCGCGGACGATGCCGACCCACTCGTCGACTTGCCTCCTGCCGGCTCCCTCGACGATGCGCTCGTAGGCGCCGTACATCAGCTCACTGATCAGTCCGTCGCGCGGATCCCGAACAAGCGCTACCGCCTTGTCCGGACGAAAGCCCGCCTCCCCGCGGACGATCCCGGCCAGCAACGAAGGCCTTTGCATCCAGTGCTCGTAGAGTATCTTCACCACGAGAGGAACGCCCGCCTTGTCGCAGTTCTCGAAAAACCCCACGTGCATCGGCTCGATGCAAAGGCGGGCGCCTGCGATCGAGCTCTGGATGACCGAGGACACGATCGTGGTGCCGCTTTTGTGCATTCCAACGACCAGAATGTTCTTCACGTCCAATCTGACCCAAACGGATCCGGATACCCGGTCTGCCGACGAGGTCGGCGCCGCCGGGAGTGGGCATGCCCGCCTGCTCAAGCGTGTGCTGCGGGCGCAGAGGGCATGCCCTGGCTTCTGCGCCTGAATGCCTCTTCCGTAATGCGGATGATGTAATCGGAACCGACTGCCGGATCGGTTCGCTGAGGCTCGACCTGCCAGTCGTCATATCCAAAGGCCGCGAGCGCGCTGGCGTAGCGCTCTCTTACGAAGGCTACGTCCTCGTCCAGCATCATCTTGCGCCAGTTGCCCGACTGTTTTGTCCGCGCAAGGCGCTGGAACTCCGGGTGCATGTCACGGTTGCTGGCTACTTCGCGGCCGAGGTAGGCTGACAGAGCCGCAGTGTTCCCCGCGACGAAGTCTTCGTAGCGCAGCAGGTGAAAATGCCCCCGGTTGCGAGCGAGCCACGCCGAATAGCTCGCGAACGCTTCCAGGAATGATGCAGGCGTGTACTCGACACGGAAGATCCTGTTATGGCCTTCGCTCAGGCGGGTGACAGAGTACTTTTCGGGATCAGCCTCCTTGTCGCGGACCATGCCCACCCACTCGCTGACCTGCTCCCGGCTGGCACCTTCGAGGACGCGCTCGTAGGCACTGTACATCATGGCACTGATCATTCCATCACGCGGGTCTCGCAGGATCGCCACGGTCCTGTCCGGGCGAAACCCTGTTTCACCTCGGACGATACCGGTCAGCAGGAACTGCTTCTGCATCCAATGCTCGTACAGAATCTTGATGACCACAGGGTCGGGGTTTGCGATCGAGCCAGCCTTCTCGAAAAAGGCCACGCTCCTCGGCTCGACGTAGAAGCGACCCCCGCCCATCGATTGGTGGACGACGGTCGCTATGATCGTCGTTCCCGTCTTTTGCATGCCAACGACGAGCGCGCTCCTCACTTTGGCGTCCCCTGATCGATGCACATGGACTGCGCCCTCCGGGCCCCGCTCGGCCCGGGACCTTCTCGTTCCCGACGTTGCGTTAGTATAGTTTGCTCTCGGCTCGCTCACAGCGGGCTTCAACTTTTCGAGAATGACGATTGGCGATGAACTGAGATGACTCCGATGAGATCATCGCTCGTACTGCTCACGCTGGTGCTGGCCGCCTCCGCAGCGCTCGCGGCACCCGGGCTCACGCCCGGCGGCTACACGGCGTTCAAGGTGGAGTTGCCGCGCGAGCTGAGGCAAATGGCGGGGCGCGGCGAGCTCTCGCCGGTTACGATAGCGGACGTCACGGTCGCCGTGCCGGCGAATTTCGATGCCGCGCGCGACTGGCCGGTGATGATCGTCAGCGCGACTTCCGACCGCCCGTACCAGTCGAGCCGCCTGCTGCTTGCCGCCTACGCTCCAGTCGCGCTCGAGGCTGGCTGGATTCTGGTCGCGGCCGACCCGGACGAGGAAGTCACCGTCGCGCAGGACGATGTCCCGCTGCGCTACGCGCTGAACATCGCGGCGCTCGCAGCGCTGGAGCAGCGCTGGCCGGGCGCCGCAGCGGCGCGCCTCGCCTTCGGCGGGTTCTCCGGCGGCTCCAAGTATTCGGGATGGCTGGCGGCGGGGTTCGCAAGCCGCGGCCGCAGCATCGCCGGAATCTATCTCGCCGGCTGCAACCTGAACACCGTCGTGCCGGCCGCCCAGCAGTTCGGCGTGCTGACGGACGCCTACCGGCGCGTGCCGGTCTTCCTGCAATCGGGCGAGACCGACGTCGTATCGACGATGGCGGATCACCAGCGCGTCATGGACGAGATCAAGCACGCGGGCTTCCGCAACGTCCGCATCGAGTATTTCTCGGGGCCGCACGACATCGAGCCGCGGCTGCTGCGCACGGCGCTCAGCTGGTTCGGCGAGCTCGGTGACCGGAATGCAGTGACTCGCTAGCGCTGCAACCCTGTCCGACTTGTCGCCGACGCCGCGGCCCCGTCGCGGCTAGGGATCTGACGTGGGCCTTGCGCGGAACACGACGAAGCGAGACACCGAGTAGTTGAAGAACATCGCCACGATCGACGCCGCCGCCAGCGCAAGAAGCGGGCGCCAGTCGCCCGCAGTGACGAGCAGACCGTAGACAAGAAGGTTGATGAGGTTGCCGATGCCGTTGGTCGCGATGAAGGAAGCCCATTGCGCAGCCTTGGGCCGATGCGCCGCGGTTTCCCGGAAGGTGAATCTGCGGTGCAGCCACCAGGTCGCAGTGGCGGCCGCGAGAAACGAGGGAACGCGAGCTGCGAGAACCGCGGTCGGAAAGAAGTGGAGGATGCCGGAAAGAATGGCTCCATCGATGAGGAAGCCCACGCCGCCCACCAGGGCGAACCGGGCCGGCTCGATCAGTCGGCGCACGACAAGACCTCCGCAAGGCAGCCGTCACGGGGCATGCGCGGGCGATTCTACCTAAGCTCGACCGACCGCATCGACAACCGCGGGGCATTCTTGACCGCGGTCGGCGCCCGGATTACCCTCAGACCGCCTTGATGCTTGCCTTTGCGAGTCGCGCGTCTCAGCGCCGGCAGACCTGCGTTTCGAAAACGGAGTCATCGATGATTGGGATGCGCGTTGCTCCAGGAATGTCGGTGCTGCTGGCAGCGCTGCTCCTGGCGCCAGGGCTCGCCCTGTGCGGCTCCATCAAGGGCAAGGTCGTCTTCGCCGGCGCCGTACCTTCCCCCAAGAAGGTCGACGTCACCATCGACCAGTACGTATGCGGGACGGCCAAGGACCCGGACGACCTGCTGCTCTCGCCCCAGAAGGAGCTGAAGAACGCCGTCGTGTGGATCGACAATCCGCCCGCGGGCAAGGCTCCGGCGCTGCCGGACAAGGTGGAGATGGATCAGAACAAGTGCGAGTTCGTTCCTCACATCGTGGTCGTGCCGGCCGGCGGCACGGTCGATTTCCTCAACAGCGACCGCCTGCTGCACAACATTCATACGACGCCGAAGATCAACCCGGCGGTCAACCGCACGCAGCCCAAGAGCCGGACGATTCCGATTGCTTTCGAGAAGCCGGAGATCGTACGCATCAACTGCGATCTGCACGCTTGGATGCAGGCGTGGGTCGTCGTCGCGGCGCACTCGTTCTACGCGGTGACCGGCGCGGACGGGCAGTTCTCGTTCGACAACCTGCCGCCCGGGACGTACAAGCTCAGCATTTGGCACGAGCGCCTGGGCACGGTCCAGGCGAGTGCGACGGTAACCGGCCAGCAGGAGGCCAAGCTCACCGTCGAGATGAAATCCGCCCCCTGAGCGTCGGCTCAGGGAAGCACGTCGATCTTTTTCGTCGCCTCCCACGCGGCGGAGTGCGTGGGCTCTTCCAGCGCGCGCAGCATCCCGCCTTCGTCGAGCGACACGGTGAACGTCACCACAGGCGCCGAGTAGACCGGGTGCAGATACGTGCGCGCAATCTCCACGTTATCCTTATAGAGCGCGATATAACGCACGAAATGCTCCTGCAGCGAAGGATGCTCCCCCGCCGCGCCGACGCTGACGGTCACCTTGAACCACTCGCCCCGCTTGACGGAAGCCGGGGCGTCGATCTTCGGGGTGTGCTTGGCGTCGACACTCGTGTGGATGTTGCGGAACTCCGGCGTGAACTGCTCCGCCTGCTCGCCGGCCGCACGCGCCGGAGCAGCGCCGACACCGAGGCAGCCGAGGAGCACGGCTGCAGCCATGCCCGCCGGAATCCGATAGCTTGTCTTCATCGCTTCCCTCCGCTTGGCCTGGTTAGTCTTCCGGGAGATACTGGCGAACGAGCTCGAGCAGCTCGCGCGGGCTGTACGGCTTGGCGAGATAGCTGCTCGCGCCTGCCTCCGCCGCCTTCTCCCGGTCCCCGCTCAGCGCAAACGACGTGATCACGATGATCGGGATCCCTTTCGTGCGCGCGTCCGCCTTGAGCGTGCGCGTTGCATCGAGCCCCGACACCTTGGGCAGCTGCACATCCATCAGGATGAGGTTCGGCAACTCGCGTTGCGCCGCGGCGATGCCCTCCTCGCCGTCCATCGCCTCGATCAGCCGGTAGCGCGTGCGGCTGAAGAGCTGGCGCACGATCTTCCGGTTGTACTCGTTATCCTCGACGTACAGAACAGTCTTGTCGCTCATGGTCCCTCACAGCTTCGCGCGCA
This sequence comes from Casimicrobiaceae bacterium, assembly GCA_036380055.1. GTDB lineage: Bacteria > Pseudomonadota > Gammaproteobacteria > Burkholderiales > Casimicrobiaceae > PALSA-1003. The sequence goes on from DASVFM010000098.1 coordinate 8,863, forward strand.
GCGGGAGCGAGAAGTAGAAAGTGCAGCCCTTCCCGAGCTCGCTCTCAGCCCAGATACGACCGCCATGCATCTCGACGAACTTCTTCGTGATGCTCAACCCGAGGCCTGTCCCACCGAACTCGCGCGTGACGGTGGAGTCGACCTGGCGGAATTCCTTGAACACGTTTTCGAGCTCCTCCTTGGGTATGCCGATGCCGGTGTCCGATACCCGGTAGACTAGCTCGTCGCCCTTGCGCTCCACGCCGATCTCGACCCGCCCCTGCCGCGTGAACTTGAGCGCATTGCCGGCGAGGTTCATCAGGCACTGCGTCAGGCGCCTGTTGTCGCCGTACGCGACCGGCAAGCCGTCGGGGACGCTGGTAGTGAACTCCAGCCCCTTTTCCGCGGCCAGCGAGCGCAGCGAAACATAGGCGGTATCGACCACGTCGCGCACCGAATATTCTCCAAGGGCCAGCTCCATTCGTCCAGCCTCGATCTTGGACAGGTCCAGAACGTCGTTGATCAGCCGCAGCAGGTGCCTGCCGTTGACCTGGATGTCCGCGAGCGGCTCCTTGATCTCGGGTGGGACGTTGCCGTAGAGACCGTCGATCAGCATCTCGGCGAACCCGAGGATCGCGTTCATCGGCGTGCGCAGCTCGTGGCTCATGTTGGCCAGGAACTCGGATTTCGCCTTGCTCGCCTGGGCGAGCTGATCGTTCAGGCGGCCGAGCTCGGCCGCAGCCCGGCGCTGCTCCACGTCGAAGCGCTGCAGTTCCTGGGCCATGTGATTCATGCGATCGGCGAGAGCGCCCAGCTCGTCGCGGTTGGGCACGCTGACGCGCCCGCTGAAGCTGCCGGCGGCGACCTGGTCCAGGAACCTCTGCGCCTCGCGTATGGGCAGAATCAGCGACCAGGAGATCACGAACCCGCAGAACAGCGCGAGCACGATCGCGGTAATCGCGAACGCCGCGGTCAGAATCAGGGACCTGCGGTTCTCGTCCGCCACGCTGTCGCGCAACCGGGTCATCCGTTCCTGCTGTGCGCTGACGAGCATTCCGACCCGCGTGGAGATTTCGCCGTCCAGCCGCTCCTGGCGTCGCACCAGGTCGCCGGTCACCGCACTGAGCTTGCGATCGCGGATGCCGTTCGCGATGTCGGCGACGACCTCCATCGCCTCGTCCTGCGACGAGCGGATCTGCTCGAGAAGACCCTTCTCGGCGCTGCCCGCCGCCTCCAGCTTGGCAAGCATGTCGTTGAAGCGATTGTTCTCGCGCAGGATCTTGCCGATCGCCGTCTCGTCCTGGGAGAGCAGAGCAAGATCGGTGTAGTGCATCTGCCTCGCCAGCGCCTGCTCGCTCTGCTGCGCCCAGCTGACCTGCTCGTGGGCATCGTCGAGCGACTGCGCCAGGCGAGTGGTCCGCACGAGCGTCAGGAGACTCACGACCGCCATCGTGATGAACAGCAGCGTAACGACCAGGAATGCAGCGAGCAGCTTGGTGTGGACCGAGGCGCGGATTCCCGCCACCCAGCGCACCAGTCGGCGCACGGGCGTGTGACTCTGAACAAGGGCAGCGAGCTGTTCGATTTCGATGTGCTCGTGCTCCACTGAAGGCGGACCTCCGAATGAGACGCGTGCCTCGTCAGGCGCCCTGGTGTTCTTGTGCATCTCCGGCCAAGTCCGTATATTCCTCAGCTTCCCTGGGGCGAGGTCGATGAGAACACCCGCTCGAATCCTCATCGTCGACGACAATCCGACGAACGTCAAGGTCCTGCAGACGCGGCTCGCCGCAGAGGGCTACGAAGTGATCACCGCCAGCGACGGGGAGGAGGCGCTGGCCGCCGCGAAGCAGCACACACCGGATCTCATTCTGCTCGATGTGATGATGCCCAAGCTCGACGGCTTCGAGGTCTGTCGGCGGCTGCGCGCGGATCCGAGCTTCCCGTTCACACCGATAGTCCTGGTCACCGCGATGGCCGACTCGAAGGACATCGTGGCGGGGCTCGAGGCCGGCGGCGACGAGTACCTGACGAAGCCGGTGGACCACGCCGCACTCGCCGCACGCGTGCGCTCGATGCTCAGGATCAAGCAGCTGCACGATCAGGCCGAGAAGCTCGCGGCTGAGGTGAGCCAATGGAATGCTTCCCTCGAGCGCCGCGTCTCGGAGCAGGTAGCCGAGCTCGAGCGTGTGGGGCGCCTGCGGCGCTTCTTCTCGCCGCAGCTCGCGGAGCTCATCGTGAGCGGCGGGACAGAGGATCCGCTCAAGAGCCACCGCCGCGAGATCACCGTCGTATATCTCGATCTGCGCGGTTTCACGGCATTCGCCGAGATCGCGGAGCCGGAGGAGGTGATGGGTGTCTTGCGCGAGTACCATCAGGCGACCGGCAAGCTCATCCTGCAGTACGAGGGGACGCTCGAGCATTTCACCGGCGACGGCATCACGGTGCTGTTCAACGATCCGATTCCGGTTCCCAATCCCGCCGAGCGTGCGGTGCGCATGTCACTGGCGATCCGCGAGTGCGTGAAGGAAATGTCCGTCGACTGGAGCCGGCGCGGCTACGACCTGGGACTCGGGATCGGCATCGCGCAAGGCTTTGCGACGATCGGCGCCATCGGTTTCGAGCAGCGCTGGGACTACAGCGCAATCGGTAGCGTCACGAACCTGGCCGCGCGCTTATGCGGCGAAGCGGCGGCGAACCAGATCCTGATCTCGCAGAAAGTCCGTGTGGGAGTGGAATCGTTCGCGGAGCTGGACGAAGAACAGGTCATGCGTCTCAAGGGCTTCCACCGTCCGATTATCTCCTACCGCGTGCAGGGCCTGAAGGCCACGCAGGCCTAAATAGCGCCTTGACGTTGCATCGCAAGTTGCGATGCCTGTTGCGTTGTAACGCACGTCACGCGATCCGCCTCGCGTGCAGCAGCGGGTATTCAGTACGCACGGTAAATCCCAGCCCCGAATAAAGATTGACCACGCGCGTCTTGCTGTTCTCGACGTTGAGAAACGGCGTCTCGCCTGCGCGCAGCATGCGATTCACCACACGGGCGATCAGCGCCTTTGCGTAGCCGCGTCCCTGAGCATCGGGGTGCGTGCACACTGCGCTCAGCTCGCGAAAGGCGCCGACCCACATTCGCTCGCCTGCCATCGCGACGAGGCGGCCGCCCTCGCGGATGCCGATGTAATTTCCAAGGTCGATGGTGCGCGTCCGGAAAGGACCGGGCTTGGTGAGCCCGACGAGCGTGAGCATCTCGTGAACGTCGGCCGCCCCGAGAGCCAGCACCGTGGCATCTTCCTCCGGCAGCGGAGAGCGATCGGTGCGGATCATCTGGGTCAGTCGAGCCTCGTGGAGCGTCTCCCAGCAGCCGTCGAGCACCGGCACGGACGGCCCAAAGATGCCGATGTCGTCGCCCACCGCGACGAGCGACTCCAAGGCATCGATGTGCTCGCGGCCTGTGCCTGACAGCGCGCCTATCGGGGAGATGTCCGCCGGATAGCGGCGCGCCAACGCGCCGCCTCGCGCGAGGTGGGCGTGCCGCGTCGTGAGGCACGACCAGATCGGGTGGTCGAGCGGGTGGTTGAGCCGCGAGCGCGTCATCGCAGGCGCCCGGCGCGGGGCGAGTTGCTCGGAGTTGGAGCAGGCAAGGGCACGGGCGCCGCCATCTTAAGGACACTGTCGGGGGCGAGGCAATTATTTCCGCAGGCCGATCAGCGACCTGGGTACGCCCTGGGCCATGCTCTGTCTTGTACGGCGGCCTGCGGAGTCGCGTCCGTTGCACCAAAG
>DASVFM010000099.1:0-2032 GCA_036380055.1 Casimicrobiaceae bacterium
CCTTCGTGTTGGCGCCGCAGTGCCGCCCACGGCCTTCGCGTGGCTCCCTATGTCCGAAAGCGGCAGCGTCGCGGGCCGGCGAAGGCGGTCGTAGGAGTGCTGTCGGACCCGCCGATCCTCGTGTTCAGGCTGAGCATCGGCAAGGACTCATGACGATCTCGATGCCAGATCGATTCCGGCTCGCGGCCCCGAGGGGACGTCGACGACGGATTGGCATGGCCATGGGGCTGCTTGAGCAGTCTCGGTTGGCGTCATGCCCGCGGCCGGGGCGCACGAAGTCCACGCCGCTGACTCGGAGGCGGATCGCTGTATGGCGGTTGGAGTGGCCGCCACGCGTTGCTCGTGCGCGGCGCGATGGGCGAGACGGATCGTGTGCCAGCGGGCGGCCGCGCGATGTAGGTCATCGATGTGAGCGCTGGCGAGCGCTCGAGCGAGAGCGGGGTGCAGCATTTTGAGCCTCCTCTAGCGAGTCAGGTCCTGCTCGGCATCAAGCAGCTCGAGCCGAACGGCCAGGTGCTCCTGCGCCGACCCGATTGCGTACGCGGTCATTCCGGTCCTCCTGCTGTCGGGGGGTTTGCCATCCGCGTATTGAGACGCCGGCGGGGCCGAAGAAGGGTCAGTGCCTGTTGCGCGGTCGCCGGGGCGACCCTTTCTCGGCGCGCGCGACGTCATAGCTGTTAATGCCGGCGAAATCGGAGTCGAGATGCGAGGATCAGAAGATGGGCCAATCGCTGCTGACGCGCGCTGCACAAGGCGAGCAGGAGGCATTCCGCGAGCTAACCGACCCCTACCGGCGGGAGCTCCAGTTCCACTGCTACCGGATCCTCGGCTCGATGCAGGACGCTGAGGACGCGCTCCAGGAGACGTTGCTGAGCGCCTGGCGCGGTCTGTCGGGTTATGAGGGCACGGCATCGCTGCGCGCGTGGCTCTACCGGATCGCCACCAATCGATGTCTCGATGCCCTGCGCGCGCTCGGCCGCCGGTCGCCGCCGGCACCCGAGCCGCCATTCGCCCCGCCGGAGCCGACGAGGCTCGGCGAGGTGACTTGGCTCCAGCCCTACCCCGACGCCCTGCTCGAGGGGATCATCGATACGGCGCCGGGTCCAGACGCTCGATACCAGACCCGGGAGACCGTCGAGCTCGCGTTCGTCGCAGCCCTGCAGCATCTCCCACCACGCCAACGCGCCGTCCTGCTTCTCCGCGACGTCCTCGGCTTCCACGCCGCCGAGGTAGCCGACACGCTCAAGACAAGCGAGGACTCGGTCAAAAGCGCCCTCAGGCGCGCGCGGGTAACGACCGAACGCCTATTTCCCGCGTCAGACCGGGGCCGAGCGCCAGAGCCCAACTCACCGACAGAACACGAGCTCGTTCGCCGTTTCGCCGATGCCTGGATGGCCGACGACATCGACAGCGTCGTCGCGCTACTCACCGAAGACGCGTGGTTCACGATGCCGCCGCCCCCGCACGAATACCAGGGCCGCTCGGCGATCTACGAATACCTAAGTTGGCGGGGCGCGCGCCGCCACAAGCTGATCCCAACCCGAGCCAACGGCCAGCCAGCATTCGGCTGCTATCGCACCGACTCGCAAACACCGATCGCGCACGCCGTCGGAGTGCTCGTGCTGACTCTCGCGGGCGACCGCATCTCTGCGATCACGCTCTTTGTCGACAGCAGCGTTCTCGGCCGCTTCGGGCTGCCTCGCACCCTTCGTAGCTGATCCCATCACCAGCGTCGGTGAGGCGCACGTTGCGACTTTGCGCTCCAGCAGCGTAACTCCGAATTGTGCCCCGAGTCGGCGGATCTGCTGGCACCGAGCGCAACTCCGCGGCGGCGCGGTGCTAGCCGCCGCCGGGCAAGCGGACGCTCCCGGGAGCAATCGGCGAGCGTGTCCGCTTCGTCGCCTCTGCGGCAGTCTGGCTCAGACTTCCCCTCATCGACCGAAGGGGCCACGACGGCGCCGTGGCTGCAATAGGCGTCAAGCGGCAGCGCCGCGCCGCACTTCTTGCCGGCGCCGACCGTCGGCGACGTCGG
>DASVFM010000100.1:0-12759 GCA_036380055.1 Casimicrobiaceae bacterium
AGACCTGCAGCGGGCCCTTCACGCAGACGTGCAACCTGCCAGGAACGCAGACCTGCCAGCCGCCGTCGTGCAGCATCACCTATAACCCGCCCGGCTGCAATCTGCTGCCCCCTGATCCCGAGAATCCCTGCACGCCGACGACGACCTGCGGGCCGCCGGTGTGCACGCCGGACCCGGGCACCTGCAGCATCACCAAGGCGAGCTGCACCAGCAATGCCAACTGTCCGCAACAACCGGGCGCGTGCAGCATCAGCGGCTTGAGCTGCATGTCGCAGGGTGCCTGTCCGAACGTCGGCACCTGCAGCGTCCTCGGCAATCTTTGCTCGTCGGTGAGCGACTGCGCGATCATCGGCGGCGCTTGCAGCAAGACCAACCAGGCCTGCACCAAGAGCTCCGATTGTCCCGCCTCGGGCAACTGCAAGAACGGCGGGGCCGTTTGTCTCGTGAACTCCGACTGTCCCGGCAACTGCAACAATCCGCCTCAGGCGGTATGTCAGACCGCGGCCACCTGCCCGAACATCAACGGCAAGTGCAGCGATGGCGTGACCGTGTGTCAGTCGGCCGCGCAATGCCCGTTGACGGGCGGGAAGTGCCAGACCTCGACCTGCCAGGACAATACGACCCCATGCACGAAGAAGTCGGACTGCAGCGCGGTGCCCGGCGTGGCGAACTGCTCGCAAAAGGCCTGCACGCTGAGCTCGGGTTGCGCCGCGACGCCCGGCAAGTGCACGGCCGCAGGACCCAAGAACGGCACTGCATGCTTTGACAACTTGAGCCCGAGCCCGACGTGCACGACCAACGGCACCTGCAGCAACAGCGGGGTAAGCTGCAGCAACGTCAACCAGTGTCCTGCCGGCCTTTGCACCGACAACGCGACGCCCTGCTACGTGAACACGGATTGCCCCAAGGTCGGTCAGTGCAACACCAACGGGGCAAGCTGCCAGAACAACAACCAGTGTCCCCCGACGGCCGGCGTGTGCAGCATCACGAACGTGAGCTGCACGACCCCCGGGCTCGACCCGGTTAACTGCCCCGCCATCGGCAAGTGCACCGTCACCGGCGCGACCTGCACCAGCAACAACGACTGCCCGGCCCAGCCGGGCCCGCTCCCACCCAATGCTGCCGTGTGCAGCACGACGGGGGTAGGCGGCAACGCAGCCGTGACATTGCGCAACGACGCGGAGAACAACGGTGTCGTCTGCCGCCGCAACAACAAGGCCTCAGGCGCCTACACGTCCGGCCCGTACGACTACCCGTCGGGCAAGTTCCTCACGCCGATCACCAACGGCACCGGGCCCGACGCTTGCCCGGCGACGGACCACTTCGCAGCGGTGCCGCGTCACTACTGGAAGGCCGAGGTTGAGTGGTGCGACAAGAAGATCGCCACCGCCGGCGACCAGTGGCTCGGCTACGGTACCAATGCCGGCGGCACTTGCCAGCCCGGTAAGGACTCGACGCACATCTACCCGCGCTTCTTCCAGTTCGGGAACCTGACCTACGTCGACAATTACAACACCGCGGCGTTTCAGCGGGTCGACCTCGACATCACGAAGCAGGCGACGGCGACCTACACGCACAACTGGACCGACGTGAACGGGCAGCCGCAGTCGATCACACGCAGCTTCGCCGAGGAGATGACCAACTACGCGAACTGGTTCGCCTACTACCGTACGCGCATCCAGGCGGTGAAGACGGTGACCTCGCTCACCTTCACGGCCCTCGACAACCAGTACCGCGTCGGCTTCCACACGCTGTCGAACCAGCTCAAGACGACGCTGGGGCAGTTCGACCCCGCGCAGTTCGTCAACGTCGACAATTTCACACCAGCGCAAAAGGCGACGTGGTTCGGGCAGCTCTTCGCGATCAATATCCCGCTGCTGCTCGATACGCCGACACTGGACGCGATGCAGCGCATCGGCGACTACTTCCTGAACGGCTCAAGCCCCCTGCTCAGCGGATCGAGCGATCCAATCAAACTGTCCTGCCAGAAGAACTGGCACATGCTGTTCACCGACGGGTTCACAAACCAGGCGAGCGTGCCGGCGATCACGGTGGGCGACCAGGACAACACCATTCCGGTCTATCCCGACGAGGCGATCAACCCGATCCCGGGGCTTACTAGCGGGAGTGCGTGGCCGCATCCGTTCCGCGAGGACCCGAGCGGTACGGCATCGAACGCGGCGTCCGACTACTCGATGAACTACTGGGTGACCGATCTGCGCACGGGCGGGCCGAACGCCACCAACAACGTGCCCGCAACGGCCAAAGATCCGGCAACCTGGCAGCACCTTAACTTCGCCGCCATGTCGCTCGGCACGCAGGGCAAGCTCCCGGTCGCCAACCAGTCGCTCACCGAGAACCTGCTTTCGTCGGGTGCGCTGCAGTGGCCGCAGCCGATCCCGAACGTCTGGCGTCCCGACAATTCGGGCGTGGACGACCTGTGGCACGCGGCGATCAACGGCCGCGGCCGCTTCGTAAACGCGGGGACGGCAGCGGAGCTCAAGCTCGGCATGGGACAGATCCTGCAGGACATCACCAACCAGGCCGGGTCGCGGTCGGGCGTGGGTCTGTCAAGCAGCTCGATCTCGCTCACGAACCACGCCGTATATCGCGTCACCTTCCAGCCGGGCTGGGTTGGAACCGTGACCAAGATCGACATCGATCCCGTGAGCGGCGCTGAGGTGGGTAACCTCTGGGAGGCGGCGACCTCGCTCAGCGCCCAGCTCACGATCTCCGCGCAGTCGCCGACGCCTTGGTTCTCCAACCGCAGGATCGCCACCGTGCAGGACGCGACGATGCCCGGCGGCGGCGGCGGCCCCGGCGCCGCGGTACCGTTCCTGTGGAACCAGCTGTCGCTCACGCAGCAGGATTCGCTCTCGCCCGGGCAGCCCGCAGTCGGGCAGGCCGTGCTCGAGTACCTGCGCGGGAATCCGACCAACGAGGGCGTCTCGCTCGGGCAGTTCCGCGTGCGTGGCGTCGGCCCGAACGGAAGCGAGGACTTCCTCGGCGACATCGTCGACTCCCAGGCCGTGTACGTGGGTCCACCGAACTTCCCGTACCTCGACAGCTTCGATCCGGGCTACTCCGGCTTCGTGGCCACCAACAGCTCGCGCCCGGCGCTCGTCTACATCGGAGCCAACGACGGCATGGTGCACGCCTTCTGGGATACCGATCAGATGGCACCGCAAGGCAGCGAGGCCTGGGCGTTCATCCCGCACGATCTCTACCGGCCGGACAGCACGGGCCTCGGCGCGCTCGCGTATCAGGACGGCGCGCTGCCTCCGTTCCGCCATCACTACTACGTCGACTCCACGCCGCGCATCTACGACGCGAATTTCGGCGGCGGGTCCGCGGACTGGCACAGCCTGCTGGTGGGTGGGCTCGGCAAGGGCGGCAACTCGTACTATGCCCTCGACGTCACCCATCCCGAGGCGCTCTCCAACGAGGGCGATGTGGCGAACCAGTACCTGTGGACGTTCACCGATCCCGACATGGGTTGCAGCTACGGCAAGCCGCTGATCACCAAGACGCGGGCCTTCGGGGGCCGCTGGCTGGTGGTCGTCGCGGCAGGCTACAACAACGGCAGCGACAAGTCGGTGTGCAACCCGAACGGCACGGGCTCGGGCCTCGGCAAGATCTTCTTCATCGATGCCGTCACCGGCGCGAAGCTCAAGGAGATGAACACCGGCGTCGGATCTCCGGGCACGCCCTCAGGCCTCGCGTATATCGCAGGCTATACGAAGGACTTCCACAATCAGCTCACCGAACAGATCTACGGCGGCGACCTCGAAGGCAACTTCTGGCGGTTCGACGTTTCCTGCGCGGACGACACCATGTGGGGCGATGGAGACGGCACCTGCGGAGGGCCTCCCACGGCGCCCGGGCAGGCAGCGCTGATGGCGGTGTTCACCGACAAGGTCGCCGGCGGCAACCCGCAGCCGGTGACGACGCCGCCCGAGATCGACGTCGACATCACCAACGGCGTCGATCGCTGGGTGTTCATCGGCACGGGCCGGCTGCTCGCGCCGAGCGATCTTACGGACGTGTCGATCGCGAACCAGCAGCAGACCTTCTACGCCCTGCGCGACGGAACGACCACCACGCCGAAGACCATCACGCAGCCGCTGACGAAGGCGGATCTCGTCCTGCTCACGCCAGCGCAGAAGATCAGCGGGCTTAACGGCAAACCCGCCAAGGGCTGGTACGACGATCTGCCGCTGAGTCCGAACGAGCGCATCGTGACGCCGGTGAAAGCGGCGCTCGACATCGTCGCCTATGCCGGCACGCAGCCGCAGGACAATCCGTGCCTTACCGGCGAGCCCGCCACGCTGTACGTGCGCACCTTCAGCACCGGCGAGTCGCTGCTCGAGGACGCGGGCGGCAACCCGGTCTCAGGCCTCGCCGAAGTGCAGGGTGCCGTGGGGCTCGACGTCACGATCTTCACCGATTCGAGCGGACCGCAATCGGCTTCGGGCATCGACATCCGCGTCGCGGTCACGGCAGGCAGCACGGGCGACGTGGTGTTCCAGCACGTCAATCCGCCGGCCGAGCTCGCTGCGCACCGCATGTCCTGGCGCCTGCTCGGACAGTAACGCGGCCGTCACTCACACGTCGCGGCCCCTTCGCGCAAGCGGAGGGGCCGTTTTACACTCATCGCGTGACGAGCGCGACTTTTCCCGAGGCTGAGCTCTCGCGCGAGGCAGATCGCCGGTTGTCGGTCGCGATCGCGGTCTCGCTGGTTCTGCACGCGCTGACGCTGGCAGCACTGCGGGGCTTGCCGGCCACGATGCACGTGTACGCCGAAGGAGCCGCGGGAAATCTTCCCTCGCTGCAGGCCGTGCTGGCCGGCCCGGTGACCGAGCCCACGCCGGAGGAGGCGACTCCACCCGAGCCCGCGATCAATCCGAATCTCGTGGTTCCCCCGAAAGCCGCGCCTGTCGAGACGCTGTTCGGCCGCACCCGTCTCGCGACGGCGCCCTCCTCGGGCGGTCCGGTCAGGTCCACGGCGGACGGGCCCGAGGTCGGCGTGGCCGTGGGAACGATCGCCGACCCAGCGAAGCTGGGCTCCGACTACGTCGCGCAGCTCGCTCAGCGTTTTCCGCAGGCCGTGCAGCAGGTGCCGTTGCTGCTCGGCGCGCCCGTCGTCGTCTACCCGCGAGCGGCGCTCGAGGCAGGTATCGAAGGCCGGTTCGCAGCCGTCGTCTCGGTCGATGCGCTGGGCAAGGTGACGGAAGCGAAGCTGGTCGTCGAGGACTCGATCTTCGGCCCGGTAATGCTCGATGCGCTCAGAGCAGCCGAGTTCGCGCCCGCGCGCAATGGGACGGAAACCGTTCCCTACTGGGCCATCGTCGAGTTCATCTTCACGATCGGAAGGCCCGCCGCGCAACCCGCAGCGGCGCCCGCCGAGCGCCGAGGGAGCACCGCCCTGCGTCAGCCCAGGGTCGGCAGGTGAAATCCTGGGGCTGCGCTGCCGTCGTTCGGCCAGCGCGCCGTCACCGCCTTGCCGCGCGTGTAGAAGCGCACGCCGTCCATGCCGTGGACGTGCAGGTCGCCGAAGAGCGAGTTGCGCCAGCCGCCGAAGGAGTAGAAGGCCATCGGTACCGGGATCGGGACGTTGATGCCGACCATCCCGACCTCGACCTGCTGCTGGAAGCGCCTAGCGGCGAAGCCTGACCGCGTGAAAAGCGCGGCCCCGTTCGCATACGGATTGGCGTTGATCAATTCGATTGCCTCGTCGAGCGACTCGCTGCGAACTATGACCAGCACCGGTCCGAAGATCTCCTGCTGATAGATCGCCATTGCCGGCGTCGTGTTGTCGAAGAGCGTCGGCCCGACGAAGAATCCGGACTCGTATCCCGCGACGCGCGCCCTGCGCCCGTCGACCACGAGCGTGGCGCCCTCCTCGACGCCGCGCTCGATAAGGCCGACGATTCGGTCGCGAGCGGCGCAGGTGATGACCGGTCCCATCTCCGCGCCGGGGTTGTCGCCCGCGCCCACGACGACTCGCCGCGCCCGCTCGGCGAGCTTGTCGCGCAGCGGATCGGCCGCTTCGCCTACGGCGACCACGACCGAGATTGCCATGCAGCGCTCTCCGGCCGAGCCGTAAGCCGCGCCGATCAGCGCCTCGGCGGCGAAGCCGAGGTCCGCGTCGGGAAGCACTACGGCATGGTTCTTCGCCCCGCCGAGCGCCTGGACGCGCTTGCCGTGTGCAGTGCCTGTCTCGTAGATGTACTTCGCGATCGGCGTGGAGCCCACGAAGGAGACGGCCTTGATCTCCGGATGCGTGAGGATCGCATCCACCGCTTCCTTGTCGCCGTGGACGACATTGAAGATGCCATCGGGCAAGCCCGCCTCCTTGAGCAGCTCCGCCATCCGCAGGCTCATCGTCGGGTCGCGCTCGGAGGGTTTCAGGATGAACGCGTTGCCGCAGGCGAGCGCGAGCGGGAACATCCACATCGGTACCATCGCGGGGAAGTTGAACGGCGTGATCCCGGCGCACACGCCGAGCGGCTGGCGCAGTGAGAAGCTGTCGACCTCGCTGCCCACGCTGTCGCTGAACTCGCCCTTGAGCAGGTGCGGGATGCCGGTCGCGAACTCGACGACCTCGACGCCGCGCGTGATCGAGCCCTCGGCATCCGCGATCGTCTTGCCGTGCTCCTGCGAGACGAGCCGCGCGAGATCCTTGCGGTGCGCTTCCATCAGCTCGCGAAAGCGCATGAGGATGCGCGCGCGCCGCAGCGCCGGCGCCGCGCGCCATTCGGACCAGGCTCGCGTCGCTGTGCTGACCGCCGCATCGACGTCGTCGCGCGTCGCGAACGGTACGTGGCGGAGCACTTCGCCGGTCGCCGGGTTGGTGACCTCCCCGTAGCGCGTCGTGCGCGAGGGAACCGTGCGGCCGCCGATCCACAGTGGCAGTCGCTCCAGCGCGGTCAGGTCCATCGTTTCCTCCTTCGCCCGGTTGGCGCCGGGATCAGCTTTCGTGCAGGCGGGCGAGGTAGCGAGCGACGAGGTCGACCTCCAGGTTGACGGCCTCGCCCGCGGCGAGCTCGCCAAGCGTCGTCACCGCCAGTGTATGCGGGATCAGGTTCACCGCAAAGCGCGGCCCGTCGACATCATTCACCGTCAGGCTCACGCCGTCGATTGCGATCGATCCTTTGGCGGCAATGAAGCGGGCGAGCGGCCGCGGCGCATCGATCTCGAGCACCCGGCTCCCGTCGCCCCCGGCCAGCGCGTCGCAGCGAACGACCGTGCCGACCCCATCGACATGGCCCGCGAGAAGGTGACCGCCCAGCCGGTCGGCCAGCCGCAACGCGCGCTCGAGATTGACAGCCCGATCGACGGCGAAGCCCGTCGTGCAGGAGAGTGTTTCAGCGGAGACATCGAAGGCGAGCCGCCGCCCATGACTTTCGACGACGGTCAGGCAGCAGCCCGCCACCGCGATGCTCTCGCCCGCAGCAACGTCGCCGATGTCGAGCGCGCCGACGTCAACCGTGATCCGCGCGCCATCGCCCCGACGCTCGCGCGCGAGCACGCGCCCCACAGCCTGGACGATGCCCGTGAACATCAGCCCGGTGCGTTGACGCGCGCGAGGATGCGCCAATCCTCGCCCACGCGTCCGATGTTTGCGATAGTGAGCGCGGTCCGCTCGGCGAGCCTGGCGAGCGGCGCCGGAAGGTCGAACATCCCGCGCGCCGGGTCGCCGAGCAGGCAAGGTGCAACGTAGACGAGCAGCTCGTCTACGAGTCTCGCCGCCAGCAGCGCGCCGTTGAGCCTCGCGCCGGCCTCCACGTGCAGCTCGTTGATCTCGCGCTCGCCGAGCCGGCCGAGCATAGCTGCCAGATCGACCTTACCGTCGCGGCCCGGAAGCACGATGCTCTCCACGTTCGCCGGCCACGTTGCGCGCGGCGCCTCGGCGGAAAAGATCACCACCTGGCCGCTCGCGAGCAGGCGCGCGTCGGCGGGAAGCTCGCCGTGGCGATCGACGACGACCTTGAGCGGCTGGCGCGTGGTCTCGACTGCGCGCACCGTGAGCTGCGGGTTATCGTGCAGCACCGTGCCGATGCCGGTCAGCACGGCGCAGGAGCGGGCACGCCAGCGATGTCCGTCGGCGCGCGCGCTCTCGCCGGTGATCCACTGGCTTTCGCCGCTCGCGAGCGCCGTGCGCCCATCGAGGCTCGCCGCTACCTTCACGCGCACCCAGGGCCGTCCGTCACGCAGCCGCTTGATCCATCCGACGTTGAGCTCCCGCGCCTCGCGCTCGAGCAGTCCTGTGTCGAGTGAGATTCCGGCGGCAGCGAGCCGCGCAGCACCGCCACTCGCGGGCAGATAAGGGTCCGCCATTGCCGCGATCACTCGCCCCACGCCAGCTGCGAGGAGCGCATCGGTGCAAGGCGGTGTGCGTCCGTGGTGGTTGCACGGCTCGAGCGTCACGTACACGGTTGCGCCGCGAACCGTCTCGCCGCGCTGCGCAGCGTCGGCCAGCGCCCGCACCTCGGCGTGCGCCTCGCCCGTGCGCTCGTGCCAGCCTTCGCCGAGGATCCGGTCGTCGCGCGCGATGACGCAGCCGACGCGGGGGTTGGGCGCGGCGGTGAACAATCCGCGCCGCGCCAGCTCGAGCGCGCGGCGCATCAACTCGCGGTCGCGGTCGTCGAACGCGTCCATGGCCGCCGTGTGCCAGCGCTCAGCGCGACTTGCGCCGCGCCGAGGCGGGCTCGACCTCCTTCAGCGCGTCCCTGAAGTCGGCCACATCCTGGAAACTGCGATAGACCGAGGCGAAACGTATGTAGGCCACCTTGTCGAGCTTATAGAGCTCCTGCATCACCATTTCGCCGATCTGCCGCGACGGGATCTCGCGCTCGCCCAGGCCCAGCACACGCTGGACGATGCGCTCGACGGCCTGGTCGACGAACTCGGTGGGTACCGGGCGCTTGTGCAGCGCGCGCTGGAAACCGTTGCGGATCCGCTCGACGTCGAAATCCGCGCGCGTGCCGTTCTGCTTAACCACCTGCGGCAGGCGCAGCTCGGCGGTCTCGTAGGTGGTGAAGCGCTTCTGGCAGGCGAGACAGCGGCGGCGACGGCGGATCGAATCACCCGCCTCCGAGACGCGCGAATCAACGACCTGCGTATCGGGACTGCCGCAGAAGGGGCACTTCATCGGTCAGGCATCCTGCCGAGCGCGGGGCGCACGGCGAGTCGCGCTCCCGAACTCAACGATACACCGGGAACCTTCGGGCCAACGTCTTCACGGCGGCCGCAACACGAGCGATGACTCCCGCGTCGCCGGGCGCTTCAAACACGTCGGCGATGAGATGGCCGAGCTCCTCGCTCTCGATCTCGGTAAAGCCCCGGGTCGTCATGGCCGGGCTTCCCAACCGGATGCCGCTGGTCACCATGGGCTTTTCGGGATCGTTCGGAATGGCGTTCTTGTTGACGGTAATGTGCGCGCGCCCGAGAGCGGCTTCCGCGTCTCGTCCGGTGATCTTCTTCGCCCGGAGATCCACCAGGAACATGTGTGAGTCCGTGCCCCCGGAGACGATGCGCAGTCCGCGCTCCTGCAAGACCATGGCCATCACGCGCGCGTTCTCGAGCACCTGCTCCTGGTAGACCTTGAACTCGTGCGTCAACGCTTCGCCGAAGGCGACCGCTTTCGCCGCGATGGCGTGCATGAGCGGTCCGCCCTGCAGCCCGGGGAAGACGGCCGAATTGATCGCCTTGCCGTGCTCCGAGTCGGCCAGGATGAAGCCGCCTCGCGGGCCACGCAGGGTCTTGTGCGTGGTGCTTGTCACGAAATGCGCCCTTCCGACCGGGCTGGGGTAGAGCTCGGCGGCGACGAGCCCCGCGTAGTGCGCCATGTCGGCCATGAGATAGGCGTCGATGAAATCGGCGATGGCGCGGAAGCGCGCCCAATCGATGACCCTCGAGTAGGCCGAGGCGCCGGCGATGATCAGCTTCGGCTTGTGCTCGAGCGCGAGGCGCTCTGCGGCAGCGTAGTCGATGAGCTCGCTCTGCGGATCGAGCCCGTAGGAGACGACGTTGAACCATTTGCCGGAGAAGTTGACCGGCGACCCGTGCGTGAGATGCCCCCCGTGTGGCAGCGACATGCCGAGGATTGTGTCGCCCGGCTTGAGCGTGGCGAAGAACACTGCCTGGTTCGCCTGGGCACCAGAGTGCGGTTGCACGTTGGCGAACTCGGCTTTGAAGAGCCTCGTCACTCGGTCGATGGCGAGCTGCTCGGCAACGTCAACATACTGACAACCGCCGTAGTAGCGCTTGCCGGGATAACCCTCGGCATACTTGTTGGTGAGCTGAGAGCCCTGCGCTTCCAGCACCGCCGGGCTCGCGTAGTTCTCGGACGCGATCAGCTCAAGGTGCTCCTCCTGACGGTGACATTCGCTGGCGACCGCCTTGGCAACCTCGGGGTCGACCTGGAGGAGGGATTGCGAGCGGGAGAACATTAGGGGAGGACGCGGAAGGAAGACGTGAAGTGTACCACCGCCCGCTCGTCCGGCTCGCACGCCGCCCGCGTGCGCTGTGATTGCCTTGGCGGTCGCCTCGCGCTAATCTTCCCCGCGGGAGAGCGCCCCACCTGTTTGCCGATCCCGCCCGCCGCACCCGCGAGAAGGTGCGGACGCGTGACCGGTGATCGCCCCGCCACACCGCACCGCAGGAGGATCCTCGTGTCGCCACTGCTATCGCTGTCCCGGCTCATCGATCGCGCGACCGACCGCATCGGCCACACGGTCTACTGGCTGGTCCTCGTTGCTGTCCTGATCAGCGCGGCCAACGCCACCGTGCGCAAGGTCTTCAACTACAGCTCGAACTCGTTCCTCGAGATCCAGTGGTACCTGTTTTCGGCGGTCTTCCTGTTTCTCGCCGGCTACACGCTGCTCAACAACGAGCACGTACGCATCGATATCGTCACGGGACGCATGTCGCCACGCGTGCGCGCGTGGATCGACATCTTCGGCACGCTCTTCTTCCTGCTGCCGATGGCGTTCCTCATCATGTACCTGTCCTGGCCGGTGTTCGTCGACGCCTACGAGCGCCACGAGGTGTCGACGAACGCCGGCGGCCTCATCATCTGGCCGGCGCGGTTGCTGGTGCCGATCGGCTTTGCGCTGCTCATCGTCCAGGCTGCCTCGGAGCTCATCAAGCGCATCGCGTTCCTGCGCGGCATGATCCCCGATCCGAGCGAAAAGCGCGTCGAGAAGACGCTTGAAGAACAGCTCGCCGAGGAGATTGTCCGGTCGCGGGGTGATCAAGCCATCGCCGAGGAGATCGAACAGATCGGCACCGGGAAGAAAGGGAAGTCATGACCGCCTTCCTGGTCGAGAACATCGCGCCGCTCATGTTCGCGGCGCTGGTCATCGTGCTGCTGATCGGCTATCCGGTCTCCTTTGCGCTCGCCGCAGTGGGCATCGCCTTCGGCCTGCTGGGGATCGAGCTCGGGCTCCTGCAACCGACGCTCCTGCAAGCGCTCCCCGAGCGGATCTGGGGCGTAATGTCGAACGACACGCTGCTGGCCGTGCCCTTCTTCACATTCATGGGGCTCATCCTCGAGCGCAGCGGCATGGCTGAGGATCTGCTCGATACCATCGGCCAGGTTTTCGGGCCGGTTCGTGGCGGCCTTGCCTATGCGGTGATCTTCGTAGGCGCGCTCCTCGCAGCGACTACGGGGGTCGTCGCGGCGTCGGTGATCTCGATGGGCCTCATCTCGCTGCCCATCATGCTTCGCTACGGCTACGACCGCCGCCTCGCGTCCGGCGTAATCGCGGCCTCGGGCACCCTCGCGCAGATCATCCCGCCGTCGCTCGTGCTGATCATCATGGCCGACCAGCTCGGGCGCTCGGTGGGCGACATGTACGCAGGCGCTTTCATTCCGGGACTGACGCTGGCCGCGCTCTACGCGGTGTACGTGATCGGCTGCTCGGTCGTGAAGCCGCACTGGGCGCCGGCGCTGCCGACCGAGGCGCGCACGCTGCGCGAGCCCGACGGCTCGTCCGGCAACCGGTCGCTACTGGCGCTGGTTGTCGTCTCGGCAGCGGCAGCAGCCGCGTGGTGGTTCATCTATTACGATCGCTACAACCCCGAGGTCGCGACCGACGAGCGAATCGTCATCACGATGGCGATCGGGATCGGCGTTGCGTTCGTTCTCGCCATGGTCAACAGGCTGCTGCGGCTCGGCCTGCTGTCGAAGATCGCCGAGCGCGTGACCTTCGTGCTGATTCCGCCGCTTGCGCTCATCTTCCTCGTGCTCGGCACGATCTTCCTGGGGGTGGCGACGCCGACCGAAGGCGGGGCGATGGGTGCGACGGGCGCCCTCATCATGGCACTCGCGCGTCGGCGGTTGAGCCTGACTCTGCTCAAGCAGGCGATGAACACGACGGCCAAGCTCTCCACCTTCGTCGTCTTCATCCTGATCGGGGCACGGGTTTTCAGCCTGACCTTCTACGGTGTCAACGGCCATGTCTGGGTCGAGCACCTGTTGACGAGCCTCCCCGGCGGGCAGCTCGGCTTCCTGATCGTCGTCAACATCCTGATCTTCGTGCTCGCGTTCTTCCTCGACTTCTTCGAGCTGTCCTTCATCGTCGTGCCTCTGATCGGTCCCGTGGCGGAAAAGCTCGGCATCGACCTCATCTGGTTCGGGGTGCTGCTGGGCGTCAACATGCAGACGTCTTTCATGCACCCCCCCTTCGGTTTCGCGCTGTTCTATCTGCGCAGCGTCGCGCCGGCGAAGGAGTACGTCGACCGTATCACCAA
>DASVFM010000101.1:0-15118 GCA_036380055.1 Casimicrobiaceae bacterium
AATCCTTCCCACCGCCCCTCGGGCGAGGCCGCCCCGCAAGCGAGTGCCGGCAACAACAGGACGAATGCGATCACGCTTCGCGGCATGGCCCCTCCCTCCCGATGACAAGTGGAGAACGGGCAAATGCTACGAGGCTGCGCGGTGCCGTGGCTGCCAAGCGACGGGACGCCTGGCGTGGCGACGAAACGCGGGTCAACGCGACGCCTTGTGCCATTGGCGCGTGTGGGTTGAGCCCAAGCGCTGCACTCCCTTTCCGCCTCGCACACCGGCGGTTTAGCGACGCCTATCGGACGGCAAATCGCCCCACGCAGCGATGCAGGGGGGAACGGTCCATCGCTGTCAGCAATTCGTCAGAAATCGGCCTGCTGTTACTCGCGCGAGACGAGAACGCGAGCAGCAAATCGATATGCAGGCCGCAGCCAGTCTCGTTCTGTTCTCGATGTGCGCGAAGCGGCGTAGGCTTACTGCTGCGAAACTTCGCTGGACGGCCGCACAGCGGACCGTCCAATAACAAGGGGAGGAATCATGACAGGTCTCCGTCGCGCGGCTTGCATCGCGCTCGCTGCAGCAGCTCTGCTGGCATCGCCAGCCTACCCCACCGCGTTCAGCGTCGACCAGAGCGACCTTTACTACATCGCGCTCGAATCGGGCTGGGGAATTCAACTCGTGCAGCGCGGCTCTGTCATCTTCGCGACGATGTTCGTCTATGGCCAGAGCGGCACACCGACATGGTACGTCGCGACGCTGGACCCGACGGGCGCTGCTTTGACGTGGTCCGGCGATCTTTATGCGACAACCGGCCCTTACTTCGCCATGGTGCCGTTCAACCCGGCAAACGTAACGGCAACCAAAGTCGGGACGATGACTTGGGTGGCACAGACCACGGCGACGGGCACGCTCAACTATGATGTCAACGGGACAGCAGTTACGAAGAACGTGACGCGCCAGACGCTGGTGTTCGACGACTACAGTGGAACATACTCGGGAACGCTGCACGCTGGCGCAACTGGTTGTACTAACTCCGCGAACAACTCGCCGCCCACCGACGTGCCCTTCGTCACGATTTCCGTAACTCAAAGCGACCAGACGGTTACTCTTTCCCTCTCATTGCTCGGTGCGATCAACCTCACGATCTCCGGGACGCTCAGTCAAAGCGGGCAGTTTGGTTACGTGGCCGGTCCCTACACATCCACCGTCGGCGAGGTGGGCAACGCAACGGTGTCGGAGCTCAATGTGCAAACGAACTCGCTGGCGGGAACGGTCTCATTCAACAGTACCAATAACGGCTGCCATACCAATGGGTACTTCGCGGCCGTGCGCAGCACGCCTTGACGCGCGGCTGGATCGGCGGCCGCTTGAGCGCTTCACGCCCGACCGTCTTCGCCCGAGCGCCAGGTACTGAACCCCGCACCGACTCGCGGCGAGCTTACTCGGCGTAGTACACGGCGAAGTCGCCCGCCTCGTCCTGCCACAGGGCGACCGAGCCGAAGCCGGCGCGCTTGAGCAGCGCGACAAAGTCCGGTGGCGAGTACTTGTAGGAGTTCTCGGTGTGGATGCGCTCGCCCTCGGCAAACGACCGCTCCTGTCCCGCAATGCGCACGCGTTGGGCGCTGCGCGCCTCGAGATGCATTTCGATGCGCCTCGCGGCGGCACTGTAGAACGCGACGTGCGCAAACTCCGAAGGATCGAAGTCGCTGCCGAGCAGCGCGTTGACGTGATTGAGCACATTGCGGTTGAAGGCGGCCGTCACCCCCAGCACATCGGCGTACGCGGCTTGCAGGCGCTCGGGCTCTTTCGGAGTGTCGGCGCCGATCAGCAGCCCGCCGCGCCCATCGCCAAGGCGCCGCACCTGCGAGAGAAAGTGCAGCGCGCGGTCGGGCTCGAAGTTGCCGATGCTCGAGCCCGGATAGAAGAATGTGACCGGCCCGTCATCGAGCTCCGGCCCGAGATCAAGTACCTCGGAAAAGTCCGTCACCACACCGGTGAATTCGATTTCCGGATGCGCTTGAGCCAGGCGGGCAAGCGCGGGCTCGATCGCCGGCGCGGCAATGTCCACGGCGACGAAGCGCCGCGGCTGCAGTACGGGCAGCCAGAACTCTCCCTTGGCGCAGTCGCCCGCGCCCAGGTCCACGAGCTGGCGTCCGCGCCCGACGAGGCCGGCAATCGCCCGGGCGTGCCCCGCAAAGATGGCGCGCTCGGTACGCGTCAGGTAGTACTCCGGTAGCTCGCAGATCGCCTGGAACAGCGTGCAGCCCAGCGCATCGTAGAAGTATTTCGGCGGAATCGCCGCCGGACTGGCGCGCAAGCCTTCGACCAGTGCCGCCCATTCGTTGCGCGCCTGCAGGCGCAGCGGCCCGATCATGCGGTTTATGAGGCGGTACCCGCGTTGCGTCGCTCTGTCGGCTTCCCGATATGGGGCCGTTGCCCATCGCGCCATCGTCTGATCCCCCGAACCCGGATATTATGCGTCGCGGCCGATTTGAAGAACTTACAACCGCACCCGATCCAACAAGTTTCTGCCGTCACTCGCCGCCAGTTAGAAGCATGCCATGACTCGCGAGTTCTGTGGACAGCACGAACCGTCGTTCGTCACATTTTCCTAGGCCCTCATCGCAAGCTCCGTGTCCGAATCTCTCACTTCGCCGCTCGATTCGCCATTCGGCCTCTTTGGCGGCAGGGATTTTCGCATCACCACCGGGCGTTGCACCGATTGCGACGCGATCCCGCAAGCGCTCTGGTATTTCGAGGACGAGACCATCGCTGCGCCGCGCCCCGGTCTACCGCTCGCCGGTTTCACGCCCGGCGTGCGGCTCAGCGAGGACATCGAGCGCTGGGCGGGGAGCGGAGCGGCGGCCGGCCCGCTCGCCATGCCTTCCTTCGTCTGGGTCGGCTCGCCCGAGATGCTACGCAGTGCCCGCCTCTCCTCCGACGGCAGCTTCCTTGAAGCGGGCGGCCGACGGTGGACGTTCGCGCTGGTGCCGCGGATCGCGCTCAACCGCTCCTATTACGACCACCACTCCACCGCGTTCCTCGCGACTCGACCCTTGACGCTGCGCGGTCGCGTCGACGGCGACAGGTTTATCGCACGAACGATCTGGCCCGAGGACTTTCGCCTCGACGCTGGCGCCGCGTTGCGACGCGTTGAACCTTCGGCGCAGGCCTTGCGAGCGCTGGTGCGCGAGCAACCACGAGGCGGCGCGCAGAGTCCCTTCGAAACCGTGACGCTCTGGGAGCGCGCGCCCGGCGCGGCACGGCGTTGCGAGGGCGCTCCCGTGCTCGCCGCCATGCTCAACGGAGCGCAGGGTGACGACGACGAGGCGCACGGCGGGCATTTCGCGCTGGTCACCGGGCGTGTCGGACGTGGCGGGTCGATCGACGACTGGCTTGTCAACAATTTCTATTCGCTCGACATCGAGAGCGAGAAGGGAATCATCGCGAGCATGCTGCCGTTGGACAACTATCTCGCGGATCTCAACAGCGGGCAGGCATGGTACCGGCCTTCGTATTTGCTCGTCGCGGTGCTACGCGAGGGGCGCGCCGCGCGCACGATCCAGGGCGCGCTGGAGCGCACCTACAACCAGTTCTACCGCCACCAGCTCGTCTACCGGCACGCTGCCATGAACTGCGCGAGCATCAGCGTGGACGTGCTGCGCGCGCTCGGCTGGCACGTGCCCGCGCTCGGCGCGACGAGCTGGCTCGCGGCCTCGCTTGGCCTGCCTTATTTCCTGCTGCGCGAGCGCAGCGTTGCCCAGGCTGCGCTGCGCGTCGACATTCTGACCGAGGATCGGACTCGACTTCTCCCTGCCCGTGCGTTCGAGCAGATCGGAGTCGACGTTCTGCGCATGTCGGCGAGCAGGCTGCCGCGCACGCCGAGTCCGTTCGAGGCGCAGCTCGCGCAGGATCTCGAGGCAGTCTTCTTCCTGCGCGTGCCACAGCTGCCCTCGTCGCGCGCCTGGGGCGATTATCCGGTGGCTTCGCCGTGGGAATATTCGGCGCGCCTGCCCGCGGACCCCGCGCAGCGCCAGATCGTCCCGGTGCCGGCACGACCTTTTCCCATGCGGCTGCGCGATCCGGACCTGCTTCCTGCGCCGCAGCCGCACTCCGGGTACACCATCGCAGCGTGGGCGGTCCTCGGCCTCGCGATCGTCGCCGGGATCCTTTGGCGCCTGGCGCAAGGCGGCTGAGGACGCCCCTGCCCTCTAGTGGAACTCGTACTCGATCTGGAAGCGCAGCGTTGTGTCGGGCGTGTTCTTGTTCAAACCGAACAGCACCGCCGCGTCGTACTTCAGCTTCGTTGTTCCGCCGGTCAGGATCTGTCCGAAGAATGCGGGTCCGAGATTGGCCTGGGTCTGATGGCCGAAGTCGTTCGTTCGACCGAGCGATCCAAAACTCTGGAGGCCGGGCTCGAAACGGGGGTCGCCGCGCCACTTGAGCTGGAACTGATAGCTCATCTCTGCGCCGGATTCCGCCCCCGCGCCGAGCTCGCGCTCGAAGAACAGGTTGACGTTCGACAGCGCCGGCCCGAACTCCTTCTGGAACATCGGTCCGATCGCAATCGCGTTGCGCCCTTCGGCATAGTCGTGTGCCAATTCAGCGAACAAACCTAGATCGAGCCAGTACTGCCCGGGCTCGGTCAACGCGAAGATGTTCTCCCATTCGAACTCATCGAGCCGGTAGGACTCGTTCGGCACGCGCGTAGTGCCGACCCCGACCTCCGTCTTCCACCACGAGGTGACGCCGTAGCCGACTTCGCCTACGAACTGACGCAGGCGGTTCTCCTCGTTGCCGGGCCACCACTGGTAGCCGCCGAGCAACTCCAATTCGGCTTCCCCCTGCACGACGGTCGGCATGAACACTTTCTCTGCCGGATCAGCCCCGGCGAGGCTGATCTGCAGCAGCGATGCAGCTACGGCAACAGCGATCCGCGCACTCACGCCGCGCGGGGCGTTTCCTTTCCAGACCTTCCTCCCTTGGTTGGCTTTCCCCATACCCTCATTCCGATGGCGATCAATACGCCCGTTGCGACGTAGAACAGAACCTGGATGCCCGCTGGATGGGCGTCATAACCGACGAGCGCGTGCAGGGCCTGTCCAAGCACAGATCGATCGGAGAGAAGCGTCGACGTGTCCCAGAGCTGCGGCGCGAGCGGCGGAAGCAAGTCCGCCTGCACGAGGAAGCGCGCAGCCTGAGAAGCCATGCCGGCGGCGAGCAGAAGCAGAAGCCAGTTGGTGGCAGTGAAGAAGTGACGAATCGGGATGCGCAGCAAACCCAGGTACAACGCGATGCCGGTGGCGGAACCTCCGGCGATGCCGAGGGCCAGCCCGCCGGCGACGTCGATCCATCCCGATCCACCCGCGGCCTGGGCGAACAGGAACAGCACGACTTCGGAGCCCTCGCGCAGAACGGCGAGCGCGACGACGATCAGTAGCGCGCCAAGCGGTCTGCGCCCGACCGAGACCTCGGAGCCGATCGCCTGCATCTGCATCGCCATCTCGCGTCCGTGAGTGGCCATCCAGATTGCGTGCCAACCGATCATCACGACGGCGGCAAACAGGACCGTGGCGTTGAAGAGCTCCTGCCCCATGCCGGCCGCCGCATCGGCGATGAAGCCGGCGGAGAGAGCGACTGCGAGTGCGCCGAGGACGCCGGCGACGATACCCGCGCTGATCCAGCGCGCGCGCCCCGGCACGCCGCGCGTTGCGGCGAAGACGACGCTCACGATGAGCGCCGCTTCGAGCACTTCCCGGAAGACGAGTACGGCAATGCCGGCCACGGTGCTCTCCGATTTACTCGGCGATCAGCGCGCCCCTCGCGCTGTCCTTGTTAAAGTCGCCGAAGAAGGGGTAACGGCCCGGCTTCAGCGGGCCGACGAAGACGCTGACCGTTGCCTTCGGGGGGACGACCTTTTCCCGGTTGAGCTCGTAGCTCTCAAACTCCTCGGCCGTCGCGTCCTGGTTCTCGATCACGAGCTTGATCTTCTTGCCGGCCGGCACCTTGACCTCGGGCGGCTCGAACTTGTGCTCGCGGATTACCAGCTTGACCTCCGCGTCCTGAGCCAGGGCCGGGCTGGCCGCGACAAGCAGGAGAAAAGCGGCTGGAGCGAGATATCCTACGAGTGTGCGCATGGGGCGGTCTCCATAAGACTAATAGTAATGGTAATGATTCTCATTGGCGAACGCAAGCGGCCCCTCGCCTGGGGGCCAGCCACACCTCAGGCGTCGCCTGCGACGCGCCTGGTAGCCATGCGGAATGCGATCAGCGCAGCCGCCGCCGCCGCGACCAGGATCCACAGTGACTGCTCGCGCGGCAACCCGGCCGCCAATGCCGCCGTGAACGCCACCGGCGCCACCGCCTTCGCCACGAACGACGGCAAGGCGAGCTTTCCGAGGAGCGCGCCGTAGCCCACGCGCCCGAAGAGTGCCGCGGGGACGGTCCCGCGCACGATTGTCATCACGCCGTTGCTCCAGCCGTAGAGCATTGCGAAGCTTAAGGCGAGCAGCCAAGAGCTCCTGACGAGCGGGAGGCACGCCATGGCGGCGAGCATCAGGACGAAGGCCATCGCTCCGACCCGCACGGCCGGCAGCCGACGCCCGAAGGTGAACTCCACGACGCGACCGACTACCTGCATCGGACCTATCAGCGAAGAGACGATGACGGCATCGCGAACTGACATGCCACCCGACTTGAGCAGCGTGATGAGGTGCGCAGAGAGCGTTGCAGACAGGAACGAGGCCAGCGAGAGTGCGGCGGCAAGCCACAGGAAGATGGCCCGCGGCGGGACACGGAGCCGTCGCGTCAACCGATCTGCGGCGACTTCATCTCGCTGAGCAGCAACGGTTGAGAAGGTGTTCTCGCCGCGTGCCGGCACGAAAAACAGGTGCAGCGGCAGGCAAAGCACGATGTGCAACGCGGCGAAGATCCACAGCGCTTCGCGCCAGCCCAGCCGTTCGAGAAGCCACTGCGAGGCTGGCCAAAATACCGTGCTCGCGAAGCCGCCGAAAAGCGTCAGCGCGGTCACGGCCCGCCGGTATGCCGCGCCTGTACTTCGGTGCAAGGTGGCGAAAGCGGGATCGTAGAGGCAGGCCGCCATCGCGAGCCCCGCGAGGATCCAGCCGACGACCAGCGAGACGATCCCGTTGGCCAAGGCCAGCGTTGCCAGTGCGATCGCGCCCAGAATGGACCCGGAAGAAAGGACGAGCCGGCCACCGCTGGCATCGATGAGCCGGCCCACGATCGGCGATACAGCGCCAGAGGCGAGCAGTCCGAGCGTAAATGCACCGAACAAGCTCGTGGAGGAGATTCCCAGGTCGGCGCACATCGACTCGCCCAGCACGGCGATCGAGTAGTAGAGCGTGCCCCAGGAGACGATCTGCGCGATGCCGAGCGCGGCGACGAGCGACGTCAGTCGGGTCGAGGCGATACCCTCGCCACCGCTCGACATCACGCGCGCGCCGTGAGCAGGTCGAGCAACGACAGCGCCAGGACCTCGGTGGCGCGGTGCAAGTCCGCGAGGTGGAGGTTCTCGTCGGCGCGGTGCCCCCGCGCCTCCTCGAGCGTCCGCGGGCCCGCGCCGTAGAGGACGGTCGGCACGCCCGCCGCGCTGTAGTGTCGCGCATCGGTGTAGAGGGGAACGCCGTGCGTCGGCACGTCTTCGCCGAGCACCGCGCGCGCATTGCGCCGGATTGCGGCGACGAGCTTCTCCTGTCCCGGGATCGGCACGAACGGCGCCGCGAGGAGCACGCGTCGCGCCGCGAGCGTCACGCCCGGCCAGCGCGCCGCCGACTTGGACAGCGCGGCCGTGAGCGTGGACTCGACTTCGCGCGGATCCTCTTCCGGGATGATGCGCCGGTCGAGGCGGAATACCACGCGATCGGGCACCACGTTCGTGTTGATGCCTCCCTCGATCAACCCGACGACGAGGGTGGGTGATTCTATGCCGGGCGTCCGCGAGCGGATCGCAGCGTAGCCGCGGCGCAGCGCGTAGAGGTCGCCGAGGATAGCGTTCGCCGCTTCGAGCGCGTCCACGCCTTTCGCCGGCTCGGCGGCATGACCCGACTTGCCGCGCACTTCGACCTCCAGATGCAGGCATCCGTTGTGCGCGATCGTGATTCCGTAGGCGAAGCCGGCCGAGATCGCGTAATCCGGGCGCGTGATTCCCTGCGCCAGCAGCCACGCGGGGCCGATTTGCCCGCCGACTTCCTCGTCGTACGTGAAGTGCAGCTCGACCGCCCCGCCGAGTCTCGCACCCGCTGCGCTCGCCGCCTTCAGCGCGAGCAGCCCAAACGCATAGCTCGCGAAGTCCGACTTTGACACCGCCGCGCCGCGACCGTACATCGTTCCACCGCGCACTTCGGCTCCGTAAGGGTCCGCGGTCCAGCCCTCGCCCGGCGGCACGACGTCGCCGTGCGCGTTGCAGGCGATGATCGGGCCGGGGCCAAAGCGCTCGCGCACCACGAGATTGACGCAGCTCGCCATGCCGTTGGCGCGCACGAGCTCCTGGGGCACCGGATGCCTCTCCACCGCGAAGCCGAGATGCTCTAGCAGGAGCGCGGCACGCGCGGCGTGCGGCGCGCAGTCGCCCGGCGGATTGTCCGAGGGGACCTTCACCAGCTCCGCGAGAAAGCGCACCGCCTCGTCGCGCCGCGCGGCAAGCGTTTCTCCGATGACGGCGCGCGGATCCGCCTTGGTCATCCGTGCTGCGGGCGGAAATGCTCGATGAAGCGCAGGAAGACCCGCGCCGCTGCGCCGGCGTCGGCCTCGCTGATCGCTTCCGCCGGGTTGTGGCTGATGCCGCCCTTGCACCGCACGAAGAGCATGCCGATATCGGCGATCGCGATCATCGCCATGCCGTCGTGTCCTGCGCCGGAGGGCAGTCGTCGAGGCTCGATGTCCTCCGCCGCGATTGCCGCGCCGATCTGATCCTGCAGCCAGGGCGCGCAGGGCGCCGTCTTCGCCTCCCAGAGCAATTGCATGTCGAGCGTCACCTTGCGCCGCCGCGCGATGTCGGCGAAAGCGCCGCGGATCGCTTTGGCCGCACGCTCGCGTTGCGCGTCGGTGGGCGCGCGGACGTCGACCGAGAAGCGCACGCGGCCGGGTATCACGTTGATCGCACCGGGCAGCGCCTCGATCTTTCCCACCGTGCCGACGAGCTCCCGCTCGCTGCCCGCGATCAGCTCCACCGCCATCACGCACTCGGCCGCCGCGGCGAGAGCGTCGCGGCGCAGTCCCATCGGCACCGTCCCCGCATGGCCCGCCATGCCCGTCAGCTCGACCGAGAAGCGGTTGCCGCCGTTGATTGCGGTCACCACGCCGACGGGCAGGCCCTCCTCCTCCAGCACGGGGCCCTGCTCGATGTGAAGCTCAGCGTAGGCGAGCAGGTCTTGCCGCCGCCGCGCTGCATGCCCGATCGCGTCCGGGTCGAGGCCGAAGCTGCGCATCGCCTCGCGCATCGTGATCCCTTCGCGGTCCGCGCGATCCAGGTTGGCGCGATCGAAGCTTCCCGCGACAGCGCGGCTGCCGAGCAAGGTGGCGTTGAAGCGTACGCCCTCCTCGTCGGCGAAGCCGATGACCTCGAGCGCGAAAGGCAGTCGTCGATTGCGGCTCGACAGCGCAGCGACGCACTCGATGCCGCTCACCACGCCGAGCATTCCGTCGTACCTGCCGGCGTCGCGCACCGTGTCGAGGTGAGAGCCCAGCATCAGGCACGGCAGCCCCGGCCGATCGCCTTCGTAGCGTCCCACGGCGTTGCCGGCGGCGTCGAGCCGAGTGCTCATGCCCGCCTCCTGCATCCAGCCGAGCACGAGCGCATTGGCTGCGCGCTGCTCGGGCGAAAGGTAGACGCGCGTGAGGCCATGGGGCTGCTCGGAGCAGCGGGCGAGCGCCTCGCAGCGCTCCATGATGCGGGCGCCGGAAGGAACCACCGTGGCACTCATGGGCGCGCTACTTGGGCGCGGGAACCAGGCCGCGCTTGGCGAGCACAGCGATGACGGCGTCGGCGAAACCGCCGCTGTCCTTGCTCGCCGATTGCGGATTGAAAGTCTCGGTTGTACCGCCCCACACAAGGCGCTTGGTCTTCACGTCGAACAGGTTGACCTCGGCGACCGCGACATCGAACGTCGAGACTTCCGGATACGCAGCCCACGCAGAGTAATAGCCGTAGAAGCCCGGCCGGAACGGCGGCGCGTAGGCCGGCGTCACGACGATCTGGCGATCAACGCGCAGCAAATGCGTCATCAGCAGCCCATCCGCGTTCGCCTGGGCGACGGCCGCGTCCAGCGTCGGCTCGGGGGCCGGGCCCGCATCGGCCAAGTATTGGTAGGAGGGAATGGCCTCGATGCCGGTGGCGCGCAGCTTCGCGGTAAAGATGTCCTCGAAGGTGCGGCGCGAGACCGTGTTCGGCGTGACGGCCAGCACCATCACGCGCTTGAACATGCCGCCGGTGTAGCTCGCGTCGTACCAGCTGTCGGTGATCGTCGTGCTGGCGCAGCCGGCCAGCATGGCGACGAGCAGCGGCGCGAAGAACCTCGTGAACGCGTTGCGCATGCCGGTGACGTGCTAGCGATTCTTGAAGTCGGGCTTGCGCTTCTCGACGAAGGCGCGCATGCCTTCTTTCTGGTCGTCGAGAGCGAAGGTCGAGTGAAACTCCCGCCGCTCGAATTGCAGGCCCTCGGCGAGCGATGACTCGTATGCGCGGTTGATCGACTCCTTGACCTTGAGCACCACCGGCAGCGAGTAGCTCGCGATCTTGGCCCCCAGCGCGAGGGCCTCGTCGAGGAGCTTGTCGGCAGGAACCACACGCGACACGAGCCCGCTGCGCTCGGCTTCGGCGGCATCGATCATTCTCCCGCTCAGGCACCAGTCCATCGCCTTCGCCTTGCCGACGGCGCGAGGCAGCCGTTGCGTCCCGCCCAGGCCCGGCATCGTCCCGATGGTGATCTCCGGTTGGCCGAACTTCGCCGTGTCGGCAGCGATGATCGTGTCGCACATCATCGCCAGCTCGCAGCCGCCACCGAGCGCGTAGCCCGCGACCGCGGCGATCACCGGCTTGCGCGTGTGCCGCACCGATTCCCAGCTCGTGATGTAGTTGTCGGCATAGACCTTCTGGTAGCTCCAGTCGGCCATTGCCCCGATGTCGGCGCCGGCCGCAAAGGCCTTATCGTTGCCGGTGATTACGATGGCGCCGATGCCCGCATCCGCATCGAAGGCGGCGAGCGCCACTGCGAGCTCGGCGGCAAGCGCGTCGTTCAACGCATTCATGCGCTGCGGGCGGTTGAGGCGGATCAGGCCGACCCGGCCGTGGGTTTCGACAATGATGCTTTCGTAGCTCATGGGATTCGCGAGGAGTGGGTAGCGCTGCGGATGAACTGCAGAGCGAATCCTAATCGATGCCGACGCTTCAGTCACCCGGGGAGGATTCACGCCTTCTCAGCGCACTGACGCGCTTCCGGGCAGCAGGCCCTCAGCCGCTCTTCACGACGTCTTCCCTCGCCGCCGCCATTGCGGCGCGAAGGACGTCCATGTCGCCGACGTGATTGGCGAGCAGCAGGACGAGCTTGGCGTTGACTAGCGCGCTCTGCTCGTCGCTCAGGCCCCGATGCAGCGCGATGAGCTCCTCATAGAAGTCGTCGGGCGCGGCGATGTTCGGTTCCGTGTTGAGCATGGCAGTCAGTGGAGCAATTGCCCGGTCGCGCGAGCGATCGCCGCGCGCACTCCGGCGAGATCGAAAACGCGCCAGCGGGCACAGACGTGCTGGTCGGGCCGGAAGAGGTAGACCGTGTCGGCACGGGCGTCGTAGCGCTCCGCGACCGTCCCGCTCGGGTCCGCGATGCGCGTGAGCCCCGGCTGCGCCGGCCATTCATGCTCGCAGACGACGACGCTGCGGCAATGGATCGGCTCGCTCGCCAGCGCGGCGAGTTCGCGCAGCAGCGCATGGCGCAGCTCCGCGGAGAACACGAGCAGCGTGAATTCCCCGCCGAGATAGTCGAGAAGCCACGTCCCGCGCGGGCCCTCGACCGGCGCGTCCGCAGCCGGTGTGCCCGGCTGCATTCGTCTCGCGAAGGGGGCCCCGTCCGGCGTGTTGAGCGGCGACGATTCGAGCATCGCCGGCAGCGACAGCCTGCCGCTGTTGATCAGCCGACGCGCGAAAGCATGCCGCTTGGCGAGCAGCAGCGTGGCGTCGCGGAACGTCCGGCTCGCCGCGTTCTTGGGGCTGATGAAGTCGGTGCTGCGCGTCGAGTTGCGGATGTTCTCGTCGGCCGCATAAGTGCGCTCGGTGTCGTAGCTGTCGAGGAGCGTGGGAGGCGCAAGGCCCTCGAGCACCAGCTCGAGCTTCCAGACGAGATTGTCCACGTCCTGCATGCCGCCATTCGCGCCGCGCGCGCCGAACGGCGAGACGAGATGCGCGGCGTCGCCGACGAAAAGCGCCCGCCCGTGGCGAAAGGAGTGCATCCGTCGGCACTCGAACGTGTACACGCTTGCCCATTCGATGTCGAACTCAGCCTTCTCGCCGAGCATCGCCTTCAGGCGCGGCATGATCCGCTCTGGCTTCCTCTCCTCCTCCGGATCCGCGTCCGACCCGAGCTGGAAGTCGACGCGCCACACGTTGTCGGCCTGCCGGTGCAGCAGCGCCGACTGATTGCGGTGGAACGAAGGGTCGAACCAGAACCGTCGCTCGGCGGGAAAGTTCGAGCGCATGTGGATGTCGACGATGAGAAAGCGATCGTGGAACACCTGGCCCTCGCTCTCCAGCCCGAGCATCGAGCGGATGGCGCTGCGCGAGCCGTCGGCCACGATGAGCCAGTCGGTCTGGACGGTGTACTCGCCGTCCTGGGTGGCGATGCGCACGGCGATGCGATCCGGCTGCGACGTAACGCCCACCACCTTGTGCCGCCAGCGAAGCTCCGCCTCCGGCAGCTCGGCGCAGCGCTCGACGAGGAACTGCTCGACGTAATACTGCTGCAGGTTGATGAACGCCGGCCGGCGATGGCCCTGCTCGGGCAGCAGATCGAACTGATAGACCTGTTCGTCCTGGAAGAAAACGCGCCCGACGCTCCAGCCAACGCCCTTGCGCACCAGGCGCTCGCCGCAGCCCAGGCGGTCGAGCACTTCCAGCGTGCGCTTCGACCAGCAGATGGCGCGCGAGCCCACGCTCACCGTGTCGTCCTCGTCGAGCACGAGCACGTCGATGCCGCGCTGCGCGAGATCGATGGCGGCGGTGAGGCCCACCGGCCCCGCGCCGGCGACGATGACCGGCCAATGCCGCAGCGCGCCGGCGAGCTCGGCCGGCCTGGTGTAGGGGAAGACGGGGTGCGTGTAAGTCTTCACGCGGATGCGAGAACGCGCGACAAAGGGCTATCCCTCGAGCGCCTCCCACAGCTCCTTGTCGCGCTGCGCGGTCCAGATCCGCGGATCGCGATGGCGCGTGGCCTCGTCGTAGGCGCGGCTCACGTCGAATGGCAGGCAGTGATCGAAGATCACCCATTCGCCGAACTTCGGCTTGAGCACATCGTAGGTTTCCCTGTACACCGTGCGCAGATCCTTGCCCGCCGCGGCGCCGCGCTTGACTGCGGCGAACATCTCGCTCACGAACGCGCGCGTGCCGTCGAGCCCCGCGCGCACGGCTTCCCGCGTCTGCAGCGTCGCCCCGCGCCCGGGGACGAGCTTCTCCGGCCCGAGCGCGGCGATGGCATCGAGCGTGGCCGGCCAATCGGTGAGATAGGCGTCTCCTGCGTAAGGCGTCGCGCCGTATTCAACGAGGTCGCCCGAGAACAGGATCTTCTCCTGCGGCAGCCAGACGACAGTGTCGCCCTTGGTGTGCCCGCGGCCGAGCTGCAGCAACTCGATTTGCAGCTTGCCCAGCCACAGCGTGAGCCGTTTCTCGAACACGAGCGTCGGCCAGGTTAGCCCGGGCACGGACTCGACCGCGCGGAACAGCCGCGGGAAGCGCTCGATCTCGCTTTTCATGTCCGCCTCGCCGCGCTCGATGATCAGGTCATAGGTGTCGCGGCTGGCGATCACGTGTTCCGCTGCATACGCCGAAGCGCCGAGCACGCGCACCGCATGGTAGTGCGAGAGCACGACGTACTGGATCGGCCAGTCGGTGACCTCGCGGATGCGGCGGATCACGTCCTGCGCCATCACGGGTGTGGCTTGCGTGTCGATCACCATCACCGCGCCGTCGCCGACGACGATGCCCGTGTTCGGGTCGCCTTCCGCGGTGTAGGCGTAGGCGTGCTCGGAGAGCTTGTCGAAGCTGACCTGTTTGTCATCCAGGTCCGCTTGCGAGGCGAACTTCTTTCCAGTCACGATACGTCCGCTTCGGGCAGCATCGCTCAATGGTAGCGCAAATCCGCTGAACCACCTGGACTGCGGATGTCCGAGCGTCGACTCCGGCGGCGTGGCTGCGTCATGCCCGGATCCCGAACTATAATGGCCGCGACGCGAAGCGCGCGTCGCTCCTTGACCGGACACCAAGATGAAACTCTCAAGCTCAGGACTCTCGATGGCGACCGCCCTCGCGGTGTGCCTGCTCTGGGGTTGCGCCAGCGCCCCGCCGAGCGAGGTCAAGGCCGCCGGCGATGTGAAGGTTTATGACGGTGGAAATCTCCCACCCAATCAGTACGACGTGGTGCGCCGCATCTGGGTCGACTCGTGGCGCTCGGCGTTCTGGCTGCCCACCTATCCGAGCGAGGCCGATGCCGTCGCTGCGCTCAAGGCCGAGGCGAGCCGCGCGGGCGCAGACGGTCTCGTGAACGTCGCCTGCGTGGACGAGCCGCGTGCGACAGGCTCCACGACTACCCCGACCAAGGTCCTGTGTTACGCCAACGCCATCCGTCTCCGGCAAAAGGCGGGTTAGTTCGCCGGCAGCGAGCTGTCCGCTCCCGGGGTCGGGGCGCGCGAGGATATCGTCGGGGCGACTTCTCCGAGGGCGAACCCTCGAGCGGGAGGCCGCAGCGATCAGCCGCCGTACTTCTTGATCAGCGCCTTCGCCTCGTCGTAGAGCGCCTTGCCGTTTCCACCCTTGGCGCCGACGTCGCCGATCCACTCGGTGTCGACGCCTGCGGTTGCTTTCTGCCACCGGTCGTACTCAGCGGGCGAGAGCGTGTCGAATACCCCGCCC
>DASVFM010000102.1:0-33124 GCA_036380055.1 Casimicrobiaceae bacterium
GGTCGCCGCGATCGCCTCCGCGTCGATGCAGTTCGTCGATCTCGAGCCCGCGTTCGCCACGCTGGCGCGCGTCATCTCGCCGGGAGGACACTTCGCCTTCAATCTCTGGTGGCACCACTGGGAAGACACCGCGACCGTAGAGAGGGGGACAGGATGGATTCCGGTCGCCCGCGCCGCGTGCCTGGAGGCGCAGCTTCCGCCACCCGAGAAGCCTGCTGCTCCGCCTGTCAATACGCGATCCGAGCTGATGAGCGCTTCCACCCGGCACGGCTTCAAGCTTCTCGCCGAGCACTGCGACGAAGATAAATACCCGGTGGCCCACGGCGTGGCTTTCTACGCCATGGACGCGGACTGGCCGGTGAAAGGATGCGCGCCGGAGGTTCGGCGAGTCCTGTTGGACAAGATGCACGCGCTCGCGCAGGGAAGATTCGAAACCTTGGTCTCGACGAGATTCCTGTTCCAAAAGGCCGCCTGAAGCGCGCGGACGAAGTGATTCGTGACCAGTGATCAAGCGATCTCGCAGGCGTTGACGTTGCCTGCAAAGCCGCTGTCGGACCTGGTAAGAATCGACGTTGGTCCAGATGACTGGCATGCGCGCCTCCGCAGGTTCTCGGGCGACCCTACCCAAACCGGGGAAGCCGGTCAACCGCCGAACGGGCTCGCGATGCGAGACGGGCCGCCCGCAATTGGCCTCGTCCCGATCGCAGCCCCGGAGATCCACGCACTCCAGCGATGTTGAAGCGTCGCTCTACGGACCGACCTGGATGACCCCGGAGTTGCCTAGATACACGCGCCCGGCCTGGCGCGGATCCGCGACGAGCGACCCACGGCCGGCCTCGACGCCTGATCGTCGCAACGCTTCGTCGCTATCGACCTTCTGCCATGTCGACGCGCGATCCTTGCTGGAGAACAGTCCCCCGCCCCGCAGCCAGACGTAGAGCGTCCCTTTCGAGTCCTGCGCGAGGCCGTGCACTCCGGCACCCGTGAGACCGATGCTTGCGGCCGCGAATGTCTGGCCGCCGTCGAGCGAGCGGATCACCTGACCCGATGTCTCTCCGGCGTAGATCACCTGCGGATTCTTGTTGTCGACCGCGATCGCGCTGAAATCGCCTGGGCGATTCAGCGATTGGAGTGTCTGCCCGCCATCGGTCGACTTGAAGATTCCGGTCGTGTCGTTGAGCGTACCGACGTACAGCGTGTCGGGGTTCGTCGGGTGAACGGCAATCGTGCCGAACTGGAGATTCGAAAGCTGTGCGAAGCTAACTCCGGCATCGTCCGACCGATAAAGCCCTGGGGGGTACACCGCCACGAGGTAGACGCGCGACGGCGTCGGAAAGCTCATCCGCGAGCGAAACAATCCATCCGGATCACCCGGTACCGACGCCGGCGTCCAGCTCTGCCCTCCATTGGCGGTGCGAACGAGACCGAAGTTGGCCGTCGTCGCCACGAGGACGATGTTCGGATCGACCGGCGAGGCGGCAATGGATTCCGTGTCGACAGTTATCCCCGGGATTCCATTCGGGTCGATCAGCGAGGTCCCGAGCGCGCTGAAGCTGTTATCGTTGCCCTTCCGGAACACTGCCTGCGTGTGGATCACGCCGACCAGCAGGTTACCCGCAGCGTCGAATGCCAGATCGGAGACCGATGACGCGCGGAACTCGTTCTGCACCACGCTATAGGTGTTTCCGCCGTCGTCGCTGCGAAACGGTGCTATCTGGGGAACTCCGGCCACGTACACGGAGCCGTGCCCGTCCACGCCGACTATTTGGGCCGGAACGGGGCCAAGAAAGCGCGGGTCGGGCGGCAGCCCCGTGAACGTCAGGCCACCGTCCTGCGAAACATACGCCTGCAAGCCGTCGGCGGCGTAGACACGGGAGGGATTGGTCGGATCGAACCCGATCGGAATGTCGAATCCGAACGGCAGTCCGGTCGTCGCGGCGTACGTTGCGCCTGCGTCGGTCGAGCGAAACGTCCCGAGAAAGTTGAAGCTCGCGTCCAGCGCATTGAGAAAGATCGTGCGCCCATCGGCGCTCACGTCGAAGCCGGCGACGAAATCCCCGGGCGTCGATATGAGGTGGAAGCTCGCCCCGCCGTCCGTCGACAAGGCGACGCACTGGAAGTTGTCCACGTAGATAGCGTTTGCCGCCGTTATCACCAAGCCTCCCACGGCGCACGGGGGAAGCATCGCGCTGATTTCCTGCACGGTACGGCCGCCGTCGGTCGATCGCCACGTCTTGCTGTCAAACGTGACCGAGTCGAAGCCCGATACATAAACGGTGCGCGGGTCCGCGGCGTCGACGGCGCATACGTTGAAACCGAGCCCCGTATCGACTGCGCCCTGGCGGGTCCAGTTCTTGCCGAAATCGTTGCTCGAAAACAGACCATTGAACGGCGAGACGGGCCGGTCGATGCCAGCGAGCGCGTAGACCACGTCGGGGCTCGAGCGCGACTGGCAAACGAGATTCGGGAACGGCTCGACGCCATTCGGTGCCACCAGGCCCTGCATGCCGCGCTGCCATTTCTGCCCGTGACTCTCGGAGCGAAAGATGCCGGCGCGACCGGTGACGACCATAACCTTGTCGCCCTGAAAGACGAACGGCGTGATGCCGCCACAGCAGAGTATTCCATCTTCCGGACCCGCTTCCTTCGCTTTGTCGGCTTGGACCGGCGAGCAAATTGCAAGTGCGATGACGACTGCCGCCACGATGGACAGCAACGGTCTCGATGTCATGGTTGATTCCCCCAAGGGTGCCGCCTTGGCCTCGCGGCAACGGCGAGGGCGCGTGGCGGCTATGTGTCATTCTACTTTCAATCTGTTGGGGAGGTTGAGGCCAAACGCCTCTCCTTGTCAGCTACATCATCCGCACACTAGCCCCACGCCGTGCTGGGTTGTGTCGGGCTGATTTCGCGACAACTAACGCCGCAGCGTGAGCGTGTGCTCGGTGGGCCCCGGAAGGAATGGAGTCGGCACGCCGTCGACCCACGCCGGATTCGAGTCCCGGTAATGCGGCGAGAGCAGGTGCCCGCTCTGCCCCGTCGGCATGTGAAAGTAGCCGTCCCGCTCGCGCCCGGGCGACACCGCGAAGCGCTCGGATGCTCCGAACGCCGGACCCTGCACGCGCGGCATGTTCGAATCCCCGGGGAGCTCGACCGAAGGCATGTCGAGCAGCGGACCAAGCACGGGCAGCACGGCACTGAACGGATGCCGGATGCGAACCGTGTTGAACTTGCCCCAGAGGTAGCCCGCGATGCTGCCGGCCTTCCGCGCCTCCTCTGCCGTCCGATCGGCGGCCGCGGCGAAGAGATCGTCCCATGCCCTGAACTTGGGATCGAGCAGGTTCAAGGGCCGCTGCGAGACGAGCGCCCAGAGCGGGCCCTCGTTGATGCGCATGCTGGCAAAGGAAAACTCGGGTTCGACCTGCTGGATGCGCGCAATCAACGGCGCGTAGGCAAGCTCGGCAACATGCAAGCGGAAGTCACGGACGATGCGATAGGCCGCCGAGGCCGCCGACGCATGGCCGCTCCAGGTCGTGCTCACAACGCGTCGCAGATCGTTGCGGGCATCCGAATTCTCGCCATTAGGCGACGACAGCGCCTGAAGCACGAGGTCGCGCCAGCGAGTGAGGAAGATCGCGCGGTCATCGAGATGCACGCGCATCATGTCGTGCACCGAAGCGTGCTCGACCGCCTTGAGGTCTTCGCTGATCTGCCTCGCCCTGGCACCGGGATCGTAGCCGCCGTCGCCGAGGAGGGCCAGCGCGGCGCCGTCGACGAGCCGGTTGTTGGCGGTGACGATGCGTCCCGACGGCGGGTCGATGACGCGCGGATACTCCGCGGCCGCGATCCATCCATCCCATCCGCGCTTGCCGTCGGCCCACGAGGTCGGAAGCGAGCCATCGTAGCCGAAGCGCCGTGGAATGCGCCCGGCGATCGTCCAGCCGATGCGGCCGTCACGCTGCGCCGCGGTCATGTTCTGCGGCGGGATCCCGGCGCGAGCCGCCACGTCGCAGAGTTGTTCGAGCGTTTCGGCCGTCTCGGCGCCGATCAGCTCGACGTTCATGCCTCCATCGCGCAGGGCGATCCACGCGTCGGCGTAGTCGTTCCCGTGCGCATCGCGGCCGACGAGCGGACCCCAGATCGTCTCGCGAATCTCCAGCGGCACGCTCTTCTCACCCTTGACCCTGATCGTGTCCTGCACGACGGTGAACGGCTGCATGCCCGACGGCGTGCGATAGCGGGTCGCGTCGCTCGGGTCGCGCTCGACGACGACGAGATCGCTCCAGTCGCCGTCGGAGTTGGTGAATCCCCAGGCAACGTCACCGTTGCTGCCGGCGACGAGCGACGGGACGCCGGCCAGCGTGACGCCTGTGATGTGCCGCGCCCGGGAATCCCGCCAGACCATCGACGCGCGATACCAGATGTTCGGAACTCCGAGGCTCAGGTGCATGTCGTCGGCGGCGATCGCGCCGCCGTCGGCCGTCTTGCGTCCAGCGACCGCCCAGTTGTTGCTTCCGACGGCGCCGTCGTCCACAGGGGGCGAAAGGGCGGCCAGGAGCGCATTGTCCTCGACGGCGCTCGACTTCAATGGCGCGGGTGCCACAGGCGGCATGCTGCGCAGGTCGAACACGTCGCTAGCGGGGATCGGCGGGACGGGACGCATGCCGCCGACGAGCGGCGTTTCCCACTCGCTCGCCGATGCGGTGATGAAATCGGCGAGCGGCTTCGGCAGCGCCTCATAGATGGCTGCACGGCGCGATTCGCGTTGCGCCGTGGAGTCGTTGAGCGTGAGGAACATCGAGGCTATGACCAGCATCGAATCCTCGGCGGACCACGGCCGCGGCTCCAGCCCCAGTAGCAGATACTCTGGCGGCTTCACCGCCAGCGCCTTCAGGCCCGCGTTCACGCCCTCGACATAGGCACGCAACACGTCGAGCTGCGCCGGCGAGGCAAGCTCGAGCGAGCGCTGCGCGTGATAGCGCAGGCGCAGCACGCGGGTGCGCTTGTCGAGCGCTAAGGCGGCCGGCCCGAACAACTCCGAGAGCTCGCCCGCGGCGCGCCGTCGCGCGAGGTCCATCTGGAAGAACCGGTCCTGCGCGTGCAGAAAGCCGAGTCCTCGAGCAACGTCCGCACGCGAGCCCGCGCTGATCGTCGGGATCCCCAGAGCGTCGCGTTCGATGGTGATTGCCCCACTCGCGCCCGGCATCACCGCGACGCCGTCGAGCTTAGGCAGGCTGCCTCTCATCTCGACGTAAACCCAGATCGCTGCCCCGACGAGGAGGGCGAGCACGAGGCCTATCGTTGCGCCGAGATAGCGAAGAAAGCGAGTGCGGGTTCTCGATCCGGTCATGCTAGCGTGCGCTGCTGATTGCCCGAGGATTCTACGGTATTGCGGCATCGCTGCGCCCGCGGCAGACTTGACTGCATTGAGCCTGTTCGCTCGAAGCCACCGCGCTCCACAACTCATGCAATCGCCCGACCAAACGCTGGCGCGAACCCTCTGGCGCTCGCTCGGCGGCGAGGA
Source organism: Casimicrobiaceae bacterium (assembly GCA_036380055.1). Classification (GTDB taxonomy): domain Bacteria; phylum Pseudomonadota; class Gammaproteobacteria; order Burkholderiales; family Casimicrobiaceae; genus PALSA-1003. The sequence continues at coordinate 5,522 of DASVFM010000102.1, forward strand.
CGCCTCCCTCGCAGCCCTGCGCTTCTCCGGCGCCGCGGGCGGCTTGCCATCGCGCTTTCACGTGAGCGATCTCGCGGCGGCAACGGTCGGCGTCGCCACGCTCGCCGCGGCGGAGCTGTGGGCCGCACGGACCCGCGGGCCGTTGCGCGCGGTCACTGTGGAACGCAGTCTCGCCTCGGCTGCGTTCGTGTGCGAGCGCCTGCAGAAGCCCCTCGGCTGGACCCTCCCGGCTCCATGGGACCCGCTTGCGGGCGACTACGAAACTGCCGATGGCTGGATTCGCCTGCACACGAACTATTCGTACCACAGGGACGCTGTAATGCGAGTGCTCGGCGTTCCCGAGGACAAGCAACGCGTTGCCTCCGCCGTGAAATCGGCCAGCGCGACCGAGCTCGAAAGCGCGGTCGTTGCAGCGGGCGGCTGCGCGGCGGCGCTGCGCACGATGGAGGCGTGGGCAGCGCACCCGCAAGGTGCGGCGCTCGCCGGCGAGCCCCTGTGTGATCGGACCGCGCGATCTACTCCGCCGGCGCTGTCCGCCGACGCCTCTGCACCGCTCAGCGGAGTGCGTGTGCTCGACCTGACGCGGGTCATCGCCGGGCCGGTCGGGACGCGTTATCTGGCGGCCTTCGGTGCCGACGTGCTGCGGATCGATCCGCCGCGTTTCGAGGAAGTCGCAGCGCTGCTGCCGGAAACGACGCGCGGAAAGCGCTGCACGTCGCTCGACCTGCGCGCCGCGAGCGATCGATCGACCTGGGAGAAGCTCGTGGCCGAAGCGCACGTGCTGGTCCACGGCTACCGGCCGGGCGCAATGGAGGCGCTCGGCTATTCGCCGACGCGATTGCGCGAACTCAATCCTAGCATCCTCATCATCCGCTACAACGCTTACGGCTGGACCGGACCGTGGGCAGCTCGCCGCGGCTTCGACAGCCTCGTGCAGATGAGCACCGGCATTGCGCATCCCGGCAGCGACGGACGCCCGAAGCCGTTGCCGGCGCAGGCACTCGATCACGGGACCGGATATCTTGTCGCGGCGGCAGCCTGCCGCGCCCTGACCGATGGCAGCGCGAGCGCGCGGCTGTCGCTCGCGCGCACCGCGCGCCTGCTCGCCGAGCTCGGCACAGACGGCGATCCCGCTGCTCCGTCGCTCGGCGACGCGGCGGCGTTGCTGGAACCCACCGACACGGCGTGGGGTCCCTTGCGACAGGCGCCCTGTCCCGGACGAATCGAGGGCTTTGCCGTGCGCTGGCGCGAGGCGGCCGGGCCTCTGGGGCGGCACGAGGCGCGCTGGGCCGCTTAGCGCGCGTGATGTCGATTCTGCGGCCCGCCGCTCGACTAACCGACGGGAAGCGCGCTCGAGCGAGCCCAGGCCAAGGTTCCGGGCGCCGCGGTGCGCTACCCGACATCTTCAGAGGAGAAACCCATGCAGAAGATCACGCCCTTTCTCTGGTATTCCAAGGAAGCCGAGGAGGCCGCGGCGTTCTACGTTTCCATCTTTCCGGACTCGCGCGTCGCTCGCGTTACCGCGTTCCCAAGCGAGTCGCCCAGCGGCCCTCCCGGATCGGTGAAGGTCGTCGAGTTCGTGCTATTCGGCCAGCCCTTCGTCGCCATGAGTGCCGGGCCGCTCGACCAATTCAACCACGCGGTGTCCTTCGTCGTGAACTGCGACGACCAGGCCGAGCTCGACCGCTACTGGAACGCGCTGCTCGCTGGCGGAACGGCCGAGCAGTGCGGTTGGCTCAAGGATCGCTACGGACTGTCGTGGCAGATCGTCCCGAGAGTTCTCGGCGAGATGATGAGCTCGACCGATCGGGCCCGGGCGAAGCGCGCGTCGGACGCGATGATGAAGATGGTGAAGATCGACATCGCCGCGCTCAAGGCGGCGTTCGCGTGATCGCCGCGCCCTTGGTCGGCGTCCCTGCCGGCGGTTCGCCCAGCCTATGGCGTTACCGTCAGCTTCGCCTGCATACCGTCCTGGAAGTGGCCGGGTTGGTTGCAGAAGAGCAGGTAGGTCCCGGCCCTGAGGTTGAGCGTGAGCTTGCCGCTCTTGCCCGGCTGAAGATCGGAGATCTCGCCCAGGCTGTGGATGCGCTTCTCGTTGACGCGCTCCTGCTTGGCGTCGATCGGCAGTGGCTTCGTGGTGGAGGCCACGACCAGGACTTCGTGCACGAGGCTCTTCGAAGCGTTGACCGCCTGCAGCGTCACGCGCCCGGCCTTGACGGTCTCCCGGTCGAGCGAGATCCGCATGTGCGTGATAGCGGAGTCGGTGCTTGGGTCCTCGAGCCTGATGCTCACGGTTTGCGGCGGCGCTGAAGCAGTCGCGGCAAACACCGAAAGGGGCGACAGCGATGCGAGGAGGAGCCATCCGAAACGAGGGTTCACGCGGTTATCCTTTCGAGGGCGAGCCACACCATGAGCGCAGCCTCTGGAGCCAGACTACAGTTCAATTGTGCGTCCAGACTCGGCGGATTCGCGCACCGCGTCAAGGACCTCCTGACAGCGCAGACCGTCGACGAAGTTGGGCGCGGGCGAGGTGCCCTGCTCCACTCCCTTGGTGAAATCCCGCACGAGCAGGCGGAAGGCCATCAGTCGGTGGTCGCGCGCGTCGGTGAACGGAGTGTACTGGGGCGGGGTCTTCAGGACGTGCAGAGGCTCGCCGTCGCGGCTCGCGATGACGACGCCGTCCTCCATGGGATTCGGGCCCGGCTGCTCGGCGACGAGCGTCCCTTTGTCGCCCATCACGACGATCTTCGCACCGCGGGTCGGCGTCGTCGCAAAAGACGCGATCATGGTCGCCATGCCGCCGTTGCGGAAAGTGAGCGTCATGGTGAACGTGTCGTCGGTCTCGGCCTGGACCCGCTTCCCTTTCGAGTCGACCAGGTCCGGACGCAGGATGGAGAGCGTGCCGCCCACCGTGGCGAGCTCTCCGAACCAGTGGCGCAAGGCGTCGATGTAATGGGAGCCGAGCGCACCGAGTAGCCCGCCCCCGTCCGCCTTGCGTGCGAGCCACGTGAAGGGCCGCGGCTCGCGCGTCACGTAACGGTCCAGAAACAGCTCGATGGTGCATATCCGGAACTTGCCGATATGGCCTTCGTCGAGGAGCTGCTTGATGTAGGCGCGCTGCGGCGTGTGGCGGAACTCGTGCGCGACCATCGCCGTGCGCCGCGCCTTCTCGGCGGCGGCGAGCATCTCTCGTCCCTGTCCTGCGTCGAGCGCGAACGGCTTCTCGCACAGCACGTGCTTGCCCGCCCTGAGCGCGGCGATCGCGAGCGCGTGATGCGCGCCCGGCGGCGTGATGATCGAGACGGCCGCGAGATCGTCGCGGGCGATCAGCTCCAGCGGATCGGTGTAGACGCCCTCGATGCCCGACTCGGAGGCCGCTTTCTGCGCCTTGTCACGAGCACGGCTGCAGATGGCGGCAACTTCCCAGCCTTCAGAGCGAAAACCCGGCACGTGCACCTGGGCGCCGAAGCCTACGCCGATAATTCCGACCTTGCGAGTGGATGAGCTCACGAGCTGCTCCTGCTTACGCATATTATGCCCGAGCCCGGCGCGAGCAGCGGCCCGGAGCAGCGAAGAAAGAGGCGCCTCTGCTGTCGACCACGCGAACAGTGCCCCAACGGCTGCTAGCAAAGCGCGCCGCGCGCGCCGCGTTTCACCGAGCGCCTCGCGGCGTGGACAGCTTCCGCTCGCCCGCGTAGGCTGTGCTGCTGCGCGAAGCGTGACGCGGATGCACGTCTCGAATCCGATGAAGCTCTATCCACTACAACTCGGACGCACGAAGGTCCCGTTCGGACAGTTCTACGGTGGGCTTTCGGGCTGGCACGGCCTCGGTGCGCTCTTCCGCTTCGTCACCGACAAGAGCCACTTCATCTGGGTGCCGATTCATGCCTATCTCCTCGAGCATCCCAAGGAGGGTTTGGTCCTCATGGATGCGGGCATCTGCTCAGATCAGGCGCATCGGCACAGCCAGTACTACCGCGGCATCCTCAGGCTCATTTTAGACGACGACGAGTACGCTCAGGAGCCGAACGAGACGCTCGCCGAGCAGCTCAAGCGCCTCGGCTATCGCTGCGACGACGTGCGGACTGTGATCCTTACGCACCTGCACGAGGATCATGTCGGCGGACTGCGCGATCTGCCGAGGGCAAGGGTGGTGCTCTCGCAGGCTGAATGGGATGCACGCTACACGAAGATGTTCGGGTTCATTCCGATGTTCTACGAGCCGTCCTATGCCGGCGTCGAGCAGTGGGAGCGCGTGCGTTTTGAGTCGGGGGCGTTCCACAGCTTCGACCGCAGCCAGGATCTTTTCGGCGACGGGACCGTGCGGCTGCTACCCACGCCCGGCCACACGCCGGGACACGCCTGCGCGATGGTCGACATGGGCGACTACCAGCTCATGGTCACCGGCGACTGCTTATACACGCTGCGCCATCTCGCGACGGCGCAGGTGCAGGCGTTCCAGCTCAGCGATCGCTCAGGCAATGAGCAGGTCGACTCGATTGGCAGAATCGCGGCGCTGCGCAAGCTGCTTCCCGGGCTGCATCTCCTCGTCGGTCACGACCACACCGACTACCAGTGGAAGCTTCTGCTTCCGTACCTCGCCAAGGGCTGGCTCAGCGAAGAGGAGCGGCGCGCGCTGCGCGACTACCAGTCAAGCCTGTTCGAGGGCGACGGCCGGTTGCGTGACGACGCCGTGCCCCGATTCGAGGCAGCGGCCGGCAAACCAGTCGGCACGGTCAGCGAGCCGCGACTCGCTTCGGTCGCGTAACGCGGCGCAATCGGGCACTGTGCTCCGATGGCTTACGACCCATTCGTGCGCGGCGGCTTCCCCGTGGGCGTTTGCACGATTCGTGCGACGGATGCGTCACGCGGGCGAAACTTCGCGGTCGAGGTCTGGTATCCCGCGACAGCGCGCCATGCGGGCCAGGACAGCGCACCTGGAGCGAATGACGTCTTCACCTCGGCGGCAGGTGGCCCGCAGCGGATCCAGCTGGCCGTCCGCGACGCCGAGCCCCACCCAGGAAACTATCCGCTGATCCTGTTCTCGCACGCCAGCGGACATCACCGCCGGGGTGCGACGTTCCTGTGCACGCACTTGGGCAGCCATGGATACCTCGTCGCAGCGATGGACCATTCCGAAGTCGTCGCCCAAGACCTCGCGCGCCGAGATAGCGAGACGCCCGAGCAAAGAGCAAAAAGGATCCAGGCGGTGATCGGAAGCCGGGTGCCCGATGTGCGCTTCCTGATCGAACTCCTGCTCGGCGGGATCCCTGGACAGCCGTCGATTCGCCTCGACTCGGAGCGGATCGGGATCGCCGGTCACAGCTTCGGAGGCTGGACCGCGCTCGCCGCGCCCGAGGTCGAGCCGCGCATCCAGGCGATCGTGGCGCTCGCACCCGGCGGGAGCTCGCGACCGAAGCCAGGGATTCTGCCTGGCAAGCTCACCTTCGACTGGGGCCGTGACGTTCCCACGCTCTATCTGGTCGCCGAAGACGACATCTACCTGCCGCTCGCGGGAATGCACGAGCTGTTCGAGCGAACTCCGGGGACCAAGCAGATGTTCGTGCTGCGCCGCGCCGACCACGGCCACTTCATGGACTGCGTCGAGGAGGAGCACGAAGCAGCGCGCAAGCTGCCGTGGAGCGGCGAGCTCGCCTGGATCGCGAAGGAGATTCGCCCGATCACGGAGTTCTGCAGCGGCGAGCAGGCGCATCTGTTCGCGCGCGGTCTCGCGCTGGCCCATTTCGATGCGAGCTTACGAGAGGACGCTGAGGCTCGCCGGTATCTCAGCTCCGATGTCGTGGCAGAGCTCGCAGCGCGAGGCGTGAACGCGACCGACCGCCACTGAGCTGCGGCGTCAGGCGCGCGGCGGCGAGACGTTGCAGTAGCAGTAGGTGAACTGCTGAATCGTGCCTGTCGGCGTTCGATGCAGCTCGGTGAGGTGCTTCACGAGCCTGAAGGCCGACCCGAACTCGTCGTGGAGGGCGTCGGGTCCGTAGCGCACGACTTCGAGACCGCTGCACTGCGTCGGGCCTTCTGGACCGAACGTCGCGACGATGACATGGCCGCCGGTCTTGACCGCGTGCGCCACCTGTCGGACGTACGCGGTACGGTCTTTGGGATCGGTGAGGAAGTGGAACACGGCCCGGTCGTGCCAGACGTCGTAGTGGTGCTGCGGAAAGGTGAACGTGGTCACGTCGCCGCAGAGCCACTCGATCCTGCCCGCCTTGTCTCCGAGTCGCTCCCTGGCGACCCCCAACGCCATCGCCGAGACATCGAGAACGGCGAGGTTGCGATAGCCGCGGCCGAGCAGGTCATCGACGAGCGTGGATTCGCCGCCCCCGACATCGATGATGCGCGCATCGCGTCGGCGAGCCGCCTCGGTGATGAGCTGGAGCGACACGTCCAGGTGCGGACGATACCAACTCACCTCCTCGGGCCGCTTGGTCCGATAGATCCTGTCCCAATGCGACTTGATTTCTGAGCTCTTCACTTCATTCTGACCGAAGCCCGAGCTCTCGATTTTCGCTTGAGTCCGACTCCCGAAGATCGGCGCGGGTCGTGGGTAGTATCCTACGCCAACCCCCGGCGTCCAAGAACCAGCCCTTCCCGATCGATGCCTCCACCGTTCGACAAAACCGGCTCGACGTCCGACGCCGCGACGGTCAAGCGCTACCTTCCCTGGGTCGTCGCGACCGCGCTCTTCATGGAGCAGCTCGACTCCACGATCGTCAACACCGCTGTGCCGGCGATGGCGGCGAGCCTCGGCGTGGCGCCACTGAGCCTCAAGGCCGTCGTCGCGAGCTACATCGTGAGTCTCGCAGTTGGCATCCCCATCAGCGGCTGGATCGCCGATCGTTTCGGTACGCGGCGCGTGTTCAGCACAGCGGTGGCGATCTTCACGGTCGCTTCGATCGCCTGCGGCTTGTCGGTCAACGTACCGATGCTCGTCGCCTCCCGCATCGTGCAGGGGTTCGGTGCCGCGATGATGACTCCGGTCGGGAGGCTCGCCATCATCCGCACCTTCGCGAAGTCAGAGCTTCTCGTGGCGATGAACTTCGTCATCATCCCCGCGCTGATCGGGCCGCTCCTCGGGCCAACCGTCGGCGGGCTCATCGTGCATTGGGTATCGTGGCGCGAGATCTTCTTTGTCAACGTGCCGATGGGCATCGCCGCGCTCGCCATCATCCATCGCTACATGCCGGACTATCGCGGCGACGGTCCCCGCCCGCTCGACTTCGTCGGACTGGTTCTATTCAGCTCGGGCATGGCGATCCTCTCCTGGCTGCTGGAGATCTTCGGCGAGCACGACATCTCCGTCCTCGAAGGCGGCGTGCTCCTCCTGCTCGCGCTCGCCCTCCTCGCCGCGTACGTATGGCACGCGCGGCAGACCGCGCATCCGCTGATCCGACTGTCGCTGTTTTCGATCCGCACGTTCCGCGTCTCGGTCGGCGGCGGACTGATCACGCGCCTCGGCGTGGGTGGCATGCCTTTCCTGCTGCCGCTGCTCTACCAGCTCGGGCTCGGTCTGCCGGCCTGGGAGTCGGGGTTGCTGACGATGCCGAGTGCCGCGGCGGCGATGGGGATGAAATTCCTTAGCTCGCGGTTGCTGCGCCGTTACGGCTTTCGCACGGTGCTCATCGCGAACACCATCCTCGTCGGGACCACGATCTGCCTGTTCTCGCTCGTCACCCCGGCCACGCCGCTGGCGGCAATCGTGCTCCTCGCGCTGGCGCAGGGCTTCTTCAACTCGTTGCAGTTCTCGAGCGTCAACAGCATGGGTTACGCGGACATCGCGCCTGCAGATTCGAGCATGGCCACTTCGATCGCGAGCACGATGCAGCAGCTTTCGCTGAGCTTCGGGCTGGCTTCGGCTTCGCTGGTGGCCGCGTGGTACCTGGGAGACGTGCCGCAGACCGATGCCATCGCCGTGACGAGCGCGCTGCATCGCACCTTCCTGACCGTCGGTGTCGTGACCATGGTTTCTGCGCTTGCCTTCCGGACGCTGAGGCCGGAGGACGGGGACAACGTGAGCCGCGGCCGGGCTCCCGTCACGCAGTGATTCAGTGTGGCTTGCGGGCAGGCTTGGCCGGCGCCTGAGTGCTCTTCACGACGGCGCTTTCGACGGGCGGAGGCTCGGGGCAGCGGGCACCGGCCGCGGCCACCTGGCGGTTAAGCGCCAGCGCGTCTTTCTCCCGCTCTTCCTTTTGCGCGAGCGAAGCGGCGCCGCACAGCGCCTCCGTATCGCCGGGACTTACCGCCAGCGCTCGCTCGAACGCAACCTTCGCGTCGGGCAAGCGCCGGATCTGCATGTTCAGGACTCCCTGCTGCACCCAGCTCCCTACGTCGCGCTCGTTGATGGCCGTCGCCCGTTGAAACGCTTCGAGCGCGTCCACGGGCCGCTTCAGTTCCATGTTCACCTGCCCGAGGGTTTGCCAGAGCAGCAGGTCGTCGGGCGCGAGGTCGGCCGCCTTCTTGGTCGCGTCCAGCGCGTCATTCCACTGACGCAGCTTGACGTAGCCTACGCTGAGCTCCTTCCACGCGTCCAGGTTGGACGGCTGCCTGCGCGCCCATTCCGAAGCGTTGATGACCAGCAAGTTCCAGTTGCCTGCTTCCTTCTGGACGCGAATCTTCGCAGCGAAATCCTCGGCAGAAACCTCCGGAGCTTTGGGAATTGCCGTCTTCGGCGCGATGGCTCTTGCAGCGGCGACGGCCCTTGCGGCATTCGCCGGCTGGGGCAGTGAGCTTCCGGAGCGCAGAGCCAGGAATGCGACAACGGCGATGATGATCCCACCCGCCACGCCTGCGACCGCGATCAGGTGCTTGCGCCTCGAGAGCAGGCCTCCGCGGACGGATGCCTGGGCGGACGCTACGGGAGTTGTTGTGGGGGGGGCTTCGCCGGCGAGATGCTCTGGCTCCTTGCTCAGCGCTTCCACGACTCCGGCGCGCTTGACGACTTCGTCGTTGCGCTTTTCGACACGTAGTGCGGTTGCGCGACTGTTCAGATACAGGCGGGTCGCCAGCTGCCTGTCGTCGCGGGCCTGAGCCATCGCATGGGCCCACAAGGCGGGGTCGATACTCCCGGACGCGTGTTCCCTGATGGCGCGCAGGAGATACCGATCCTGCCCCTGCGGGGAACCGCCGCTGGATCCCGAGTCCCCGGGCTGCTGTGCCGGCAGAGCAGCGCCGTTACTCGGCGTCGCTGGCGTAGCCAAGGTCAGGTCGATGGGGTGCGCATGGGGCGCGTATTCTCGCATGAACCCCACAGATGCAAGCTTCATGCCTGCAACCGACTGCGGCGTACGCTACAGCAATCGGGAGATGCGGGAGTGCGGCTGACCTAGGCGCTCGCCGCATCGAGGGCGGCGGTCGCCTCGGCATCGAGGCGAAGATCGACGGCGCGCAGTATCTCGTTGAGCTGGTCGACGTTCGTTGCGCTGGCGATGGGTGCGCTCACGCCGGGCCGCGCCATGAGCCAGGCGAGAGCGACTTGGGCCGGCGTCGCATGCATCCGCTTCGCGACTGCATCCAGAGCATCCAGAATCTTCATTCCACGCGGGTTCAGGAACTTCTTCATCCCGGGGCCGCGCGCGCTTTTGCCGAAGTCCGCTGCCGACCGGTACTTGCCCGTGAGAAATCCCGCCGCGAGCGAAAAATAGGTGATGACGCCGATGTTCTCGTGCACGCAAAGGGACTGCAGCTCGCCCTCGAAGCTCGCGCGCTCGTACAGATTGTAGTGGGGCTGCAGTGTCGCGTAGCGCGGCAGCTTCCTGGCCTTGCTCGTCTGGAGCGCCTGCGCGAGCCGCGGCGCGGTAAGGTTCGAGGCGCCTATCGCCCTTACCTTGCCCTGGCGGATGAGCTGCTCGTAAGCGGCGAGCGTCTCCTCGAGCGGCGTATTCTCGTCATCCCAGTGCGACTGGTAGAGGTCGATGCAATCCACGCGCAGCCGGCGCAGGGAGGCATCGGCCGCCTGCAGGATGTAGTCCTTGCGCAGCAGCTTGTGTCCCTGCCCCATATCGGAGCCCACCTTCGTGGCTATGACGACGTCGTCGTGCCTGCCTCGGCGCGCGATCCAGCGGCCGATCACGATCTCGGATTCACCGCCCTCGTGCCCCGCTACCCAGCGCGAGTAGGAATCCGCCGTGTCGATCAGGTTGAATCCCGCGCCGACGAATGCATCGAGCAGCCTGAACGACATCGTCTCGTCCGCCGTCCAGCCGAACACGTTGCCGCCCAGCGCGAGCGGCGCGACTTCGAATCCGGTGCTGCCGAGCTTGCGCTTGTCCATAGGCGTCGGATTCTAGCGTACCGGCGCCAACACCAATGCAAAGCGGCCCCGCAGGGCCGCTTCGCGATCGATCAGCAACTCACCGTTACGCGCTAGACGCGCGGTTCACCGTTACCGTTCACGGCGATCGTCGGGCCCGGAGGACCCGCAAGCTGCACGCGATGCTCGACGCCGCGGAACTCATAGGTCACGTCCCAGTACGCCGGTCTCGCCCCGGAGGGCACCGTCGTGCAGTGCTGGATGTAGTCGGTGCTCTGCCTGCCGGAGAGAAGATCGACCGTGCCGCCGACGATCGCGCCCGGAAGCTCGAGAGGGCCGATCTGCTTGCGCTCGACCCAGCACTGCTCACCCGGCGCTCCAAGAACAGCGCGCACCGATGTCACCCGTGCCTGGAAGATCGTGTCGCCGGGCCTCACATAGGGCTGTGCCAGCGGCTCCGGCGCGTACCCGACCACGGCGCCTCGCGCGGGACGCACCGACGAGATGCGCCGCTCCATTCCCATCGACTTGAGGTTCGGATAGTCGCCAGGCTGCAGCACAACGCAGCGGCCCCGGAAGTCCGAGTCCTCGCAGGCTTCCCAGCTGCCGTTGAAGACCGTGGCCGACTTCGCGCGATCATTGAAGCCATACGGATCGAAATCGCGGATCACGCCTTCCGCCGTCAAGTAATTGCCGCGCAGACCTTCATCCTCATAGAACGTTACCTGCGCTTCCGCTTGTGCGGCGATCGCGATGCCCGCCGCGCCAAACAATGCCAACAGTCCGCTTCGCATGGTTCAACCTCCAGAGAGTTCACTCCCATGCGAACAATGGTAACGATCCATCCCGGCCGTGGCTGTCGGCGGGTGCGACGACATGCGTAGGTGCTGCGCCGACGCGCGTCCGCTCCGTCAGGCGGGCTTCCGCGCGACCAGATCGATGAGGGCCGACATTCCCCGGTGGGCCTGGCCCTCGGCGATGACCGCATCGTAGGCGTCGAGCGCGAAAATCTCCCAGCTCGAGAAGACGCGCTGCAGCCACTCGCGTGTGTACATGTGGTCGCGGCGCGGCGGTCCGCCAGTGGCGTAGTCCACCTGCTCGGGCCGATAGCCTTCGAGCAGAAACAGGCCCCCCGGCATCACCGCGGATTGCATGCCCGCGAAGACGTCGTCGCGCTCTTCCGGCGGCAGGAATTGAATGAAGATCGCGACGAGGGCATCGTAGCGCGCAGCAGCCCACGGCCATTCGTACATGTCGCCGATCCCATGGCTCACGCGCACGCCCTGGCGCGCGGCCAGACGCTTCGCCTTGGCGACGGCGTTGGGCGCGAAGTCGAACGCGGTGACCGTGAAGCCCTGCTCCGCAAGCCAGACGCTGTTGCGGCCTTCGCCGTCCGCGACGCACAGCACCGAGCCGCTGGCCTTGAGACGGTGCGCCTGCGCGCGCAAGAACGCATTCGGCTCCTCGCCGAACAGAAAATCCTCCCGCGCGAAGCGCTTGATCCAGGTCTCGCGCGGATTGTCGAAGCCGGCCATGGTGTAGCCTCGCAGCTTCGCGTCAAGGACGCAAGGGTTCCCTTCGCGCCTCCGCTGCGCGCCAGCATCGCCTGCCGCGCGTGAAAGCGCGGTTCGGACGCGAGCGCTTAGAACTCGTCAAGCGCGACGGTGACTGCTCAAGCATCGGGCGCCCGCCTTTTGGGCGCCGAGCGATTCTCATCGGCCCGACGGCAGGATCGTGGCGACCAGGGTCCGCGGGTCCGAGATATTGATCCGGATGCGAAAGCCGAGTCGTCGCACAAGCGCGAGCATGGCGTGATTGTCGACCAGCACCTCGCCGAAGAGCCGGCGCACGCCTTTTGCTGCGGCGAAGACCAGCAGCTTGCGAACGAGCTGCGTTCCCAGACCTTTGCGCTGAAACTCGTCGGCCACCGCGATCGCAAATTCCGCGCCGCGAGCTTCCTGGTCCGCCACGCAGCGCGCCTCGGCGATGATCCTTGCATTCTCCTGCGGACCGCTCAGCGCGACGAGCGCCATTCCCCGGCGGGGGTCGACGTGGAGGAAGCGCTCGAGCTGCGTCGCCGACAGCGCAGCGACGGCCGCGAAGAAGCGAAGGTAGCGCGAGCGCGAGGACAGCCTGCCGACGAAGGCCTGCAGCCTCGGGCCGTCATCGGCTCTCACCGGCCGCACGACGGCCAGCGACCCGTCCGCCAGGCGCAGGATCTCGTCACTGGAACTCGTCGCATTCATTTCGCTCACTCCGCGCTGCGCCAGGGCACGAGCATGCCGACCTGGTTGCGATACCGGCGGTACTTCTCTCCGAACTGCGCGATGAGGTCGCGCTCTTCGAACCAGATTCCGATGAGGATGTAGCCCGTGCAGCCCACCGCGAACAGCAGGTGGCCGGCGGTCATGATCGGTGCCGCCCAGAAGCCGAGCAGGAAGCCGAGATAGAGCGGGTGCCGGACGTACCGGTAGAAGAAGGGCGTCCTGAACTCGGGCTTGGCAAGCTCGCTCCCGGTCAGGCGCGCTGCCACCTGGCTCACGCCGAAGAGCTCGAAATGGTTGATGAGAAAGGAGCTGGTCAGCAGCACGGCCCAGCCGAGCCAGAAGACCGCCATGACGGCCTCCCGCGCGGCGGCGCTCTCGACGCTCCAGATGACCGGCTCCGGGATCGGCCGCCATTGCCAGAGCAGCAACGCGAGCACGAGGCTGCTGGCGAACACGAATGTGCTGCGCTCGACGGCAAGAGGCACCGTTTGCGTCCACCAGCTCTTGAACGAGCGGCGCGCCATGCCGGTGTGCTGGACGGCGAAGAGCCCGAGCAGTGCGACATTGACGATCAGCGCCTCCGCCAGCGGCGCCGGCGTGCCCGTGTCGATCGACTTCGGCACAAACACGTTGCCGATGAAGCCGATCGCATAGGCGAAGGTACCGAAAAACAACGCGTACGCGGCCAGGCCGTACACGAACGAGAACAACGCTCCCATGAACCCTCCCTTTCGCTTAGTCGCAGCTCCGGCTGCGCTATGAAGGGAGTGTATGGGGCGCCTGCAGCAGGCGGATTTCGCGGCGGGGGAGGTTGTGTTTCATTTGTTTCGCCCCCTGCCTCCGGTTTCCTACGCCAGCTTCACGACGATCTTCCCGCGCCCGTGGCCGCTCGACATGGCGCGAAGCGCGTCGGCCACCTGGTCCATCGTCACGGTGCGCGCAACGTGGGCGCGCAGCTTCTGCCTGCGCACGAGATCGAGCAACCGCTGCCACATCGGCGCTGCGTTATTAAGCGCGAGAGCCACCGCGCGCTGGCTCGAGGTAAAACGGGCGAAGATCGCGCTGCCGATCGTCGTGAGCAGCGATTCCGCGCTGCCACCGGTGTTGATGTAGCAGCCGTCCTCGGTCAACACGCAACGCGCAGCGGCAAAGGAGGACGCGCAGGCGGCATCGAAGACGACGTCGAAACGGTCCTCGCGCAGCGTGAAGTCGTCTTTCTCGTAGTCGACGATCTCGTCGGCGCCGAGGCTGCGCACGAACTCGGCGTTGCGCGCGCCGCATACCGCGACCACCTGCGCGCCGATATCCTTGGCGATCTGCACCGCAAAGTGACCCACCCCGCCCCCAGCGCCGGTGATCAGTACGCGCTGGTCGCGCAACAGGTGCCCTTCGTCGATGAGCGCCTGGACGGCCGTTCCGCCGGCGATAGGCAGCGCGGCCGCCTGAAGATCATCCACTTCGGCGGGCAGAGGAAGCATGCGATCGTACGGCGCAGTGATGTACTCTGAGCACGCGCCTTCCCGGCCGAATGGCACGAGCGAGCCGAAGACGCGCTCGCCCACGTGCCGCTCCGTGACGCCGCCGCCGATGCCGACGATTTCGCCGGCGAAATCGAACCCGATGCCGCGCGGCGGCGAGCGGAACATCGGCAGGAAGCGCACGTGGCCGGCAAGGATCTTCCAGTCGAGGGGATTCAGGCCGACCGCGTGGATTCGCACCTTGGCGAACCCGGGGCCGGGCGTCGGCTCGGGGAGATCGTCGATCTGGATGACCTCCGGTGAGCCATAGCGGTGGTAGCGCAGTGCACGCATCGCGCCGGCATTCTATCAATCTCGCGGCGAGCGCCTCTATTGCGGTTGCCCGCCCACGCGCGGGTATACTGCGCCGGGGCATTGTCTCCGGCTAGCCTGATCGCAACCGCAGGATGCGATAATGAGAAAGGGAGGAACATCCGTGCACAGAGCAAGATCTCTCGTCTTAGGCTCAGCTTGGGCTGTCGCCGCTGCAGCAGGCCTGGTCTTTATCGCTCAATCCGGCCTGGCTTCGGGCGATGAGATCAAAATAGCCCTGAGCGGCAGCCAAGAGATTCCGCCCGCGACAACCAGCGCCACAGCGATGGGGGTCATTAGCGTTGGAGCCGACAAATCGGTGCGCGGCAGCGTGACTGTCGCGGGGATCTCGCCGACGGCGGCGCATATCCACGAGGCGCCGGCAGGAAAGAATGGTCCCATCGTGATTCCGCTGACCCAGACCGGAGATAACGTCTGGACGGTGCCGGAAGGGGCGAAATTCACCGACGCCCAGTTCGAAAGCTACAGAGCGGGCAACCTCTACTACAACGTTCACAGCGCCGCCTACAAGGGCGGTGAGCTACGCGGCCAGATCAAGCCGTAGCAGGTGCAGCGCCAAAGCTCGCATGCGCCAGCACACGGTGAGTGGAGAGTTCATTCGATAACAAGGTCCGCGCGCAGCAGCAATTCCGTCGGCAGCGCCAACCCGAGCGACTTGGCCGTCCTGCGGTTGATTACGAACTCCAGTACGAGCGGTTGCTCGATCGGCAGATCGCTCGGCTTCGCGCCCTTGAGAATCCTGTCGACGTACATGGCCGCGCGGCGATACTGGTCGCCTAGATCCTGGCCATAGCTCATTAGGCCGCCGGCTATCGCGAAGTCTCGGTTCGAATAGATCGTGGGCAGGCGGTTGTTGAGTGCAAGCCGCGCGATCTGCGCGCGTTGCACGTCAAAAAGCGAATCTGCCGTCACGACCGCGGCTTCGGCGCGCGTCCGCGCCATGGCTGCGAATCCGGCGTCGATTTCCGCAACGGTCGTCGCCTCGACCGACGACACCTTGATGCCACTCGAGAACGCCGCGCCGCCTACCTGCTCCAGAATGAGCGCGTCGCTGGGATTGGATGGATTGATCAGCACCGCGATGTGCGATAGCCGCGGAATCACGGCGCGCAGCAACTCAACGTGCTTGGCGCTCGCCTCGGTCACGATCGTCGTGAGTCCCGTGATGTTTCCGCCCGGCCGGGAGAGGCTGGCCGCGAATCCCTCTCCTATCGGATCGGGAATGTCGACCATGACGATCGGAATGCTGGACGTCGCTTTCTTGGCGGCCTGCACCGCGAGCGTCGTCCCGGCGACCATCACGTCCATCTTCAAGCGCACGAGCTCCTGTGCTAAAGCTGGGAGTCGATCGTACCTTGCTTCCGCGAAGCGGGCTTGTATCACGCAGGTCTTGCCCTCGACGTAACCGAGCTCGCGCATCCCCAGGCGGAAGCTGTCGTAGAGCCGTGTCGAGGGCGAGTCCGCTGCGAGGTAGCCTACCTGCCAGACCCTGGGTTGATTCTGGGCGAGAGCCGATAGGCGCACGCTCAGCGCGCCGGCGCCCAGCGCGAGCAATGCCTCCCTGCGCGTGGTCATGCGGAACGGCCCCCAAGACCCGATGTCTGCAGCGATTATACGGGGTCCGTTTGACGTGGTCCCGGCGCGTCGCTAGAGTGCCGAGGCCCCTGCGCAGCTGCGCCGCGGGAGCTTCGTTCGCAAGCGTCATGGCACGGGTCGTCCGCCAGCGTGATCACCGTCTATCACCTTTCTTCGTCGCGCTCCGAGCGTATCGTGTGGCTGGTGGAGGAGCTTGGCCTCGAATACAAGCTCGAGCTCTTCCAGCGCGAACCGAACGGCGCCGCGCCGGCGACGATGAAATCGATACACGCGCTCGGCCGAGCGCCGATCGTGCGCGACGGGGATACCGTGCTCGCGGAATCGGGCGCGATCGTCGACTACATCGTGCACCGGCTCGCCGGAGGCCGCCTGGCGCTGCCGCCCGAACACCCCTCGTACGCGCGCTATCTCTACTGGCTGCACTTCGCCGAGGGAAGTCTGATGTCGCTCCTGCTGATCGCGCTCGTGCTCTCGCGCGTGCCGGAAGCAGCGGCGAGTCCGGTAACGAGGAGAGTCCGCGACCGCATGCAGCAGATGCTCTCCTTCGTCGACGCGGAGCTTGGGATGGGGCCGTGGTTCGCCGGCGCGGAGTTCACTGCGGCCGACATCATGATGGTCTTCCCCTTCACCACGATGCGCCATTTCCTCGATTACGACGTCGCGCCCTACGCGAACATCCTGGCGTACCTCGAGCGGATCGCCGCGCGGCCGGCGTACCGGCGGGCGATGGCGCTCGCCGGACCGAAATCGACGTAGCCGCCGCGAAACGCCGTGCGCCGGCAGGGCAACCGCGGCAACTCGCGCGCTGGCTGCGCGAGAGGCCAACTACATCCGCGGCTCCCCTTGGTCGTTGACCGTGATCGTCGCGCCAGGCGCCGCGGCGAGCTGGGCGCGATGCTCGACGCCGTTGAAGACGTAGGTGACATCCCAGTATTGCGGCTTCGCCGAGCCGGGGATCGGCTCGCAGCGCTGCACGTCCTGGGTCTGCACCTGCGTGCCGCGGTTGACGTTCGAGCCGACGAACGCTCCGCCGACCGCCCCGAGCGCGGTCGCGACGTCGTTGCCCCGACCGCTGCCGATCTGGTGCCCGAGCACCCCGCCGAGCACGCCGCCGACGACTGCGCCGGCGACGTTGGGCTGGTTCTGCTTGACCACCTGCTGCTGCTCGACCCAGCAACGCTGCTCGGGCGGGCCGAGGACCGCGCGCACGGCAGTGACGTCCGCTGTGTACAGCGCCTCTCCGGAGTGCGGATAGTATGGATACGGCTGCGGCGCCGGCGGAGGCGGCGCGGGTGGCAGCGGCGCGTAGGCGTAATGCGGCTTGCCTTTGACGGGCCGCACGGACGAGATTCTGTTGTTCAGGTTGAAGGCGCCCAGCGAAGGATATTGCCCAGGACGCAACGTCACGCATCGACCGTGAAAGTAGGCGTCTTCGCAAACCTCCCATTCGCCGCGCTCGACCACTGCCGAGGCTGCCCTGTCGTTGAAACCGGTCTTCTCGAGGTTCTTCACCGTTCCGTTGGCGGTGAAGTAGTGACCGCGCAATCCCTCATGTTCGTAGAAGACGACCTGCGCAACGGCGTACTGTGCGAGCAGCACTGTGGCGAGTCCGAAAGCGTAGATAAGTATCTTTTTCATGCGAGCTCCATGCGATGGCCGCGGTGAGCCTGCCACCCTGCGCCTACCAGGTCAAGAACCGCGTGCCCTGACCGAGGTTCGATCCGGATCCTGCCCGGGCGGTTCCCGGTCAGATCGGCTTTCAGCGGCATTTCATTTACACTGTCCCATTCCGGCATCGGGGCCACGCTGCGCATTGCCGGCACTTGAAAAGACATTCTTTCAGGAGGAGCTTCCATGGAATCGTTCGCTCGCTGCGGCATCGCCGCGGCGCTGCTCTTGGCGGCAGGCGCCGCGTTTGCAGACATCCCGGTCCCGGTGCCCGGGACCAGCCCGCGCGTGGACGCGATAAAAAAATCCGGCGTGCTGCGCGTAGGCGTGCTCGCCAATGCGCCGTGGCTGGTTGAGAACACCACCGGCACAGGTGAGGCCTGGAGCGGGCCCGCATGGCTCCTCGCGCAGGAGTACGCGAAGCGCCTGGGCGTGAAGCTCGAGGCGGTGCCGGTGAGCCACGAGACCAAGGTGCCGGTGCTGGCCTCCAACCAGGTCGATATCTCGGTGACCCCGCTCGCGGAGACACCCGAGCGCTTGAAGGTCGTGGACTTCATCATCTACTCCAGCACGAGCGTGTGTATGTTCGGGCTCGCCGCGAATCCGAAGTTCGCGCAGGCCAAATCTGTCGACGATCTCAACCGCCCCGACATGACGATCGCTTACTACACGGGCGGTGGCGAGGAAGGCTGGGTGAAGGAGCGCTTCCCGAAGGCGCAGCTGCGCGGCGTGGCCGGCTCCGGCACTGCGCCGGTCGAGGAAGTACTCGCGAAGCGCGCCGATGCGGCTCCGATCAACCGCGTGCCCTGGGTCGCGATGGGCCGCAAGCTGAAGCAGCTTGCCGTGCTGCCGAAGGATGACAACTGCCAGAACAGCACCGAGAAGAGCGCGCCCGTCGGCATGGCGATCGACAAAAACCAAGCGGCCTTCCTGCAGTGGACGCGCGCGGTCGAGAAGGAGATCGAGCCGAAGCTCAAGGCCTCGGAAGCTCAGGTCGTCGATACGATGAAGTGAGCCGCCACGCGCTGCAAGCTACAGGCCGAAAATCACGATCGTCGTACTGCCGGAAAGCGGAATCGATCCGCCGCTGTGGCTGCTCGCCACAGCGACGTACTGGTGCCCGTTCCGTTCGTAGGTGACGGGTGCCTCTCGTGCGCGGCGGCTTGAGCGATCCGTAGAGCTTGCCCATTTCAATCTGCGCAGGCGATGCGCTCGCGTCCCGAGTGCTCGTCGCCGCAGGCGACAGTTCGAGCACCCGCCCATTTAGAATCCCGCCCGATGGACTTCGACTTCACCGTCATCACGAGCCACGCGCGCTTTCTCGGCTCGGGAATCGTCACGACGCTGGTGCTCTCGCTGGCGAGCGGACTGACAAGCCTCGCGGCGGGGCTCGTCGTCGCCCTCGCACGACTCTATGGCCCGCGCTGGCTCAGGCCCGTCGTCGTGCTCTACATCGACTCGATGCGAGCGATCCCCGTGCTGGTGGTGCTGGTGTGGACGTTCTTCGCACTGCCCATCGTGACCGGCCTCACCATGCCGCCGTTCGCGGCCGCGTTGCTCGGGCTCACGGTGCATCTCGCGGCCTACGTCGCGGAAATTGTGCGCGCCGGCGTCGAGTCGGTGCGCCCCGGGCAGATGCGCGCTGCGGTGGCGCTTGGCATGAGCCGCGGCCAGGCCGTGCGTCGCATCCTGATGCCCCAGGCGCTGGTGCGCATGCTGCCCGCATTCGGCTCGTTCCTGTCGATCACGATCAAGGACACGGCGATTGCCTCGGTGATCGCCGTCACCGAGCTCATGCGCCAGTCGGAGACGCTCGCCGGGCAGAGCTTCCAGCCGATCGAGGTCTTCAGCTTCGCCATGCTCGTGTATTTCGTGATTCTGTTCCCGGTCACGCGCGGAGTGGACTTCGTCTACCGCCGCGTGGCTTACCTCGGCCGCTCATGAACCTCGACTGGAGCGTGGTCTGGCAGCATCGCGACGCGCTCCTCGCGGGCACCGCCACTACGATCGTGCTCACGGTGGCCACGATGGCGATCGCGGTGCCCTGCGGGATGGTCGTCGCCATCCTGCGCCTGTACGCATGGAAGCCGGTCGCCGCGCTCGCGACGGCCTACGTCGAGTTCTTCCGCAACCTGCCGCTGATCCTGGTGGTGTACTGGGCCTTCTACGTGCTGCCGATCCTGACGGGGGTGGGGCTGTCGCCACTGGCCACCGGACTCAGCGCGCTCGCGCTCAACGTCACGGCCTACAACGCGGAAACCTTCCGCGCCGGAATAAACTCGATCCGCCGCGGCCAGCTCGATGCAGCGATGGCGCTCGGCATGGGCCGCGCGCAGGCGCTGCGGCGGGTGGTGCTGCCACAGGCCATGCGACGCATCCTGCCGGTACTCGCCAGCACCTGGGTGTCGCTGTTCAAGGACACGTCGCTCGTTTCGGTCATCGCCGTGACGGAACTCGCCTACGTCGCGATGCAGGTCCGTGCGCAGACCTTTCGCGTGCTCGAGATGCTGACCGCGATGGCCGTCATCTACTGGCTGCTCGGCTACCCGCAGGCGAAGCTCGTCGACTGGATTCAGCGCCGCTTCGCCGTCACGGAATGAACAAGCCCGCGACAGGCCGTGCCAAGTGCGCGCGACCGATGATCATCCGCTACCAGGGCGTGATCAAGCGCTACGGCGCGTTCCAGGCGCTCTCCGGGGTGGACCTGGACGTGCACGCGGGCGAGGTCGTATGCCTGATCGGTCCGTCGGGCTCGGGGAAGTCCACGCTCCTTCGCTGCACCAACGGCCTCGAGCCGACCGACGGCGGCGCGATCGAGTTCGAGGGCGCGCTGCTGCCGCGAGACCAGCGTGCCTTGCGTGCGGTGCGCCGGCGCATGGGGATGGTGTTTCAGAGCTTCGAACTATTCCCGCATCTGTCCGCGCTCGAGAACGTTGCCGAGGGACCGCGCACGGTTCTCGGTATGGATCGTCCGGGGGCTGAGAGCCGCGCCGCGGCGATGCTCGCCAAGGTCGGCCTCGCCGAGAAGGCGCCGAACCATCCCTCCGAGCTCTCGGGCGGACAGCAGCAGCGCGTGGCGATCGCGCGCGCCCTCGCGATGGAACCCGATGTGATGCTCTTCGACGAACCCACCTCCGCGCTCGATCCGGAGACGATCGGCGAGGTGCTCAACGTGATGAAGACGCTCGCCGAGGAGGGCATGACCATGGTCGTGGTTACGCACGAGATGACCTTCGCGCGGCGCGTCGGTGACTGGGTGGCAGTGTTCGACGTCGGCCGCATCGTCGAGCAGGGGCCGCCGCGGCAGATCTTCGAGGCGCCGGAAACCGAGCGTACGCGCGACTTCCTGAGCCACCTGGGATGGAACGGCTGATGGCTCGCAAGATCCTCGCCGTCGTTCCGACGTTCAACCGCGGAGAGCTCATCGCACTTACTTCGGCTTATCTCAGGCGCATCCCGTTCGATCCGGCCAGCTTCTCGTTCCTGATCTCGGACGATTGCTCGACCGAGTACGGGCTCGGTTTTCTGCGCGATGCCTATGCGACGCTGCCGAACGCAAGCTTCGTGCGCACCAGCCGCAATGCGGGCGCCGCCGCGCACATGTGGGTGCTGCTCAAGCACTTCGCGGGCAGCGCCTACGACAAGATCCTGATCCTCGACAGCGACCTCGTCGTGCATGAGCGCTGTCTCGCCTGCGTCGAAGCCTTCGACGACGCGCCCATTGCCTCGCTGTACAACTCGCGCCTGCATGCGATCGAGAGCAGTCACGACGGCTACTGCACGAAAAAGGACATCGGCTGGGCGGGCGCCCTCGTCGCCCGCGGCGTCATCGAGGAACTGTTGCAGCAGCATGGCAACAAGCCCTTCGATGACTGGGCCTTGCGCGACTACGCGGCGAGCGGGCAGGTGCCCATAAAGGTATGCACGCCAAGCGCCATCGAGCACATTGGCGTCTCCGGAGCGAACAGCTTCGGCCCCGAGTACTTCGATCGCTCTTTCGACTTCCCGAAGGATGCGATCGATCAGGCGACGCTGGATTTCTTCAGACACACGCGAGGCATCGACCTGCTGCGCTACCTGGAGACAGGTCCCGAGCCGATGCCCGACGTGGACAACCTGCGCGTGTTCCGCCTTCCCACAGCTACGGAGAACAAACAGCCATGAATGCGACAACCCTCCTCGCCCACGTCTCGCGGCAGTGGGACGACGAGATCGTTCCCCAGCTCATCGACTACATCCGCGTTCCCGCAAAGTCGCCGCACTTCGACCGGCGGTGGGAGGCGAACGGGCATATCGAGCGCGTCACGCGCATCGCCGAAGCGTGGGCGAAGAAGCAGCCGGTGCGCGGCCTCACGGTCGAGATCGTGCGGCTGAGCGGACGCACGCCGCTGCTCTACTTCGACGTTCCGCGCACGAACCGGAGCGAACGCACCGTGCTCCTCTACGGCCATCTCGACAAGCAGCCCGAGATGAGCGGCTGGCGCACGGGTTACGGACCCTGGGATCCCCTCCTCGAGAACGGCAAGCTCTTCGGCCGCGGCGGAGCGGACGACGGGTACGCGGTGTTCGCCGCGCTGTCGGCTATCGGCGCGCTGCAGGCACAGGGGATTGCGCATTCGCGCTGCGTTGGCTTGATCGAAACCTGCGAGGAGAGCGGCAGCTACGACCTGCCCGCCTATCTCGAGGCGCTCGCGCCTCGCCTCGGCCAGGTCGACTTGGTCGTCGGCCTCGATTCGGGTTGCGGCGATTATGAGCGCATGTGGGCCACGACCTCGCTGCGCGGCCTCACCGGCGGGACGCTGACGGTCGAGGTGCTGACCGAGGGCGTGCACTCCGGCGACGCGAGCGGCGTGGTGCCTTCCTCGTTCCGCCTCATGCGCAGGCTCCTCGACCGGATCGAGGATTCGGCGACCGGGCGTCTTCTGCCCGTCGAGTTCCACGCGTCCATTCCGGGCGAGCGTGTCGAGCAGGCACGACGCGCCGCGGACATTCTCGGCGAACTGGTGATCAGCAAGTATCCCTTCGCCGGAGCGACTCAAGCGATGATCACCGATCGCACCGAGGCGCTGCTCAATCGGACCTGGCGGCCGGCTCTGTCGATCATCGGTGCTGACGGAATGCCGGCGATCACCGACGCGGGTAACGTGCTTCGCCCGAGGACTTCGCTCGAACTGTCGCTGCGTCTGCCGCCGACGATCGACGCCGCGCGGGCCGCCCAGGCGATGAAGCGGGTGCTCGAAGCCGATCCGCCTGCGGGCGCCAACGTGCGCTTCGAGATCGCCGAAGCGGCCACAGGCTGGAACGCGCCGCCGACCGCGGCTTGGCTCACGCGCGCGATCGATGAGGCGTCGCTGCGCTTCTACGAACAGCCCGCGGCGTCGATGGGAGAAGGCGGCACCATTCCCTTCATGGCCATGCTCGGGCGGCATTTCCCGACGGCGCAATTCCTGATCACCGGCGTGCTGGGTCCGCATTCCAACGCGCACGGCCCCAACGAATTTCTCCATGTTCCCTACGCGAAGAAGCTGACCGCGTGCGTAGCCGACGTGATCGCCCGGCATCCTGGCGCGTAGGATCGGCAAATTCACCCCCGCGCATTGGCGAGCAGTGGCACATCTGGCCGCGCCGCGCGAGTTGGAGCAGGCTGTATAGCGGTTTTGCGATTGGTACAAACTTTGCTTGATTCTATGCTTGCCTCGTTCACACGTGCCGCCGTGGCGTGGCCCAGCCCGCATCCCGGCCGCCCCTATGACAGGAAAGACTGCGCGCAAGGAGCCGTCACAGACCTCGACAGGTCAGAGCAGAGGCTTGGGCACGGGCGTGCTGCGCAGCTTCGCGGCGCATGCGATGCTCACTGCTGCCCTGCCCTACGTTCTGCTCTTTCCGCTGTTTCGGATGACCTGGCTGGGCGGCACCGCGTACGTTCTCAGCGCGCTCGGCCTGTCGCTTGCCGGTCTGCTCTTTCTCGGCTTGCGCGTGACGCGCGGCTTTGGCGAGCTGCGCTCCGCGCTAGCGCATTTCGCAGCACCCGAGGAAGACTCCGCTGCTGTGCTGCCTGTCGAGGCAGTGAGCGACCTGGGCGCCCTGCGCCGCAGCGTCGAGGGTGTGCGGCAGCGCGTCGCTCTACGCGAGCTGGCGCTGACGGCGGCCCGCGACGAGGCGGAGCGTGCCAGTAAAGCGAGTCGCGACCTTGCGGAACAACTCGCGCGGGCGCAGCGGATTGCGCGCCTCGGCAGCTGGGTATGGGAGCGCGCCAGGGATACGGTAGCATGCTCTGACGAGGCATATAGGATTCTCGGCATCGACGCCGCGATTTCCAGCCCGCGCCTGAAAGCGTTCCTGAGGCTCGTGCACGCCGACGATCGTTCCGCCTTTCGCCAGTGGATGATCAAGGTGATTCACGGCGCGGCGCCGGAGGGAATCGATGTTCGCATCCTCGCGGCCGGAACGGAGCTGCGCCATGTTCACGTGCTCGGCGAGCCGCTGCGCGATGTCGCGGGAGAGGTCGCCGGCGTCGCCGGCACGATTCAGGACTCGACCGAGCGCACCCGCGCCGTCCAGCGCATTCACCGTCTGGCCTATTTCGATGTGCTCACGGAACTGCCCAACCGCTCGCGCTTCCACGAAAAGCTGGCGGAGACGCTCGATCTCGCGCGCCGGAGCGGCGGAGCGTTCGCCATCATGTTTCTCGACCTCGATCAGTTCAAGCGAATCAATGACACGCACGGTCATTCGGTCGGCGACGACCTGTTGCGGATCATTGCGCAGCGGCTCACCCGCAGCCTGCGTCCGGAGGACATCGCCGGCTCGACGCCGGCGAGCGGGTTGGAGCGCGACGTGTGCCGGCAGGGCGGCGACGAATTCATCGTCCTTCTGAACGGCGTGGCCAACGAGTCCGACGCCGCGCGCGCTGCGAACAGACTGCTTGCCACCTTGGCCCAGCCGATCACGCTCGGCACACAGGATTTCTTCGTGTCCGCGTCGATCGGCATCGTCCTCTATCCGCGCGACGGCCAGGACCTGGACACGCTGCTGCGAAACGCCGACGTCGCGATGTATCACGCGAAGGCGCAGGGCCGTAACCGGTTCTTCTTCTACCAGGATTCGATGCGCGCAGCATCCGCGCGGCGCCTGTCTCTCGAGCGCGATCTGCGCAAGGCCCTGGAAGAAGAGCAGTTCGAGCTGCACTATCAGCCGCAGATCGAGGTCCCGACCGGGAGGATCATCGGCATCGAGGCGTTGATCCGCTGGAATCATCCCGAGCTTGGCTTGCTTACGCCGACGCACTTCATCGGCGTGGCCGAAGAGGCCGGCTTGATCATGGCTATCTGGGAATGGGTGCTGGTTGCCGCGCTGATCCAGCACAACGAATGGCTGGCGCAAGGGCTCCCGGCAGTCACGATAGGCGTGAACTTGTCGAGCGTGCAGTTCAGCGATCCGACGCTCGCCGCCCGGGTAGGCGAGATCGCGCGCGTCCTCGGCGTGCCGCTCGACCATCTCGAGCTGGAAGTGACGGAGTCCATGCTGCTGCAGGATTTCGATGCCGCGCTGAAAACTTTGACCGAGCTGCGCGCAATGGGCGTCAAGGTTGCGATCGATGACTTCGGCACCGGCTATTCGTCGCTGTCCTACCTGCGCCGCCTCCCGCTGGACAAGCTCAAACTCGACCAGTCTTTTACCCGCGACGCAGAGCAGAACGAGGGCGACGTCGCGATCACTCGCGCGATCATCTCCATGGCACAGAGCCTGAACCTGACGGTCGTTGCCGAGGGGGTGGAGACGCAGGCGCAGATCGACCTGCTCATGTCTCTCGGCTGCACCATGGTCCAAGGGTTCCTGCTCGGGCGGCCACTGCCGGCGCACGACACTGCGGAGCTCTTGCGCCAATATGTCACGAGCGCGGGGGCAGGAGTCGTTCAGGCCACCGACGTTTCTTCGAGTGCATCGCTTCAGCCGAGATCGCCGGCGGCGCTCCGCGCGAGGTCCGTCGAAGAGCCCATCGCAGACGAGACGCCGTAGGCCGCCTCGCGATCTGCCGCTGGAGGCCATCCTCAGCGCGTGAATCTTCAGGGTCGGGCGCCACGTCCTTTCCGGTTGGCAGGGGCCGCGCACAGCGTTAGAGTGGGCGCCACAATTGCCAATCGGGCGCTCCTGCGTGCAGCCACAATCCGCCAACGCGACCCTGGTGTTTACCGACATTGAGGGCAGCACCCGCCTGTGGGAACAGGAGGGGCAGCGCATGTCGCTCGCGCTCGCCGAGCACGACGCGCTTTCGCGCAAGGCCGTCGAGCAGCACCGCGGTTCCATCGTCAAGATGACCGGGGACGGGATATACGCGTACTTCTCCGACGCCGTCGATGCCCTCAACGCGGTGGCGATGCTGCAACAGGGACTGGAGGAGCTCGCGGCCGCCAATCACGTCCCGCTTCGCGTGCGCGCCGGATTGCACCTGGGCATCGTGGAGCGGCGCAACGACGATCTCTTCGGCAGCGCCGTCAACCGCGCCGCCCGCATCATGAAGGCAGCGCACGGAGGCCAGGTGCTCCTGTCCCAGGCCGTCTTCGACCAGGTCCAATCGCGCCTGCCTGCCGACGTTTCCTTGCGCGACCTGGGTGCCGTGCGCCTGCGGGACCTCGCGACGAGCGAGCACGTCTTCCAGCTCGTGCATCCGCGGCTTCGCCAGGACTTTCCCGCTTTACGTTCGCTTGAGACGACCCCGAACAATCTGCCGCAACAGATGACGTCCTTCGTCGGCCGCGAGCGCGAGCTCACGGACGCGAAGCAGCTCCTCGACGGCACGCGCCTGCTGACGCTGCTCGGAATGGGCGGCCTCGGCAAGACGCGCCTCTCGCTGCAGATAGGCGCAGATGTTCTGGAGAAATATCCCGACGGAGTGTGGTTCGTCGATCTGGCCCCGATCCGCGATCCGGCGCTGGTGGCGAATGCGGCCGCGCAGGCCCTCAGCGTGCGCGAGGAAGCGGGCGCGCCTCTGATTCAAACTCTGTGCGCGCACCTGCGCGAACGCAAGCTGCTTCTGATCCTCGACAATTGCGAGCACCTCGTCAGCGCCTGCGCCAGCCTTGCGGACGCGCTGCTTCAGGGCGCGCCAAGCGTCCGTATCCTGGCGACCAGCCGCGAGGCGCTGCACATCCACGGCGAGCAGACGTACGCGGTGCTGCCGCTTGCCGTGCCGGACCGCAAGGCGGGGGCGGAGGCGCTGCTGCGCTCGGAGGCGGTGCAGCTCTTCGTCGAGCGCGCGCGCCTGCAGAAACCCGGCTTTTCTGTCACCGAGGCCGACGCTCCGGCGATCGCAGAGCTCTGCGCGCGGCTCGACGGCATCCCGCTCGCCCTGGAGCTCGCCGCCGCGCGTCTCCGGTCGCTGTCGGTGAGGGACATCAACGTTCGACTGAATGACCGCTTCAAGCTTCTGACAGGCGGCAGCCGTGTCGCCCTCGAGCGCCAGCAAACGCTGCGCGCGCTCGTAAGCTGGTCCTACGACCTGCTGCAGCCGAACGAGCAAATCGTCCTCGATCGGCTCAGCGTGTTTGCCGGCGGCTTCGATCTCGAGGCGGCCGAGGCTGTCTGCGGCGCCGATCCCGTCGCCCCTGAAGACGTGCTCGATCTGGTGACTTCGCTGGTGGAGAAATCGCTGGTTATGGTCGATCAGGAGATCGACGGATCGCGCTACGGCCTGCTGGAGACCATCAAGGAGTTCGCGCGCGAGCATCTGGCGAGCCGGTACGGGCTGCTGGGCACCATCAAGGACTTCGCCAGCGAGCGCCTGAAGGAGCGCGACGACGTGGTGGCGACGTCGGTGCGTCACTGCGAGTACTATCTTCGCGTCGCAAAGGCTGCGCGGCGCAAGCTCGACGGGCCCGAGCAGGCCGAGTGGATGCGACGTCTCGAGGTAGACCTGGATAATCTGCGTGCCGCGATCGCGCTTGCGCTCGCCGGC
>DASVFM010000103.1:0-39303 GCA_036380055.1 Casimicrobiaceae bacterium
CGGGCCGACGCCGGTGATCGTGCACAACCGAGTCAAGTTCTGTTTGCGCTCGGGACTGGCTTCGACCAGCGCCTTGACTCTGAGGTCGATGCGCGTGATGAGCTGATTGAAGCGCGTTCTTAACGCCTTGAGATCGGCAGCAAATCCGTCCAGTTCATGGAGCGACATTGCGACGGCTTCGCGGGCTCTGAGAGGTACCTCTCCTCATCGCACCGCGTAGCAGCACCGCCCCACAAAGGCGCAGCCCCCTTGGGGAAGCCCTTCGCCCCTTGCGCTCAGTACTTCGAACGACGCGCGAGGCGCGGCGCTCTGATAGGCGCACCTGTCCCCACCCCGGCGCAGCAGTTCCGAGTGGCCCAGACCAAGAACTCTGGACTAGGAAACGTCAGACGATGCCGTGAATCGTCAGAGCCCAATACAAAGCCCCGAGCAGCGTTGGAGGCTGCCCGGGGCTAGGCCCGGCTCAAGGAGGAGGAGGAGCCGGATGCACGGTCTGGAGCAAGGCACGTGCCAACGATGCGCGCCTCGAACTCCGCCTGAAGTCCCGCATCCCTGGGCTGCCTGCGACGCACAAGGCACGAGGCACAAGGAGGGGGTTCAGGGCCCCCTTCATTTTGGACCGCCCCCTCATGGAAGGCGCATTCAGAGTACCTTCGCGACGCAGGGGTCGCTGGTTCAAATCCAGTCACCCCGACCATCCACTCAGTCCGGCGGCCGCGATGAGGTCGGCCGCTGTGGCAGATACGCGTCGTCGACGCGGCTCAGCCTACGCGGCGAGCAGCGGTTCGCCGACCAGCGATTCGAGACTTCCGGCTTCGACGAGTGCCTTCGCGCGCGCGAGGTCCGGCGCGAACGCGCGATCCCGATCCCAGAACGCCACGACCGAGCGGATCGAGCGCAGCGCTCTCTGCAGCTTGGACGACGTCGCTAGCGGCGCGCGCAGATCCACGCCCTGCGCCGCAGCGAGCAGCTCGATGGCGACGATGGTCGCGGTGTTCGCCGACATCGACAGCAACCGGAGCGCGGCGTTGGTCGCCATGCTCACGTGATCTTCCTGGTTGGCCGAGGTCGGCAGCGAGTCGACGCTGCGCGGCACCGCGAGCGCCTTGTTCTCGGATGCAAGCGCCGCCGCGGTCACCTGCGCGATCATGAAGCCCGAGTTGACGCCGCCCTCGCGAACGAGAAACGGTGGCAACCCCGAGAGGTTTGCGTCCATCATCAGCGCGATCCTGCGCTCGGAGAGCGCGCCAATCTCGGCGATGGCGAGCGCAATACCGTCGGCGGCGAGCGCGACGGGCTCGGCGTGGAAGTTGCCGCCCGAGAGCACCGCGACGTCGTCCGCGCCCTCGGCGAACACCAGCGGATTGTCCGAGACGGCGTTCGCCTCGGTGAGCAGCACCTCGGCTGCGCGGCGCAGCTGGTCGAGGCAGGCGCCCATGACCTGCGGCTGGCAGCGGAGGCTGTAGGGATCCTGCACGCGGGGGCAGTCGAGGTGGGAGGCGCGGATCGCGCTGCCGGTGAGAAGCTCGCGATAGATGCGCGCCGCGTCCTGCTGGCCGCGATGCCCGCGCACGCTCTGGATGCGCGCGTCGAAGGGAGTGTCGCTGCCGAGACAGGCATCGACCGCGAGCGCGCCGGCGACGAAGGCCGCGGCCATGGCCCGCTCCGCGGCGAAGAGCGCCGCGAGCGCGAGGGCCGTGGATACCTGCGTGCCATTGAGCAGCGCAAGTCCTTCCTTCGGCCCCAGGCGCAGCGGAGCGAGGTTCGCCCGGCGCAGAGCTTCCGTCGCGGGCATCGTGATGCCGTGAAAGCGCGCTTCGCCCTCACCGATGAGCACACCCGCAAGATGCGCGAGCGGCGCCAGGTCGCCCGAGGCGCCGACCGAGCCCTGGCTAGGGATGCAGGGCATTACGTCCGCATTGATCAGGCCGAGCAGCATTTCGACGATCTCGAAGCGAACGCCCGAGTGACCGCGCGCCAGCGAGGCGATCTTGAGCACGAGCGCGAGGCGCACGCTAGCGTCGTCGAGCATCGCGCCCGTGCCAGCGGAGTGCGAGAGCACCAGGGCGCGCTGCAGCTCGGCCAGGCGCTCGCCGTCGATATGCGTGCGCGCAAGCAGGCCGAAGCCGGTGTTGACGCCGTAGACGATGCGTCCCTCAGCGATTACGCGTGCGATGCCTCGCGCCGCGGCGTCGATGCGCGGACGCGCGTCCGCGTCGAGCGCGACCCGAACCGGGCGCGCCCACACCTCGCGCAGCGCGCCGAGTGTCAATGCTCCGGGCAGGAGATCGAGAACGGTCACGCGGCGATTGTGCCAGATTCAGCGGCGCGGTCTTCCGGCCGCCGTGCATCGCCTCACCGGCGAGTCACCGGGAAATTTCCCAGTCCGCGCCGCGCTCCCTGTCGTCGCCGAACCGGTCGAAGGCGAAATACTTCGCGCCCTGCTTGAACACGTGGCGACACCAGTCTTCGCGCAGACGGATCCACTGGATCGTCACGCAGTACCTGCCTTGCTCCGCGTCGACGCGCCAGGTACCCTGGCCGGTGCCTCCGTCGTACTGGCCGCCCATCATCAGTCCAAAACCGTCGGAGGACGCGACAAAGCTGCCACTCGCGTGATTGGTCCAGCGCCGGGTGCTACCGGTGACGGTACGCTGGACGATCCTTGCGTCGGGAAGCAGCGCCACGAGCTCGGCCGCGCTCAGCAGGACCGCGTTCCTCGCCTTGATCTCGCCCAGCGTCGCGACCTCCGCCTGGGCGGACGGAAGGAAGACGAGCGAGGCCGCAAAGGCGAGCAAGCGCAGCATGGCGACGCATTGTGCCAGATTCGCCGACAGCGCCCGCGGTAAAATCGCGCGGTGGAGCGCGCTCCACGCTGAGCCCATGAAGAAGCCCTCCGCGACCCTCCCCGGCTTCGACGATCGGCTCGCAGCGCACACGCCGATGATGCAGCAGTACCTGCGCGCGAAGGCCGAGCACCCGGACAAGCTGGTCTTCTACCGCATGGGCGATTTCTACGAGCTGTTCTACGACGACGCCGAGCGGATCGCTCCGCTGCTCGACATCACGCTCACCTCCCGCGGCGCCTCCGCGGGCGCCCCGATCCCGATGGCCGGCGTACCCTATCACGCGGTGGAGCAGTACCTCGCGAAGCTCATTCGTCTAGGCGAATCGGTGGCCATCTGCGAGCAGATCGGCGATCCGGCAACCTCCAAGGGGCCGGTCGAGCGGAAGGTCACGCGCGTGGTCACACCCGGCACACTGACCGATGCGGCTCTGCTCGATGCAAAGCGGGAGTCGCTGCTGGTCGCTCTCTATGCGGGGCGACAGCGAGTCGGCGTCGCGTCCCTGAGCCTCGCCGGGGGCCAGCTCAAGTTGCGCGATCTTCCTGTCGCAGAGCTCGATGCCGAGCTGCAGCGCATCGCGCCGAGCGAGTTGCTGCTTCCTGAGGGAAACGGTCTTGAGCTCCCCGTGAGCGTGCCGGCGCGCGCGCTACCGCCGTGGCAGTTCGACCCGGACGCGGCGACACGACGCCTCGCCGAGCAGCTCGGCACACTCGAGCTCTCCGCATTCGGCGTGGCGGACGCTCCGCTCTCGGTCCAGGCGGCGGGAGCGCTTCTGCAATACGCGCAGTCGACCCAGCAGGCTGCGCTGCGCCACGTCCGTTCGCTCGTCGTCGAGCAACGCAGCGATCACATCGCCCTCGACGCGGCGACGCGCCGCAATCTCGAGATCACCGAGACGTTACGCGGCGATCCAACGCCGACGCTGCTCTCGCTGCTCGACGGCTGCGCGAGCGCTGCCGGGAGTCGGTTGCTGCGCCAGTGGCTCGGCGAGCCGCTGCGCTCGCACGAGGGCCCGGCGGCACGGCATGACGCGGTCGCGGAGCTGATTGGCTCGCCGTTGCTGCGGCGGCGCCTCGCGACCGACCTCCGGCGCACCGTGGATGTCGAGCGGGTGGCCGCTCGCGTGGCCCTGTTCACGGCGCGCCCGCGCGATCTCTCCGGGCTGCGCGACACGCTGCAGCGGCTGCCGGCCATCGCCGCATCGGTGTCGGCTTGCGCAGCAGCGCTGCTGACGCAAGCGGCGCGCGCGCTCGCCGTCGATGCCGAGTGGGCCTCGCTGCTCGGGCGAGCGATTGCAGAGGAGCCTGCAGCGAGCCTGCGCGACGGCAACGTCATCGCGCGGGGCTACGACCCGGAGCTCGACGAGCTGCGCTCGATCCAGGACGGCTGCGGCACCTTCCTTGTCGAGCTGGAAGCGCGCGAGCGGGCGCGTACCGGCATCGCCAACCTCAAGGTCGAATACAACCGCGTGCACGGCTTCTATATCGAGGTCACTCATGCGAACGCGCAGCGCGTCCCCGACGACTATCGGCGCCGCCAGACGCTGAAGAATGCCGAGCGATACATCACTCCGGAGCTCAAGAGCTTCGAGGACAAGGCGCTCTCCGCCGAGGAGCGCGCGCTGGCGCGCGAGAAGGCGCTCTTCGATGCGCTCCTCCAGGAACTCGCGCCGGCCATACCCGCGTTGCAGGACGCGGCGCGTGCGCTCGCCTTGCTCGACGTGCTCTCGGCGCACGCCGAACAGGCACAGGCGCTCGGCTGGGCGAAGCCGGCGCTCGTCGTTAGGCCGGGGCTCACGATCCGCGCGGGACGCCATCCGGTTGTCGAGTCGCAGGTCGACCATTTCATCCCCAATGACCTGCACCTCGAGCCATCGCGGCGCCTGCTGATCGTGACCGGCCCGAACATGGGCGGCAAGTCGACCTACATGCGGCAGGCAGCGGTGATCGCGCTGCTCGCCTGCTGCGGGCTCTACGTTCCTGCGCAGTCCGCGGAGATCGGTCCGCTCGACGCGATATACACGCGGATCGGCGCCGCCGACGATCTCGCCGGCGGACGCTCGACCTTCATGGTCGAGATGACCGAAGCTGCCTACATCCTCAATCGCGCGACGCCGGAGAGCCTCGTGCTCATCGACGAGATCGGACGCGGCACGTCGACCTTCGACGGGCTTGCGCTCGCCTGGGCAATCGCGCGCGAGCTCGCGCTCAGGAACCGCAGCCTGACGCTGTTCGCAACGCACTACTTCGAGCTGACCGCGCTGCCTGCCGAAATGGAGGGCTGTGCCAACGTGCACTTCGACGCGGTCGAGCACAAGGACGGCATCGCCTTCCTGCACGAGGTCGCCGAAGGCCCGGCGAACAAGAGCTATGGCCTGCAGGTGGCGAAGCTGGCGGGGGTTCCCGCGGAGGCGGTGCGCCAGGCACGCAACTTCCTCGCCCGGCTCGATCAGTTCAGCGCGCGCCGCGAGACGCACGGCGATCTATTCGCCGGGGGGGCAGGGCCCCGCGGGGATCCCTCCGGCGAGTCAGCGCTGCGTGCACGGCTTGCCTCCATCGAACCGGACGCGCTCTCCCCGCGCGAGGCGCAGGCCGCGCTCTACGAGCTCAAGCGACTGCTGGGAGACTAGCGGCGCGCCCGGACGAGCGCGGGCACCGCCCTAGTGTGAGTGTCCGTGCGACCCGTGCACGTGGCCGTGCGCGAGCTCCTCGGTCGTGGCCGGTCGCACGTCGAGCACTTTGCAGTCGAAGCGCAGGCGCTGTCCGGCGAGCGGGTGATTGCCGTCGACGACGACCTTTCCGTCGGCGATGTCCGTGACCGTGAACACGCGCCCCTCCCCGTCGCCCTCCGCGTCGCCATCGGTCCCTTCGAACTGCATTCCCACCTTCACACCCTCGGGAAATCGCCCCTGCTCCTCGACCCGCACGAGCTCGGCATCGTATTCGCCGAAGGCGTCCTCGGGCTCCAGACTGACGGAGCAGCTATCGCCGGCGCGCTTGTCGGCAAGCGCCGCCTCGATCTTGGGAAAGATACCCTGATGCCCGCCGTGCAGGTAGACGATGGGCTGCTCCGATTCCTCGATGAGCTCCCCGTTCACCGAATAGAGCTTGTAGGTAAGCGTGACAACGCTGTTGGCTACGATGTTCACTGTGAGCGAAGGCAATGGTGACGAGGAAGTGCCGCGCGGCGATTACGCGTATTCTACTCCTCGGCGCAGCACCCGATTGGCAGGCGGATCGCAACGCGCTCGCTATAATCCGCCGATGAGAGAGAGCATGCTCGGAGGCATGCCGGTTGCGCGCTTCCTGCGCGATCACTGGCAGAAACGCCCGTTGCTCGTGCGCCAGGTCATGCCCCGCGTCGAGGGCTTGCTTTCTGTCGATGCGTTATTCGCGCTCGCCGCGCGCGACGATGTCGAATCGCGCCTGGTAGTGCGAGAGCGGGGGCGCTGGACGCTCGCCCACGGCCCTTTCGGTAGATCCGATCGGCGCGCGCTGCCGTCGCGCAACTGGACGCTGCTGGTTCAGGGGGTGAATCTGCACGTGGCCGCGGCTGACGTGCTCCTTCGCCGTTTCGACTTTCTTCCTTATGCGCGTCTCGACGATCTCATGGTGAGCTACGCCGCGCCGGGCGGTGGCGTCGGGCCGCACTTCGACTCCTACGACGTCTTTCTGCTGCAGGGATTCGGTCGGCGCCTCTGGCGTACGAGCCGGCAGCGCGATCTCACGCTCACGCCTCGAATGCCGCTCAAGATCCTCGCCCGCTTCCGGCCGCAGAGCTCGTCGCTGCTCGCGCCCGGAGACATGCTCTACCTGCCGCCCCGAATCGCTCACGACGGCATCGCGATCGATGCCTGCACGACCTATTCGATCGGCTTCCGTGCGCCGGCTGCCCAGGAGCTCGCGGTGGCCTTCCTCGACTGGCTGCGCGACCGGCTCGAGCTGGAGGGCCGCTACGAGGACCGCGATCTCGCGCCGACCACCGAGCCTGCGCGCGTCAGCCGCGCGATGCGCACTAAGGCTGCAGCGCTGCTGCGCGGAATCCGCTGGGACGCTCGCGCGATCGACCGGTTTCTCGGCACCTACCTCACCGAGCCCAAGCCGACGGTTCATTTCGAACGGCCCGCGCGCCCGCTCGCCGCCGCCGCGTTTCGCCAGGCGGCCGCGCGGCGAGGCCTGCGCTTGGACGCGCGCGCGCAGTTGCTCTACGATGAGCGGCATCTCTTCATGAACGGCGAGGCGACGGCATGGCCCCGGCGCGGTGCCGGCGTCCTGCGGAAGCTTGCAAACGCGCGCGCGCTCTCCGGTAAGGAGCTTCGGCTCGCGACCCCGTTCGCGTTTCTTTACCCGTGGTATCGCGATGGCTTCCTCCGCTTCCCCTGACTCAGCCGCGGCCCCGCGCGTTGTCGAGCTGGCAACGATAGCCGAGCAAACTGCAGCCATCGACGAGCTGATCGGACTCGCCGAGCGCCGAATCCGGGTCTTCGATCAGGACCTCGCGCAGACGGGCTGGAATCAGCCGGGGCGCATCGAGCGCTTGGCTGCGTTCCTGCGTGCGGTACGGGGGCGTCGTCTCGACATCATCGTGCACGATACGCACTACCTGGAGAGCGCGGCCCCGCGGCTCCTCGGCTTGCTGCGCACCTACAGTCACGCGATCACGATCTATCGCACAGGCGACGAAGCCAGGCTCGCCGCCGATCCACTGCTGATCGTCGACGAGCGGCACTACCTGCATCGCTTCCATTACGAGCGGCCGCGCGCGGCGATGGGCGTGAACCAGGCCGAGCAGACACGGCCGCTCGCCACGCGCTTCGAGGAGATCTGGGCGACGGGGCAGCCCGGGCTCAGCGCGACCGTGCTCGGCCTGTAGCAGCTTTGGGGGCAGCGCGCGATCAACCTGACAAACTGATTGAATCCATTGTGTTTTGTGGTACGATACAATGTTCGCGAGAGGGTTTCGTTTGCTGCGTGTCTTATTGGGATCGCAGACATACCGAGAGATTCGCGACAGCCCGTTCACACTTGTTATTTCACGTAAGGGATCCCCATGATGAAGACCGTTCTCATCGCTGCGGCGCTCGTCTTTGCGCTTGCCGGCTGCAGCGACAGCAACAAGGCGGCTGCCGACAAGGCAGCGGCCGCGACGAAGGAAGCCGCTGACAAAGCTGCCGCAGCGACGAAGGAAGCCGCTGACAAGGCAGCGGCAGCGACGAAGGAAGCAGCCGACAAGGCAGCTGCAGCGACGAAGGAAGCAGCCGACAAGACAACCGATGCGGCGAAGAGCGCTGCCGATTCGATGAAGGCCGCAGCGCCTGCGGCCCCCGCTGACGCAGCGAAGAAGTAAAGAAAGACAAAGCGCAAAAAAAGCCGGCCCTCGGGCCGGCTTTTTTTATCCGATGCGCTGGCTCATAGCGGCGCGCCGATGCGCTGAGCCACCTCGCGATACTTCTCGATCACGGTGCCCAGATCGCGGCGGAAGCGATCCTTGTCCAGCTTCTCGTGCGAGCGCTGGTCCCACAAGCGGCAGCCATCGGGCGTGAATTCGTCACCGAGCACAAGGGGCCCCTTCGGATCGCTAACCGGATGGCCGAATTCGAGCTTGTAATCGACCAGGTCGATGCCCGCCTTGTCGAACATCGGCTTGAGCACGGCGTTGACCTTGTGCGTGAGCGCTCTCATCTGCTCGATCTCCGTCGCGGTCGCCCAGCCGAGGACGCGAATGTGGTCGTCGTTCACCAGGGGATCGTGCAGCGGATCGCTCTTTAGAAAGAATTCGAAGATCGGCTCGGGCAGACGGGTGCCCTCCTCGATGCCGTAGCGCTTGGCCATCGAACCAGCGCAGATGTTGCGGACGACGCATTCGATCGGCACCATCTTCATCGCCTTCACCAGCGATTCACGCTCGTTCAGCATCTTGAGAAAGTGCGTGGCGACGCCGGCGGCCGCAAGCTTTTCCATGACGTACGCGTTGATCTTGTTGTTGGTCTCGCCCTTGCGCTCGAGCTTGGAGAGCTTCGCGCCGTCGAACGCGGAGACGTCGTCACGATAGTGCATCACGAGCACATTGGGATCGTCGGTCGCGTAGACGGTCTTGGCCTTGCCGCGGTACAGCTCTTGCCGCTTTTCCATAGTGCCCCTTTCAGATAAATTCGCGCCAGGCGAAGCCGACGTCCTGGTCGGCAACGCCAATCCACTCCGCATCGCAGTTTAGCGCGCCGGCGAGCGCTGCCCGCGCCAGCTCGGGACGGTTGTTCTGCCGGCTCAGGTGTGCCGCGATGAGATGCTTAAGGCGCGTCGTGTCGATGCGCGCCAGCAGCTCCGCAGCGGCACGGTTGTCCAGATGGCCGAGCCTTCCCGCGATGCGCTGCTTGAGCGGGAACGGGTAGTCACCCGCGGCGAGCATGTCGAGGTCGTGGTTGCACTCGATCACCAGCGCGTCGCACCTCGAAAGGCTCTCCTCGACGTGCACCGTGCTCATGCCGAGGTCGGTTAACACCCCGAGGCGCCAGCGGCCGTCGGAGCAGACGAACTGCACGGGCTCCCGCGCGTCGTGCGGCACGGGAAAGGGCCGCACCTCGATGTCGCCGATCGCAAGAACTTCGTGGCTGTCGAAGCTGCGCACGCAGGGCAGCTCGGCGAAGCTCTCGGCGACCATGGTCAGCGTGCCGAAGGTGAGCCACACCTCCGTACCGAACCTCGAGGCGAAGGCCGCCACGCCGCCGATGTGGTCGCCATGCTCGTGCGTGACGAGGATCGCGGTGAGCGTTTCCGGCTCGACTCCGGCGCGCTGCAGGCGCTCGATCGCCTCGCGCTGCCCGAACCCGCAATCGATCAGCACGCGGGTTGCGCCGGCCTCGACGAGCAGGCCGTTGCCTTCGCTCCCGCTCCCCAGTGACGCGAAGCGCACGGAAGCTTTAGCTCGTCTGCCGCGCTGGAGGGCTCACTTCAACTGGTCCTGCAGCAAGGCGAGGATCCTGTCGCCGTTCGGCGAGCGGTCTGCGGCGCCCGCGGGATCTTCCACGGTGACGACGCTGTTCGGATCTTCCTTGGTGACGACCACGCGATATTGCTCCGGCTTACCCTTGTCGTCGTTCTTCCAGAACTGAATCGACTCGAACCAACTCTTGCTCTTCTTCGAGTCGAGGTCCGGATTGGAGTAGCGTACGAAATACAGACCCTTCGAGCGGTCGCGGTCCACGACCGTGAAACCGGTCCGGTCGAGGGCCAGGCCGACCCTGCGCCAGGCGCGATCGAATGAATCGTCCACGACGAGCTTGCTCGCGCCGTCGGTTCCCTTCTCGATGCGCGCGCGCGCCGGCTGCTGCGGCAGCGCGGCGACCTGGGCGGCGGCCTGAGCCGCGGGCGTTCCCAACTTCACCATCATGCGTTGCAGAAACTCCGCCTCCAGCTCGGGGTTCGGCGGCATGGGCTGCCAGACCCAGTCCTCGGGCGAACCCTGCGATATCTTGGTGGGCTGCTGCGCCATCCCGCGATGGCTGATGTAGATCTCCACGGTTCCGGGTTCGGCGCCGCGCTCGATGCGCGTTCGGAACTTGTCGCGAGTGTAGCTATCGGTGAGAAAGTCCAAGTATTGGCCGACGTACTTCTGCACCGTGTCCTTTGGCGTGGCCGCGCGGTTCTCGGCCCAGTCGGTCTCCATGATCCCGATCGAGGGCTGCGCCAACGAAATGACGAAGCCGTTGTCGGTCCAGAATTCCTGCACCGTGCTCCAGGCTAGCTCCGGCGACATCTTCGCCACCAGCCAGCGCTCGGAGCCTGCGCGCACGAGGCGGACATCGGTGCTGCGCGGGAGCAGCTCGCTGGTCCGTCCCGCGGCCTTGGCCGCAGCGGCTCCCGACGCCGTCGCGGTCGCATAGCGATCGTCATAGGTGGGCGCCGAGAGGTCAGGCGGAATCTCCAGCGAGGGCGCGCTGCTCGCCGACTTGTAGTCGATCTTCTTGCCGAGCGAGGTTGTCGTGTCGCAGCCGCCAAGCAGCGCTGCAACCAGCACGAGCAATCCGGCCGAGCCGGGTCCTAAGCGTCGAAGCAACGGCATCGCGAAATCTCCTTCAAAGACAGCCTGCCTCACGCAGCGCTGCGCGCAGCGCGTCGTGGTACTGCGCGGCGAGCGGTGTCAGCGGCAGACGCAGATCACCACCGATCAGCCCCATTTCCGCCAAGGCCCACTTCACCGGAATCGGGTTCGCTTCCACGAACAGCCGCCGATGCAGCGGCAACAGCCTGTCGTTCACTGCGCGCGCGCCGACGACGTCGCCGGCCCGTGCCTTCGCACACATCTCGGCCATCAGCCTCGGGGCCACGTTGGCCGTCACCGAGATCACACCGTGCCCGCCCATCAGCATCAGGGCGAGCCCGGCAATATCGTCGCCACTGTAGACCGCAAATTCGGACCTGCCCGCCGCGGCGAGGGCACGCAGCAGCTCGCTGCCGCGGCCGAGGTCGGCGGTCGCATCCTTGATGCCGACGATCCCCGGAACCTGCGCCAACCGCAGCACCGTGTCGTTCGCTAGATCGGCGACCGTGCGCGAAGGCACGTTGTAGAGGATCAACGGCAGGTCGACGCTCTCGGCGATGCTGCGGAAATGCCGGTACAGCCCTTCCTGCGTGGGTTTGTTGTAGTACGGAACGACCGACAGCCCGCTCGCCGCTCCAACCTTCTTCGCGAACGCCGAAAGCTCGATTGCCTCGGAGGTTGCGTTGCCGCCGGTGCCCGCAATCACCGGGATCCGTCCGCCAGCGTGCTTCACGGTGGTTTCGATCAGGAGACAATGCTCCTCCACATCCACGGTCGGCGACTCGCCGGTCGTACCGACCACCACGATCGCGCTGGTGCCGTTCGCAACGTGGAAGTCGATCAGCTTGCGCAGTCCCGCGAGATCGAGCGCCCCGCCCGGCTGCATCGGCGTAACGATTGCGACAAGACTGCCTGTCAGCATCAGGGCCGATCCGAAAATGCGCCATTTTACCCGAATCGTTCGGGGCGGCGCGTCGGCGACGGAGGCCGGTCGGCGTCGACCGCCGTCAGACAGCAGTCGTCGGTAGCAAGTTCAGGCGGACAGGGGCGGCGGCCAGCGCCGCGCAGGGCCTACGGCGGCAAGACGCTGCACGACGCACGCGCCCTCGATCACGCCCTGCTCGAAGGCGACGATTGTGAGCGACCCGCGCGTGCGCTCCAGCAACTCGTCGCGAACGAGAAGGAAGTCCGGGTTAGTCGGCTTGCCGAAGGCTTCGTTGCCCTCCGCAAAGGTTTCGTAGAGAAGGACGCCGTCGCTGGCGAGCGCCGTCAGCAGCCACGCGAAGAGCGGGCGATGAAGGTAGTTCGTCACCACTATGGCATCGAAGCGCTCGCCGACAAACGGCCACGCGCCGCTTTCGAGGTCGACCACTTGCGTCCGCACCCCGGGAGTCGCAGCGAAGGATGCGAGCGCCACCGCGTCGCGATCGACCGCGAGGACGCGCGCGCCGCGCCCCGCGAGGAATATCGCGTGCCGCCCGGACCCGGCGGCAACATCGAGCACGCGCCCGCCCGGCGCGACGAGCGCTGCAAAGCGCACGATCCACGGCGACGGCTCGAAACCGGAGTGCCCGCTCGACGCTGCACTCATCGACGACGCTTTCGGCGCGCCGGCTGCGCCGCGGCGCTCCCGGTCTCTACCTGCGTTTCGACGGCGTCGTTGCGCGCCTCCTCGATCAGCCACTCGACGAACGCCCCGGCGGCGGGTCGCTTCGCCGCCTGGCTGGAAGTGATCACGTAGTAGCCGTGGTCCGTCGCGTGTCTGTCCCGAAAAGGGGCGACGAGCCTGCGCTGCTGCAGCAAGCTGTTGATCAAGGGCACCCGCCCCAGCGCAACGCCCTGTCCATCGAGAGCAGCTTGCACGACCTGGTCGAAGTGATTGAAGCGCAGCGACCCCGCGGGTTTCAGGTCGTGAATGCCGATCGCCGCCAGCCACGCAGACCAGTTGAGCCACGTGAAGCGGCCCCGCTCGTCGTCGATATGCAGCAGCACGTGGCGAACGAGATCCTCGGGG
Organism: Casimicrobiaceae bacterium; assembly: GCA_036380055.1. Lineage (GTDB taxonomy): Bacteria > Pseudomonadota > Gammaproteobacteria > Burkholderiales > Casimicrobiaceae > PALSA-1003. The sequence goes on from DASVFM010000103.1 coordinate 12,898, forward strand.
CGTTTGAGCGGCCGAGTCGGGTCGCGTGCGAGCGAGGGCGCGCAAACCGGCAGGAGTCGTTCGCCGAACAGTCGCGGCGCTCCCGGGGGCGCCGATGCCTGGCCGCAGTAGCGCACGGCGAGGTCGATGCGCTCGCGCTCGAGATCTACGATCCGGTTATCGGCCGATATGAACACGTCGACCGTCGGCTGGCGTTCCCGGAACCGTGACAGGCGAGGGATCAGCCACAGGGACGCGAACGGCAGGTTCGTCGAGACGGTGAGCGCCTGCGAGGCCTCATCGCGGCGGATCTTGGCCAGCGCGCGGGAGAACTCCTCGAGCATGCTCTTGGCCGTAGCGTGCAGGAGCTGCCCCGCATCGGTAAGGCGCAGTTCCCGGTGCCGCCGCTCGAAAAGACGCGTGCCGAGCTGCTCCTCGAGCGCGAGGATCTGGCGGGAGAGCGCCGATTGCGTGAGGAACATCTCCTCGGCGGCGCGCGTGAAGCTCAGGTGGCGCGCTGCGGCCTCGAAGCCCCGCAACAGATCGAGCGATGGCAGGCGCCCGCCTGACGCTTGGGGTCTAACCATTCCGTTTATGCATGCTAGCCATGCACCGAAATCGTTTGTACGGCACTCCGCTCGAACCGATAATTCGCTCGTATCGATCGGCCATAAAGACGGTGGATGGGACGATCGATACATGCATGATACGCATAACTTAGGAGCAACGCCATGCCCTACGATGCCACGGCAACACCAGCAGGCCGCAGCTTCGTGCTTCCCAGGCGCAGCACCCTGGTGCTCGACGGCGCCCGCGGGACCACGATCGCCGTTGTTCGAGGATCCCTGTGGGTGACGCAGGAACACGACATGCGCGACATCATCCTCGAGGACGGCGCGCGCTTCGTGATCGACCGCAACGGGCGCACGATCATCGCGGCGGAAGAAGAGTCCCGCTTGCGCCTGAGGCGCGGCAAGACGCGGCTCGTCCAGGCTCTCGCCTCGCTGAAGAGGGTAGGCGCCGCGGTCGCGCAGATCCTCGCGGCGCCGGTCACCGCCGAAGGCTCGGTCGGGCTGTTGAGCCAGCGCAAGCAGGTACCGTACTACTGAGCCGGGAAGAGATCATGCGCGCTTACCGTCCTTCGGCGCCGCGATTCGCCCTGGCCCTGGTCGCCGCGGCCATGTCGGCCGCGACGCTCGGGATACTCGTCGTCGTGCCAGCCGGACTAGAGCCCGACGGCGAGCGTCAGGCCATGCTGGCCGCGATCGGCGCCGGTGCGGGAATTTCAAGCCTCGAGGCCGCCGCGTCGAATTGCCTCGACGCGCCGCCGGCATCACAGGTCGGTCCTGCGGGCGCACCGGAGCTCGAGCGCGGCTGAGCGCGCCGGGCATCCGGTGACGCTCGCAGCGGCCGCCTTACCTCTTCGCGAAGCGGATCTCGCCGCCGCTCGCAGCCACGCGGATGGTGTCGCCCGCGCTGAACTTGCCGGCGAGGATATCCTTCGCGAGCGGGTTTTCGATTTCCTGCTGAATCGCGCGCTTGAGCGGCCGCGCGCCGTAAACCGGATCGAATCCCGATTTCGCGACCTCGGCGAGGGCCTCGGGCGTCACCTCGAGCCGGATCTCCAGCTTCGCGAGCCTCGCCTCGAGCGCCTTCAGCTGGATCTTCGCGATCGACTCGATGTTCTTCTCCGATAGCGCGTGGAAGACGACGATCTCGTCGATGCGGTTGATGAACTCCGGCCTGAAGCTCGTCTTCACTTCCGCCATGACCGCGAGCTTGATCACACCGTAGTCGTCGCCGGCCATCTGCTGGATCATCTGCGAGCCCAGGTTCGACGTCATCACGATCACCGTGTTCTTGAAGTCGACGGTTCGTCCCTGGCCGTCGGTCATCCGGCCGTCGTCGAGCACCTGCAGCAGCACGTTGAACACGTCGGGGTGCGCCTTCTCGACCTCGTCCAGGAGGATCACGCTATAGGGCTTGCGCCGGACGGCTTCGGTGAGATAACCGCCTTCCTCGTAGCCGACGTAGCCCGGCGGCGCGCCGATCAACCGCGCGACCGAGTGCTTCTCCATGAACTCGGACATGTCGATGCGGATCATGTGCGATTCGGAGTCGAACAGGAACTCGGCGAGCGCCTTGCAGAGCTCGGTCTTGCCCACGCCCGTGGGCCCTAGGAACAGGAACGAGCCGTAGGGCCGGTTGGGATCGGCCAGCCCCGAGCGCGAGCGGCGGATCGCGTCGGAGACGAGGCGCACTGCCTCGTCCTGACCCACGACGCGCCTGTGCAGAGCCTCTTCCATGTGCAGGAGCTTGTCGCGCTCGCCCTGCATCATCTTCGACACGGGAATGCCGGTTGCGCGCGAGACAACCTCGGCGATCTCCTCCGCGCCAACCTGCGTGCGCAGGAGCTGCGGCTTCTTCGCCTGCTCCTTCGCGAGCTTCGTGTCGGCCTTCTTGAGCTGCGCCTCGAGCGCAGGCAGCTTTCCGTACTGCAGCTCGGACATCTTCTGCCAGTCGCCCTTGCGCTTCGCCTCCTCCATCTGGAGCTTGATCTTGTCGATCTCCTCCTTGATGTGCTGTGCGCCCTGCACCTGCGCCTTCTCGGCCTGCCAGATCTCGTCGAGATCGGCGTATTCGCGCTCGAGGCGCTTGATCTCCTCCTCGATCGCACCGAGGCGCTTCTTCGATGCTTCGTCCTTCTCCTTCTTGACCGCCTCGCGCTCGATCTTGAGCTGGATCAGGCGCCGGTCGAGCCGGTCCATCGCCTCGGGCTTGGAGTCGATCTCCATCTTGATGCGCGCCGCGGCTTCGTCGATGAGATCGATCGCCTTGTCGGGCAGGAAGCGATCGGTGATATAGCGGTGCGAAAGCTCCGCGGCCGCGACGATCGCCGGGTCGGTGATCTCGACGCCGTGATGAATCTCGTATCGCTCCTGCAGCCCGCGCAGGATGGCGATAGTCGCCTCCACCGAGGGCTCGCCGACCAGCACCTTCTGGAAGCGCCGCTCGAGCGCGGCATCTTTCTCGATGTACTTCCGATACTCGTCGAGCGTGGTCGCACCCACGCAGTGCAGCTCGCCGCGGGCGAGCGCGGGCTTGAGCATGTTGCCGGCGTCGATCGCGCCTTCTGCCTTGCCCGCGCCGACCATCGTGTGCAGCTCGTCGATGAAGACAATCGTGCGGCCCTCGTCGGCCGCGATGTCCTTGAGCACGGCCTTCAGCCGCTCCTCGAACTCGCCGCGATACTTCGCGCCGGCGAGCAGCGCCGCTATGTCGAGCGATAGCACGCGCTTATTCTTAAGCCCCTCGGGCACTTCGCCGTTGACGATGCGCTGGGCAAGGCCCTCGACGATCGCCGTCTTGCCCACGCCGGGCTCGCCGATCAGCACAGGATTGTTCTTGGTGCGCCGCTGCAACACCTGGATGACGCGGCGGATCTCGTCATCGCGTCCGATGACCGGGTCCAGCTTGCCGCTGCGAGCGCGTTCGGTGAGATCGACCGTGTACTTCTTCAGCGCTTCGCGCTGGCCTTCGGCCTCCTGCGTATCGACACCGGCGCCGCCGCGAACCGCCTCGATCGCCTTCTCGAGGGCCTTGCGGGTCAGGCCGTACTCCTTGGCAAGCCGCCCGGTGTCGCCCTTGTCGTCAGCGAGCGCGAGCAGGAACAGCTCGCTCGCGATGAACTGGTCGCCGCGCTTGGTCGCTTCTTTGTCGGTGAGGTTGAGCAGGTTGTTGAGGTCGCGCGAGATCGAGATCTCGCCGCCCTGGCCTTCAACCTTCGGCAGCCGCGCGATCGCCTTTGCGAGCGCAGTCTTTAGCGCCGCGACGTTGACGCCGGCGCGCGCGAGCAGCGACGCGCTGCCGCCGTCCTCCTGCTGGAGCAGCGCCTGCAGCAGGTGCTGCGGGTCGATAAAGCCGTTGTCGTTGCCCAGCGCCAGGCTCTGCGCATCGCCGAGCGCCTGCTGGAATTTGGTCGTTAGCTTGTCCAACCGCATGAAAGACCCCTCGGGGCTCCAATCTACTCCAACGTTGGGGAGCCGAGCGGGTTTTCAAGGCGCAACCGAGCTGTAGCCGTTTGATTTCGCTTAAGGTTCTCGATGCGCCCCGGCCCGACTCGGAAGCGCATTCGAGCGCCGGGCCGAGGTCGGGCCGGGCCGCATCGCTTATTGCCCCACGATCTGCGGCTTCAGCGAGCCCAGGGCGCCGAGCAGCTCGCCCTGCTCCTTGGCCGGAACCTTGAACTTGTCGAGCGACTTCTTCAGGTCCTCCACCAACGCATTGAAGTCGGTGTCGGTGATGCCCATGCCCTTGTGCGCTGTTTTCATGTCCTTGCCGGTGTACGTGCAGGGTCCGCCCGTGGCCTGGCAAATCTGGTCGACCAGGTTACGCTTGAGCCGCGGAATGTCGGCCTTGGCGAAAAAGCCGTTGATGCGCTTGTCTGCTGCGACGTTGGCTACGAAGTCGTCGACCACCGCCGTGATCGCTTCCTTTCCGCCGAGGCGGTCGTAGAGCGATTTCTGCGGCGCCATGCCCATATCCTGGCAGGCGGCCAGCAGGAGCGCAGCAAGGAATAGCGCGGGAAATGCGAGCCTTCTCAGCATACCGTTCATCGTTTCCTCTCCTTGGGGTAAAGGGCCTTCGCTTGTTGCAAACGCCTATACGGCAGGAGAGGCATGCTGGATGCACTGGCCGCGGCCTCCGGCTCCCGGGCGCCGTGCTAGCATCGCCCGAAGGTCGCACGATGACGTCTAACCCGATGTCCCAGCCCCCGGAGCCGCGGCGCGAGGCGGGGTTCCTCCAGGTCATGGGGGCCGTCTTCTGGAGCTTCTTCGGAGTCCGCAAGCGCTCGTCTGGCGAGCGCGACTCTGTCTCCATCAAGCCCGTGCACGTGATCCTCGCCGGGCTGCTCGGCGCGGCAATGCTGGTCGCGGCTGTCGCCACGCTCGTGCACTTCGTCGTCAACCGGGGCTGACGCGCGCCGCTGGCGCGTCAGCCGCGCAAGGCGGAACGGGCAAGCTCGACCCGTTCGGCGGCGACGGCGAGCTCCGCCTCGGTCGTCAGCACGTCCGGACAGAGGCGAAGGAACTCGCCGCGCGCATCGCAGCACACGCCTCGCTCCTCGAGCGCCCGCGCGATCGCAGAGGCGTCGGGGTCGCGTATGACGACGAAGGCGCCGCGATCCTCGCGCGCTCCTTCCGCTTTGACGCGCTGCTCGGCGAGTAGCGCGACGAGCCTTCGCTGCTGCTGCAGCGAGTACGCGCGCAGGCGCGCCGGTCCGATCGCCAGTGTGAACACCTGCCCTGCGCGCGCCTGGTACCAGGGCAGCACCGCGGGCGTCGATTCGAGAAAGGCGTCGCCGCCTGGCGCGAACTCCGCCGGATCGGGCCGCTCGTAGAGGAACGGATTCTTCTTGGCGAACCAGCCGATATCGAGCGTGGCGAGCGAGCCGTCGAGATGCCGGGGATGCAAGTAGAGGTAGCAGGCGCCGGGGCCGCCGCGCAGGTACTTGTAGCTGCCGCCGACCGCGAAGTCGACGTCGAGCGCGGCCACGTCGACAGGAAACACGCCGAGCGAGTGGTAGACGTCGAGCATCACGCGTGCCCCGGTCGCGTGCGCCGCCGCGACGAGCGCCGCGAGTCCCGGAATGACCTGCCCGGTGTTGAATGCGACCTGTGAGACGACGACGAGATCGGTGCCGCGCTCGACTGCGGCGAGAAGGTCCTCCGCCGCGAGCAATCCCCGCTCGCGCGGTTCGACGAACGAAAGCTGAATGCGCCGGCGCCGTGCGTAGTGCCGCAGGATGACGTCGATCGAGTCGAACTCGGCGCGCGTCGCGAGCACGCGCGGCGGACGCTCGTACGAGTTGAGGATCGCGCGCAGGCCCTGGCCGGCGCTCGTCTTGGGTACGATGCAATCGACGCGCGGTGCGCCGAGCAAGCGCGACAGCCGCGCGCGATAGGCATCCATCTCCGCGGACCACTCGTCCCACGCGTCCCCCATGCGCGTCTGCCAGAGCCCGATCGCCTCGGCGACATCGTCTGCGGTGGCGTCGAGCGGCCGGCCCAGCGAGTGATTGGCGAGATCGATCGTGCCGCGCCGGCGCTCGAGAACGCGCGAGAATAATGGCGCGACGTGCTCGCGGATCACCGCTTCGCTCAACGGAGCGCTTCCCAGCGCCGCGACGGCGCTCTCGATGGCCCCGATCGTCGTCGGCGGCTTCGCTCCCGCGTCGCGGCGCTCGTTCATGCGTGCTCCTCAGGGCGCACCGATCGCCGTGCGCACGTCGATCAGCTCGGGAAAAAACGCGTGGTCAAGAGCGCGCTTGAGGAAGGCGACGCCCGACGACCCTCCGGTGCCCGGCTTGTGGCCGATGATCCGCTCGACCGTCTTCAGGTGCCGGAAGCGCCAGAGCTGAAACCCTTCCTCGACGTCGACGAGCTTCTCGCACATGTCGTAGGCGTCCCACCAGCGCTGGGGATCGTCGTAGATCGTCTTGAACACCGGCACCAGCTCGACGTTGCGCGCGTAGGGCTGCGTGAAATCGCGCTCGAGGCAGGCGCGCGGAACCGGCAAGCCGCGCCGCGCGAGGTGGTGCAGGAACTCGTCGTAGAGCGAGGGTGCGCGCAGCAGCGCCTCGAGCTCGGCGAGCGCCACCCGGTCGTGGCGGAAGACCTCGAGCGTCGCGGCGTTCTTGTTCCCCAGCAGGAACTCGATGGCGCGGTACTGCGCCGACTGGAAGCCCGAGGAGCTGCCCAGCACCGGCCGAAACGCGTCGTACTCCGACGGCGTCAGCGTCTCCAGCACGGCCCATTGTTCGAAGAGCTGCTTCTGAATGAGCTTCACGCGCGCCAGTATCTTGAAGTTGGCGGCGAGCGCGTCGGCCTGCACGTGGCGCACGGCGGCCTTGAGCTCGTGCATCAGCAGCTTCATCCACAACTCGGACGTCTGATGCTGGATGATGAAGAGCATCTCGTCGTGGCGCGGCGATGCACCTTCCCGGCCGGAGAGCGGTTGCTGAGCCGCGAGCAGCAAGTCGAGGCGCAGATAACCCGCGTAGCTCAACCGGTCGCGGAAGTCGGTGACGATGCCTGGCTCGAGGCGATCCTGAGTCATGTTGGGATACCCCTTGGCGCAAAGTCCTTGCAATGCCGGATCAGCCGAGCTGGCGCAGGACCGCCAGCGGGGGCTGGCGCAGTGTGCTGCGCGTGCCGAGCCAGCCCGCCACGGACACGCAAGCCGCAGCCCCGACGACACCGACCACCCACAGGCGGGCGTTCCAATCGAACGGGATCTGGAAGACGCGATCGGCGAGCACGTAACCGACGGCGGTCGCGCCCGCCGCAGCGAGCAGCCCTGCGAGGGCGCCGAGCGCGAGGAACTCGGTGATCTGTGCGGCGGTGAGCTGACGCTGGCTCGCGCCGAGCGTGCGCAGCACGGCGGCGTCGAAGCGACGTTCGTCCTGAGTGGCGGCGATCGCAGCTTCCAGGACGAGCACGCCGCCGGCGAGAGTGAACAGGAAAACGAACTCGACGGCGAGCGCGACGTCATCCATGATCGTCTGCACCTGGCGCAGGAGCTCGCCGACGTCGATCACCAGCACATTGGGAAACTCGCGCACCAGAGCCGTGAGCCAGCCGGCGCTCGGCGCGTCGGCGCGCAGCGCGGCGATATAGGTCTTCGGCAGCGCATCGAGCGGGCCGGGCGGAAACAGCGCGAAGAAATTCACTCGGAAGCTGTCCCAGTCGACCTTGCGCAGGTTGGTGACCTTCGCGCTCACCTGCGTGCCGGCGACGTCGTAGGTCAGCGTGTCGCCAAGCTTGATGCCGAGCGTCTCGGCGATCCCCTCCTCGAGCGACGCGCCGCCCGCCTCGCCCGCTTTCCACCACTGCCCCGATACGACCCGATTGCCACGCGGCAGGCTCTCGCTCCATGAGAGGTTGAATTCGCGCTCGCCGAGCGCCCGCGCGCGCCCTTCGGGCAGTTGCGCGGTAACGAAGGGCTTGTCGTTCACCGCCACCAGTCGCCCCCGCACCATCGGCAGCAGCGGCGCGTCGAGCTTGAGCTCGCGCTGGAGCAGCGCGTGAACGCCCTCGACCTGATCGGGCAGGACATTGACGAGGAACGTGTTCGGCGCATCCGGCGGCAGGCTCGCGCGCCAGTTGCGCAGCAGGTCGCCGCGCACCATCGTGAGCAGCAGCAGTGCCATCACGCCCATGCCGAGCGCGCCGATCTGCAGGCTCGAGCCAAGCGGTCGCCGGCGCAGATTGGCGAGGCCGTAACGCCAGCTGTAGCCGCGTTGCGGCAGCAAGCGCAGCAGCGCGATGGCGATCCACGCGGCGCCCGCCGCCGCAGCGAGCAGCCCGAGGATACCCCCGATCATGATCCCACCCGTCTTGAGATCCTGCGCCTGCCAGGCGATCAGCGCTGCGATCGTCGTTGCGCCCGCCACGTAAGCGAGCGCCCCTCCTGCCCGCGGCAGGCCGAGGTCGCGGCGCAGCACGCGCAGCGGCGGAACGCGCGAGAGTGCGACGAGCGGCGGCAGCGCGAAGCCGAGCAGCAGCGCCAGCGCCGTGACCGTGGCTCCGAGCGCCGGACTCCAGCCCGGCAACGGCAGCTCCGTGCGCAGCAGCGCGCCGAGCAGCGTCACGAGAAGCTGCTGCCCGGCGAGCGCGAGCGCTGCGCCGATCAGGCTGGCGCCGAGGCCGAGCACCACGAATTGGATCGCGAAGAGCGCGAGTATCTGTCGTTGCGGGGCGCCCATGCACCGCATCATGGCGGCCGCGTCGAGATGGCGGCGCAGATAGCGCGACGCGCCGAGCGCAACCGCGACGGCGGCCAGGATGACCGCGACCAGCGCGGCGAGGCCGAGGAAGCGGTCGGAACGCTCGAGCGTCTGCCGCAACTCGGGACGAAGATCGCGCACGGATTCGAGGCGCTGGCCGCGCCCGAGGTGCATCGCCGCCCAGTTGCGAAACGCGTTTGCCGCGGCTCCAGCAACGAGCAGGCGATAGGTCGCACGATTGCCCGGCTGCAGCAGATTGGTCGCAGGTACGTCGTCGATATTCATGAGCAGGCGCGGACCGAGGCTGAGCAACCCCCCTGCGACCTCCGGATCCTGTTGCACGATCTCGGCAACGACGAGCTTGCTGTCCCCCACGGCCAGACGCGAGCCTTTCTGCAGGCCCAGACGTGCCGCGAGGCGGACGTCGACCCACGCTTCCCCGGGCGCGGGTATGGAGTGCGCCGCCCTCCCCTCTGGATTTGCGGTCTCGGCGAGCGTGACCGCGCCGCGCAACGGGTAGCCCGCACCCACCGCCTTGACATCGGTCAGCACGGCATCGCCTTCCCCGGCGCCAGCCTGCTGCACCATGCTGTTGAAGCGGATCACCGAAACGATGGCGAGCCCGCGCGCTCGCGCCTCACTCGAGAGCGCCGGCGCGAGCGGATGATCGCCGGATACCATCAAATCCGCGCCGAGCAGGAGATTCGCCTGCGAGGTGAGCGCGCCCTTCACGCGATCAGCGAAGAAACCCACAGTGCCGACGCTCGCTGCGGCGAGCACGAGCGCCGCGATCAGCACCGAGAGTTCGCCCGCGCGCCAGTCGCGCGAGAGCATGCGAAGCGCCAGGCGGACAGTGTTCATCGCGCGCTCACCGCCCCCGCTCGTCGCCGACGAGCTTCCCTCCCGCGAGCGAAAGGCGTCGCGCGCAGCGTGACGCGATCACGGGATCGTGAGTCACCAGTAGCAGCGTCGTGCCTCGCTCGCGGTTGAGACGAAACATCACCTCGGCGACCTCCGCGCCGGTCGCGCCGTCGAGATTCCCCGTCGGCTCGTCGGCCATGAGAATCTGCGCTTCGCCGGCGAAGGCCCGCGCGATGGCCACGCGCTGCTGCTCTCCGCCCGAGAGCTGCTTCGGATAATGCGTCAGGCGTCCGGCGAGACCAACTCGCTCGAGCCAGGACATCGCGCGCGACGGCGCATCGCGGGCGCCCGCGAGCTCCAGCGGCAGCATCACGTTCTCGAGCGCGGTGAGCGCCGGCAGCAGCTGAAAGGATTGAAACACGAAGCCCACCCAGCGCTGCCGCAGTGCCGCGCGCTCGTCTTCGGACAGGCCGTTCAAGGCACGATCACCGAGCCAAATTTCGCCGGCGCTCGGGCGGTCGAGCCCGGCAAGCAATCCAAGCAGCGTGGTCTTCCCCGAACCCGAAGCGCCGAGGATCGCCACGGTCTCGCCGCGCTCGACTGCAAAAGTGACTCCGTCGAGGATCGTCAGCGGCGAATCGCCGCTCAGTACGGTCTTCGAAAGGGCTTCCGTGCGAATGATCGAGTCCGGCATAACAGGTCGCGCATTCTACTCCCCGCTCGCGCCGCTTTGCTTCGCGCCGCGCCGCCCTCATACAATGCGGCATGGTGTTTGGCTTCTCAACCCCGATTGCAAGGCGCGTACGCCAGTTGCGGATCGCCGCGCTCGCGCTCCTTCTCGCATGCGCGGGCGCATTCGCGCAGACGAAGCCGCCCGTCATCCTGATCATTGGCGACAGCATCTCCGCTGGCTATGGCCTGCCCTCGGGAACGGGCTGGGCTGCGCTGCTGGAGGAGCGGCTCGCAGCCGAGCGCTACCCCTATCAAGTGATGAATGCGAGCATCAGCGGCGACACGACCGCGGGCGGACGCGCCAGGCTGCCCGGATTACTCGAAGCGACCCGTCCGCAAATCACGGTCATCGAACTGGGCGGCAACGACGGGCTGCGCGGAGGCAGCCTCGACGCAATGGCGCACAATCTCGACGCGATGGTCACCACCGCACAGCAGGCGGGTTCCCGCGTCTTGCTGCTCGGCATGCGGCTGCCGCCCAACTACGGTCCGGATTACGTGCGAAGGTTCGCCGCCACCTACGCCGAGATCGCGCAAAAACGCAAGACGGCGCTCGTGCCTTTCCTCTTCGAAGGCTTCGGCGACGACAGCGCGATGTTTCAGCCCGATCGCATCCATCCGGTCGCCGCCGCACAGGCAATGCTGCTCGATAATGTCTGGCGCGCGCTCAAGCCCCTGCTCACCACTCAGGGCAAGCGCCGATGAGCACTGGGCATCCGGGCGTGCATCGCGTCGGGATTGCGGCGCTCGCCGACTACCGCGATCGCATCGACGTGCGCAGCCCAGCCGAATACGCGCTCGATCATGCACCAGGGGCCCTCAACCACGCAGTCCTCGACGACGCCCAGCGCGCGCGCATCGGGACGCTTTACGCGGAGTCGCCCTTCGCCGCGCGAAGGTTGGGCGCCGCGCTGGTCGCGCGCAACATCGCCGACATGCTCGAGACGGCATTCAACGCGCATCCGCGCGAGTGGCGACCACTCGTGTACTGCTGGCGCGGCGGGCAGCGCAGTCGCGCCCTCGTGCAGGTGCTGCAGGAAGTCGGCTGGCGCGCAGCGCAGCTAGAGGGTGGATATCGGGCCTACCGACGCCATGTCGTCGCCGAGCTCGAGCACCGGCCCCTGCAGTTCGACTTCGTCGTCCTGCGCGGCCTCACCGGGTCGGGAAAGAGCCGACTGCTCGCCGCGCTGGCGAGCGAGGGCGCGCAGACGCTCGATCTCGAGGGCATCGCCCGTCACCGCGGCTCGCTGCTCGGCGGGCTGCCCGATGACCCGCAGCCCTCGCAGAAGTCTTTCGAGAGCCAGCTGCTCGACGCGCTCGGCCGGCTCGATCCGGCGCGTCCGGTGTATGTCGAGTCCGAGAGCCGCCGCATCGGCAGCGTGCAGATGCCCGACGCGCTGCTCTCCCGCATGCGCGCAGGTCGGACGGTCAACCTCGTCACGCCGGTCGAGCGGCGCGTCGCGCTGCTGAAGGAGGAGTACGCACACTACCTCGCCCGGCCGCCGCTGCTCGTAAGCCGGCTGGAAGCGCTCACCGAGCTGCGCGGCAAGGCAGCGATCGGCCGCTGGAGCGCGATGGCGGCGGCAGGCGACTGGGACAATCTGATCGCGGAGCTCCTCAATCTGCACTACGATCCGACCTACGGCCGCTCGCTCGAGCGCAACTTCCCGGCGGGAGCGGAGGCAGTGACCGTCGAAGCGAGCGACGTCTCGCGCAGCGGCTTCGCAGCGCTCGCACGCGAACTGCGCTCACGCCTCGAAGCCGCCGAGCGCGCCGGGAGCCAATCTTGACCAGCTATGCCTTTCGCATCGTCAACGTCTTCGCCGAGACGCGGCTCGCGGGAAATCCGCTCGCAGTCTTCGAGGACGGACGCGGCCTCGGCGACGCGACAATGCAGGCGCTCGCGCTGCAGTTCAACCTGTCGGAGACCACCTTCGTCCTGCCTTCAGAGACTGCGACGGCTCGCGTGCGCATCTTCACGCCGACTTTCGAAATGCCGTTCGCCGGCCATCCTACGCTCGGCACGGCCCATGTCGTGCGCGCGCTCAAGAGCGCCGGCAACGCGATCACGCTGGAGATGCGCGCCGGAGTGATTCCCGTGCGTGCCGACGGAGACCTGTGGACTCTCACCGCCAACGCGCCGCGCACACGCGCGGTCGCGGCATCGCCGCAGGAGCTTGCCGCGATGCTCGGGCTCGAGGTCGCGGACCTTGCGCCGGACGCGAGGTGGGTCGATACCGGGAGCGAGCAGCTCGTGATCCCGATTGCGACCGCGGCGGCCGTGCGCCGCGCCGCGCCCCGCGCCGAGTTGATCGCCCGCCACGCGAGCGTTTCTGTGCCGGGCGGCGCCTCACGCGCGATGGCCTACCTCTGGGCCGAGGACGGTGCCGATCGCATCCTCGCACGCTTCTTCTTCCTCAAGCAGGGCATGCTGACAGAAGACCCGGGTACGGGCTCTGCTTGCGCCAACCTCGGCGGCTGGCTGGTCGCGAGCGGAGCTGCACGACCGCGCACGCTGACGATCGATCAGGGGGAATACGTGGGCCGACGCTGCCGCCTCCAGCTCACCGTCGACGCTGCAGGCACGATCTCGGTTGGCGGCCGCGTGATCGAGCTCGGTCGGGGCGCGATCGAGTTGTAGCACACGCCGGGCCCGCCCACGATTCGCCGCGGCGTAATGCGCCGTTACATCTTGCGATGACTGCGCCGTCAACACGCGCGTAGAGTTGAACGTTGGAGCCAGCATTAGGGCGCCGGATGTTGTGGCCGGCGCCGACGAGTTGTGAGATGCGGTTAACTCTCATCATCGCCACGCTGCTTTCGCCCGCGCTGCTCGCCTCCGCGGCCGGCGCCTCGGCGCCTTTGTCCTACGACGACGCGCGCCGGCTGCTCAACCGCACCGGCTTCGGCGCCACCAACGAGGAGATCGCTTGCTACGTCGGAATGAGCCGCGAGGACGCGGTGCGCAAGCTCATCGGCGCCACGCGCACGACGGCCGAGCTCCCCCCGCCGGCCTGGACCTCCGCGCCGGGTCCGCTGCGCTACCCGCGCGCCGAGAATGCTTCCGAGGCCGAGCGGAAGAACTTCCAGCAGGAGGAGATTCGCAAGGGGCTGGAGCTGCGCGGCTGGTGGATCGAGCAGATGCGGACCACAGCTTCGCCGCTCACCGAGCGGATGACGCTGTTCTGGCACAACCACTTCGTGTCCGCGCAGCAGAAGGTACGCCTCGCCGAGCTCATGTATCGACAGAACGTCACGCTGCGCGCCAACGCGCTCGGCAACTTCGGCGTGCTGCTGCACTCGATCGCCCGCGATCCCGCGATGGTCATCTATCTCGACAGCGCTCAGAACCGCAAGGGCACGCCGAACGAGAATTTCGCCCGTGAGGTGATGGAGCTTTTCACGCTGGGCGAAGGCCATTACACGGAACGCGACATCAAGGAAGCTGCGCGCGCGTTTACCGGCTGGAGTCTCGATCGCGACACCGGGAGCTTCGTCTTCCGGCGTTTCATCCACGATTATGGCGAGAAGACCGTCCTCGGACGCTCGGGGAACCTCGATGGCGACGACGTGCTCGACATCCTGCTCGCGCGGCCCGAGACCGCCGAGTTCATCACGCGCAAGCTCTGGCGCGAGTTCATCTCGCCGGATCCCGACGAGGCCGAGGTGCGGCGCATCGCAGCACGCTTCAGGAGCTCGGGCTACGACATCGGCGTCGCACTGTATGCGCTGCTCACCTCGGACGCGTTCTACGCACCGGAGAGTCGCGGTGCGCTCATCAAGTCCCCCGTCGATCTCGTCGTCGGAACGCTGCACCAGTTCGCGCTGCGGCCCGGCGAGCCGGCGCCCTTCGCGATCGCCGTCGCGGGCATGGGACAGAACCTGTTCTCGCCGCCGAACGTCAAGGGCTGGCCCGGTGGCGAGGCCTGGATCACGTCCGGAACGCTGCTCGCGCGCAAGCAGTTTCTCGACCGCCTTTTTCGCGCCGACGATCCGCTGCGCGCGACGCAGAGCGGCGACCCGCTTACGCTCGCTTCGATGCCGATGCAGGCTGAGGGCCCGAACACGGCGCAGGACGAAGACAAGGCGCGGCAGCTCCGCCTCATGCGCACGATGGAGCGCGGCTTCGCGAGCGTGCACTTCGACAGCGAAGCGTGGTTCGAGCGGCTTCACGTGCGTGACGATGCACGCGCGAGAGAGGGAGCCGCCGCTCGCGTCCTGCTCGCCATCGCTCCGCAGGCGACGCCGATTGCGACCGACGATGCGCTCGTCATCGTCCGTCAGCTCGTGCTCGATGCCGCTTACCAGGTGAAGTGATCGCTGCGATGAATCGCCGCAGGTTCCTCCGTCTCGCCGCAGCGGCAACGCCCTGGGCGATGTTGCCTGCTCTCGGTCCCCGCGTCGCCTGGGCGGCACCGCCGGCCGCCGCGGATTACCGCCGCCTGCTGGTGCTGATCGAGCTCAAAGGCGGAAACGACGGCCTGAACACGGTGGTGCCGTATAGGAATCCCGCCTACTACGAGCTGCGTCCCAAGCTGGCCGTTCGGCGCGATCAGGTCGTGCAGCTCTCGGACACGATCGGTCTGCACCCCGCGCTCGCTCCTCTCCTGCCGCTGTGGACCGATCGCGAGCTCGCGGTGCTGCAGGGCGTTGGCTATCCGCAGCCGAACCTGTCGCACTTTCGCTCGATCGAGATCTGGGACACGGCGTCCAAGAGCGACGAATACCTGCAGGATGGCTGGCTGACACGCACCTTCTCGGCGGCCCCCACGCCGGCGAGCTTCGCCGCGGACGGCGTCATCGTCGGCTCGCCGGACCTGGGCCCGCTCGCTGGCGGCGGAACGCGCGCGATCGCGCTCGCGAACACCGAGCAGTTCCTTCGTCGAGCCAGGCTCGCTGCACCCGAGGGGCAATCGGCGAACAAGGCGCTGCAGCACATTCTCAAGGTCGAGGCGGATATCGTGCAGGCGGCCGCACAACTGAACGCCGATCACGTATTCGCGACCGAGTTTCCGCAGGGCGCGTTCGGCAATGCCATCAAGTCGGCCTGCCAGGTCATCGCCAACCGGGCAGGGGTCGCCGTCGTGCGCGTGACGCTCAGCGGCTTCGACACGCACAGCGGACAGCTTGCGACCCAGGCGCGGCTGCTCGGCGAGCTGGCCGGAGGGATCGTTGCGCTGCACGCCGCCCTCGTCGAGCTCGGGCGTTGGCGCGACACGCTGGTGCTCACCTACGCCGAATTCGGTCGTCGGCCTAGGGAGAATCTATCCAACGGAACCGATCACGGCACCGCGAGCGCGCACTTCGCGTTCGGCGGCCGCGTCGCCGGCGGTCTCTACGGCGAGCAGCCAGTGCTCGATCGGCTTTCGGCCGACGGCAATCCCGCATTCGCGATCGACTTTCGGAGCGTCTACGCGACGGTGCTCGATCGCTGGTGGGGCGTCCCCTCGGCCGGTCCTCTCGGCGGCTCGTTCACCACGCTGCCGGTGCTCAAGGCGTAGTCAGGCGCCCGCCGCGGCCGCATCCCAGGCCGCGATGAACTCGCGCCAGTGCGGCTCCTTCGACGCCGCGATCCTCTCGCGCGCGAGAGAGATTTCGCTCGCGTACTGCCCCGCGGAAACGCTGCCGCGAAGCAGCTGGAAGCGAAGGTAGAGCAGATACGTGTTCAGCGCGTCGGTCTCGCAGTAGCGGCGGATATCGTCGATGCGGCCCGCTTCGTGCGCGGCGCGCACCTGTGCGCCGCCAAGCCCGAGCTTGCCGGGAAACCCGGCCAGGCGGGCCATCGCATCGAGGCCCGCGTTGTTCCGCGGCTGATACATCGCGAGCACATCCATCAGATCGACGTGCCGCGTGTGGTAGCGACTCAGGTAGTTGTTGTACTTGAAGTCCCGATCCTCGTCGCCCCAGTCCCAGAATCGCGGCGCGGCCACGCCGTGGATGAGCGCGCGGTGATTCAGCACGGGCAGATCGAATCCGCTGCCGTTCCACGACACGAGCTGGGGCGTGTGCCTGTCGATGAGATCGAAGAAGCGGCGAACGAGCTCGGCCTCGGGATCTTCGGCGGCACCGACCGAGGCGATCCGCAGCCCGCCGTCCTCGCGCAGCGCGCAGGCGATGGCCACGACTCGCTGGAAGTGTGGCGGCAGAAAATCATTGCCGGTTGCGGCGCGCCGCTGCTGCAGCGCCCAATCGAGCACGTCGCCGTCGCCGAGCTCAGCCGGCAAGGCGTGCACGCGGCGCAGGCCGGCGACGTCCGGAATGGTCTCGATGTCGAAGACGAGAGTCGGGGTCATTGCATCGACCGCTCGGGTCGACCGCGGGTACGAACGGAAGCGGTTACCCCCGCGGACTCACCCGGGGAAGACGCCGGTCGAAAGGTAGCGGTCGCCGCGGTCGCAGACGATGAACACGATCGTCGCGTGCTCCACCTCGCGCGAGATTCTCAGCGCCACCGCGCATGCCCCTCCCGACGAGATCCCGACAAAGATCCCCTCGACGCTCGCCAGCTTCCGAGCCATGTCCTCGGCGTCGGCCTGCGAGACGTATTCGAGGCGATCGACCCGCTTCGCATCGTAGATCTTCGGAAGATAAGCCTCCGGCCACTTGCGAATGCCGGGAATCTGCGAGCCTTCCTCGGGCTGGCAACCGACGATCTGGATTGCCGGATTCTTCTCCTTGAGGAACTTCCCGGCACCCATGATCGTGCCCGTCGTCCCCATGCTGGAGACGAAGTGGGTGATGCGCCCCTCGGTGTCGCGCCAGATCTCCGGGCCTGTGCCCTTGTAGTGCGACAGCGGATTGTCGGGGTTCGCGAACTGGTCGAGGATGATGCCCTGGCCGTCCGCGCGCATCTTCTCCGCCACATCGCGCGCGGTCTCCATGCCACCCGCTTTCGGCGTGAGGATTATCTCGGCACCGAAGGCGCGCATCGTCTGCCTGCGTTCCAGCGACAGGTGCTCTGGCATCACCAGCACCATCCTGTAGCCTCGCATCGCCGCTGCCATCGCCAGCGCGATGCCGGTGTTTCCCGAGGTAGCCTCGATCAGCGTGTCCCCGGGCTTGATCGTGCCGCGCTTTTCGGCCTCGACGACCATCGACAGCGCGGGACGATCCTTTACCGAACCGGCAGGATTGTTGCCCTCGAGCTTGGCGAGAAGGACGTTGGACGTTTTCCCGGGCAGGCGCTGCAGCTGCACGAGCGGCGTGTTGCCGACAGTGTCTTCGATGGTGCGGTACACGGCGAGACGTGGATGACTGGACGCGCCTATTGTACCGCCGACAAAAACCCCGCCTCGCGGGCGGGGTCGTAATCGGTGCGTTGACAGGCCGCTACTTCTTCGCCTTGTCGTCCGCGGCCTTGGTGTCCTTGTCGCTCTTGGCGGACTTGTCTTTCTTCGCTGCAGCCTTGTCCTCCTTGGCCTTTTTCTTCGCCGCCGCCTCGTCCTCCTTGGCTTTCTTCTTCGCTGCCGCTTCGTCGTCCTTCGCCTTCTTCTTGGCCGCCGCCTCGTCTTCCTTCGCCTTCTTCTCGTCGGCCGCCTTCTTCGCCTTGTCGTCCTTGGCCTTGTCTTCCTTGCCCTTGGCGGCCTTCTTGTCCTCGGCCTGCATCGCCTTTTCGCCCTTCTTGGCCTCGCTCTTCGCTGCGGCGGGCGCTGGGGCAGCAGCCGGAGCAGCAGCCGGTGCGGCGGGAGCGGCCGCCTTCGCCGGAGCCGCCGGGGCCGGCGGCGGTGGTGTCGCCGCGGGCGCGGCCGCCTTCGACTCCTTCGCCGCGGGGGCGGCGAGCGGCGTCGATGCACCGCTCACGCTGATCTTGTCCTTGAGCGGCCCGAAGGTGCCTTCCTTGATCCCGGGCACCTTCATGATGTCTTCGATGCTCTTGAACGGACCGTTCTTTGTCCGGTAATCGACGATCGCCTGCGCCTTGACCGGACCGATGCCCGGCAGCGCGTCGAGCTCTTCCTTGGTTGCCGTATTGATGTTGACGGCCGCCAGCGCGAACGCCGAGAAGAGCAGCGTCGCGACAAACAGCAAGATCTTCTTCATGATCCCTCCCAGCGAGTTTGATCGAGCGCCTTCGCGTCGCGCTCGTCGCGCCGCCGGCGTCTACGTCGAAGCGGATGAATGTTACGGTCTGCCCGATGCCTTGGCAAGCAAGCTGCGCACGCAGCGCGGAACGCCGTCCTCGATCGTCAGCATCGGGGCGGCGTAGCCCGCCGAGCGTAGCCGCGACAGATCCGCCTGGGTAAAGCTCTGGTACTTCCCCGCAAGCTCCGGCGGAAATTCGATGTACTCGATCGCACCTGAGCGGTGCAGCTCCGCGAACGGCAGGGACTCCTGACCTTCCGTGGCACGGCAGGCGTTGATCGTGGCTGCGGCCACGGCATTGAAACTCGCCGCAGCTCCGGTGCCGAGGTTATAGATACCGGAGCGCTGCGGATGATCGAGAAAGTCGAGATTCGCGCGCACGACGTCCTCGACGCTCACGAAGTCGCGCCGCTGCTCGCCGGCGGCGTAGCCGCCGGAGCCCTCGAACAGGCGCACCTTTCCGTCACGCCGGTACTGATTGAAGAAATGCCAGACGACCGACGCCATGCGTGACTTGTGTCCCTCGCGTGCGCCGTATACGTTGAAGTAGCGAAGGCCCACGACCTGCGCGCCGCGCTCGGGCAGGATGCGGCGCACGTGCTGATCGAAGAGCAGCTTCGAGTAACCGTACACGTTGAGCGGGCCCTCGCACGACGGCTCCTCCCGGAAGTCGGTGCCAGCGCCGTAAACCGCCGCCGACGACGCGTACAGGAACGGGACGTCGTTCTCCTGGCAGTGGTCGAGCAGGCGCACCGAATAGCGGTAGTTGTTGGCGAGCATGTAGCGGCCGTCCGTCGCCATGGTGTCGGAGCATGCCCCCTGATGGAAAATCGCCGCGATGTCGTCGTCGAAGTCGCCCTCGGCGAGACGGACGAGGAATTCCTCCTTGTCGAGGTACTCGGCGATCTCGCAATCGACCAGATTGCGGAACTTGTCTCCCTGCGTCAGGTTGTCGACGGCGACGATGCGTCGCTCGCCCCGCTCGTTGAGCGCCTTGACCAGATGCGAGCCGATGAATCCTGCTGCGCCGGTGACGACGATGTACATGGACTCCTCGCCTCAGAGCTCGATATCGACGCGGCCGATTTCGGTGGTCAGGAAGCGCACGCGGCGCGAGACGGCGCAGAGAAGCTGGTAGCCGACCGTGCTCGCCGCCGCGGCCACATCGTCGACGGGCAGCCCCTCGCCCCAGAGCACCACCGGGCTGCCGACGACCGCGTCGGGCACGTCGCTCAGGTCGACCGTCATCATGTCCATCGATACCCGGCCGGCGGTACGCACTTTCTTTCCGCAAACGAGCACTGGCGTGCCGTTCGGCGCGTGGCGCGGATAGCCGTCCGCGTAGCCGCAGGCGATGACGCCGACCCGGTGCGCGCGCGAAGCAGTGTACGTACCTCCATACCCGACGCTGTCGTTCGGCTTGATGTCCTGAATTGCGACGATTGCGCTCTTGAGCGTCATCACCGGCACGAGGCCGAGCATGTCGGCGGTGTCGTAGGGAAATGGCGATGAGCCGTAGAGCATGATCCCGGGGCGAACGTACTCGCCCCCCACTTCGGCGTAGTGCAAGACGCCGGCCGAGTTGGCGATCGAGCGCGGGTATGGCAATCCCTGGCAGGCATCTTCGAACCTCTCGAGCTGCTCATGCGCGCCGTCCTCCTCGTCGGCGCGCGCGAGATGCGTCATCAATCGCAGCACGGCGACGCTGCTCGTGCGCGACAAGCGCTCCACGATGTCGTGCACCGCAGCGGGGCTGAAGCCGAGCCGGTTCATCCCCGTGTTGATCTTCACGAAGACTTCGATCGGGCGCGCGAGCTGCGCCGTCTCGAGCATTCGCACTTGTTCTTCATGGTGCACTACAACTGCGAGCCGGCGCGCAGCGATCTCCGGCAGCTCGTCGGCACTGAAAAAACCCTCGAGAAGCAGCACTCGTCGCGCGTAATGTCGCTCGCGCAGACCGATCGCAGCATCGAGCTCGAGCAATGCGAGGCCGTCGGCTTCGGACAGGGCCGGCAGGACTCGCGTGAGGCCGTGACCGTAGGCGTCCGCTTTCACCACAGCGAGCACTTGCGTCCCCGGTGCCCGCTCGCGCGCTTTGCGCAGATTCGCGCGCAACGCGGACAGATTTATCTGAGCGACGAGAGGTCGAGACATGGCGGCAGAGATGCGCGCTTCTCGCGCGGGCGATTCACCCCTGGCCGAACGGGTTTGGTCGGGGGTGGAAAAACGTGGTATAAGGCGGCGCGAGCCGCATGCGCCGGCTGATTGCCCAATTATTATACATACACGAGCGCACAGAACGCTCCCTGGCTCCCGCCGCCAGGTGAGATAGTGTTTCAAGAGCGTTGGCGCTAGCGAGGACAATGCAGGCCGGGTTCTACACGATCATGGCGGCGCAGTTCTTCTCGTCGCTCGCCGACAATGCGCTGCTGGTCGCGGCCATCCAGTTGCTCAGGGATCTCGAGTCGCCGGGCTGGATGACGCCGTCGCTCAAGCAATGCTTCGTCGTGTCCTACGTGCTGTTCGCTCCGCTGGTCGGAGCGTTTGCGGACTCGATGCCGAAGGGGCGGGTGATGCTCGTCACGAACGCGCTCAAGTTCGTTGGCTGCGGCCTCATGCTGTTCAAGCTACATCCGCTGGCCGCCTATGCGATCGTGGGCCTCGGCGCCGCAGCGTACTCGCCTGCGAAGTACGGGATCCTGACCGAGCTGCTGCCGCCACGGCAGCTGGTGATCGCGAATGGATGGATCGAAGGAACGACCGTCCTGTCGATCATTCTCGGCTTTCTGCTCGGCGGCATGCTGATCAGTGGTCCCATCTCGGGCTGGCTGCTGGCGATCGACGTTCCGAAGATCGATACAGGAATTGAGACACCGCCGCAGGCCGCAATCTCCGTGATCATGGGCTGCTATGCGATAGCGGCGCTCTTCAACTGGTACATCCCGGACACCGGCGTGGAGCGGCGCGTGCCCAGCAAGAGCCCCTGGTTCCTGATCCGCGAGTTCGAGCATTGCTGCGCGCTCCTCTGGCGCGACAAGCTCGGTCAGATCTCTCTCGCCACCACGACGCTGTTCTGGGGAGCCGGCGCGACGCTTCAGTTCATCGTCATCGATTGGGCTGCGACGCACCTGTGCTACAGCCTGTCGCGGGCGGCCTACCTGCAGGGCGTGGTGGCTCTGGGAATCGCCTTGGGCGCGGCGCTGGCTGCGCTGCTCGTGTCGCTGCGCCACGCAGTGAAGGTGCTGCCGCTCGGCGTGGCAATGGGTATGGTCGTGATGGTGATGGTCTTCGTGAACAAGGTCGAGACGGCGATCATCCTGATGACCCTGATCGGAGCGCTCGCGGGATTCTTCGTGGTCCCGATGAACGCGCTGCTACAGCATCGCGGCCACGTGCTCATGGGAGCCGGGCACTCGATCGCCGTGCAGAATTTCAACGAGAACCTGGGGGTGATCGTGATGCTCGCCCTCTACGCACTACTGGTCCACTACGGAATGTCGATCAACGCAGCGATCGTTCTCTTCGGCTTGTTCGTTGCCAGCACGATGGCTCTGGTCATGTGGCGCCATCGGCTCAACCTCGCCGCCGGCGATCTGCTGCACCTTGTGGCGACCGAGCGTCCCGAGGCGCGGCCCGGCAATCCGTAATCGGTCTAGAGCACGAGAGGCCGATCGGGCAGCTCGTTCGTCCCTGGGGCGCTGCGCGGAAAGTGTTGCGTCAATAGCGCGCTGATAGCCTCGACCCCGGCCACGGCGCCATCCTCGAATTTGCCCGCGCGGTACGCAGCCTCCATGCGCCGGCAGATCGTCTGCCAGAGCTCGTCGCCGACGCGGCGGTGAATGCCGCGATCCGCGACGATTTCGACAGCCTTGTCGGCGAGCAGCAGATAGACGAGCACGCCGGAGTTGTGCTCGGTGTCCCAGATGCGCAGGCGCCCGAACACCTCAAGCGCGCGATCGCGCGGCGACTCCCGGCGCAGCACGGAAGGCAGCGCCAGCGACGCTTCCACGACGAAGCGGACCTGGCCCATGTGATCGCGCTCCCCCACCGCAATCGCACGTTCGATGTGCTGCAGCGCGCCCGACGGAAACGCGCGCCGCGCCGACCAGTGATCGGTTACCAGGTGCCGCCAGAGACGCCGCGCCATCGACTCCACGCTCACCACCCCCCCGAGGCGCCGCCACCGCCGAAACCACCGCCGCCGCCGGAAAAGCCCCCGCCACCACCACCAAACCCGCCGCCGCCCGACCAGCCGCCCCCGCCGATCGGTGGCCAGACGCCCGGTCCGCCGCGACCGCCGGCGCCCAGAAGGCTGATCAGGACAAAGGCGACGACGCCGGCAAGCCCAGCGAGCAGCAGAGAGCCGACGATCAACCAGACCACCCCGGTCGTGATCGCCGCGCCGGCAAGTCCGCCCCCGACTTTGCCGAGAACCGAGCGCAGGATGCCACCGATCACGGTCACGCCGATGAGCAGCAGTATCGCGAGGTCGCCGAAGCCAACGCCTCCCGAGTGCGCACGTCGTTGCGGTTGTGCTTGCGGCTGCGGCTCGGTACCGCTCACGACCGCGATGATTCGGTCGATGCCGGCCCCGATGCCGGCGGCGAACTGTCCTTTGCCGAAGTAGGGAGCGATCGTGTCCCCGATGATGCGGCGCGCCGTGACGTCGGGAAGCTCGCCTTCGAGCCCGTAGCCGACCTCGATGCGCATCTGCTTGTCGTTCTTGGCGACGAGCAGGAGCGCCCCGTTGTCTTTGCCCTTCTGCCCGAGTTTCCACGCCTCGGCGACGCGAATCGCATACTCCTCGATCGTCTCCGGCTTGGTCGTGGGGACGATCAGCACGGCGAGTTGGTTGGTGGTTTGCGCCTCCCAGGCGGAAAGCTTGCTTTCCAGCGCCTGCTGCTCCGCGGCGGAGAGCGTTCCGGTAAGGTCGGTCACGCGAGCCTGCAGCGGCGGCACCGGCTGGCCGCCTTCGCGCTGCGGATCCCAGGTGACCGCACTCGCGACGCTCGCGAGCGCGAAGAAGGCGAGCGCGGCGAAGATGCGAGCTGCGCACCAGTCGCGGCGCGCGTGGCGAACCACGAACGGTCTTCGCAACGGCGCGCTAGAAGAGGAGGCCGTATTACTTGGCCGGAGCGGGTGCCGGCTTGCTGAAATCCACCGTCGGCGGCGCGCTGATCGCCTTCTCGTTCTCCACCGCGAAGTTGGGCTTGACGTCCATCTTGAACAGCATCGCGGTCAGGTTCGTCGGGAAGGAACGGACGGTGACGTTGAACTCCTGCACCGCCTTGATGTAGCGGTTGCGCGCGACCGTGATGCGGTTCTCGGTCCCCTCGAGCTGGGCCTGCAGATCGCGGAAGTTCTGATCCGACTTGAGCTGCGGATAGTTCTCTGACACCACGAGCAGCCGCGACAGAGCAGACTGCAGCTGGTTCTGCGCGGCCTGGAATTTGGCGAATGCCTCCGGATCGTTGATCAGCTCGGGCGTGGCCTTGATGCTGCCGACGCTGGCGCGCGCGTTAGTTACTTCCGTCAGCACACGCTCTTCCTGGGCAGCGTAGCCCTTCACGGTGTTGACCAGGTTCGGCACGAGGTCGGCGCGGCGCTGATACTGGTTCAGGACCTCGGACCAGGCGGATTTGACCTGTTCGTCCTGCCGCTGCAGGTCGTTGTACCCGCAGCCCGAGAGCGAAATCGCGGCGGCCGCCGCGAGCGTTAGAGCGACCAGACGTTCGAAGTGCCTGCGCATCGTGTCCCCTTTCGTAACTGCAATCGAGGCATAGAGCCCTGCGAGCGCTCAGTTGGGGCCGGCGGCCCGGCTTTGCAAGCCTTCGCCCTTCGCGGCAACAAGCTGCTGCATGGTGGCGCGCGCGAGACAGAGATCTTCCCACGCCTTCGCTTTGTCGGGCAAGTTGCGCAGCAGATACGCAGGATGATAGGTCACCAGCAGCGGTACGCCGCGGTAGCGATGCACGCGCCCGCGGAGACTCGCGATCGTCGCCTCGACATTGAGCAGCGTGGTCGCCGCGCTCTTGCCCAGCGCGACGATCAGCGCCGGGCGAATAAGCTCGATCTGGCGGTCGAGATACGGGCGACAAGATTCGACCTCGAACGGCTCCGGCGTGCGGTTGCCCGGCGGCCTGCACTTGAGCACGTTGGCGATGTAGACGTTCTCACCGCGCTGCATGCCGAGGGCGGCAAGCATGTTGTCGAGCAGCCGTCCTGCCTGGCCCACGAAAGGCTCTCCCTTGGCGTCCTCCTCCGCTCCGGGCGCTTCGCCGACGAAGAGCCATTGCGCATGCGCATCGCCCACGCCGGGCACTGCCTTGTTGCGCGTTCGGCAAAGCGCGCAGGCCGTGCAGGCCGACACGTCGCCTGCGAAGTCGCGCCACTCGAGCACCGCGATCCGACTCAACCGATCTGCGGGCGTCTGAGGGAGCGGTGCGACGGCAGGCGCTTGCGTCTCTGCGGGCAGCGCGGAACGCGCCGCGGTGGCGCGCCGGCGCCAAGTCGGAACCAGCCGGAGCTCGCGCAGGATTTCCGACCGATCGGCCACGTCAGGATGCGACGAGCGCCCGGCGCATCACCAGGGCATCCTCGCGCTCGCCCGAAGCGCTTGGGGGATAGTAGGCGACCCGACGGCCGATCGCCCCGAATCCTTCCGCCGCATAGAGGGAGATCGCCGGAGTGTTCGACACGCGCACCTCGAGGAAGCACTGCTGCGCGCCGCGCAGCTTCGCGTCGGCAAGGAAGCGCCTGAGCAGGGCGCGGCCGAGCCCCTGCCGACGCGCTCCGGCAGCCACCGTGAGGTTGAGCAGCTGGGCCTCTCCCGGCGTGAGCAGCAGCACCCCATAAACAACGATCGCTCCTGCCGCGACGCCCACGGCCATGCTGTAGCCTGCCCCGAGCGCGTCGAGGAAATTTCGCGGCGTCCACGGAGCCACGTGAGCCTCCCGCTCGAGCGCTGCGACGTAGGGAACATCCTCGGCGCGCAGCGGCCGCCACATCACCGGGCCAGCGTCGCGCGCGGCCGCGAGCGAAGCGTTCACAACCGCTGCCCGGCGGCGCGCTCGGCCGCGGTGAGCGCCACGCGCTGGCGCACGTACAGTGGAGCCGCCTGGCGCGGGAGCACGGCGTCACCCACCGCAAAGCGCGGCACCGCGAGTGCGCCGATCGCCGCCGCCTCTGGCGTTACGTGCTCGAGACACACACTCAGCGCCGGCCCAAGGCGCGTGGCGAGCTCGGGGTATGCGGCAAAGCCCGCTCCGACACCCGTCCACCCGCCGACTTCGGGAACCGGCACGTCCGTCGGTTCGAGAGCCTGGGGCTCGGAGACCACCTGCCAACGGTCGGTGCGGTATTCGTAGGCCGCGATATAGACCTCGCCCATGCGGGCATCGAGGGCGGCGATGACCCTGACCGCGCCGTGGCTCACGCGCGCCGTTTCTGCCATCGCCTCGAGGGTCGGTACGCCCACCACCATCAGGCCCGCGCCGAGCGCAAGCCCCTGCGCTACGCCGCAGGCGATGCGCAACCCCGTGAACGAGCCCGGCCCTGCGCCGAAGGCGATGCCTCCCATGTCGGCGAGCGTCAGTCGCTCCTGGGCCAGGAGATCGTGGACCATGGGCAGCAGAAGCTCTGAGTGGCGCTGGCCGGCGCGCTCCGAGCGCTGGCGCCATGTGCTGCCGTCGCCGAGCGCCACCGTACACATCTCCGTCGAAGCGTCCAGGGCGATGATGCGCATGCGCAATCTTACCGCGAGGCAGCCGCGGCGGCTTGTGCCGCGCCGGTACAATGGCTTCGCCCACATGGAAACCGTCGCCATCACCGCGCTCGACCAGGAGGGTCGAGGGATCGCGCGCCGCGACGGCAAGGTCGTGTTCGTCGAAGGAGCGCTCATCGGCGAGCGCGTCGTCGTCGAAGTCTTGCGCGAGAAGGCGAGCTACGCGCTGGCGCGCGCAGTC
>DASVFM010000104.1:0-3184 GCA_036380055.1 Casimicrobiaceae bacterium
CTGATGGGCATCGGCATCTCGACCTTCACCGAGATCGTGGGGGCAGGGCCGAACAAGGTCTGCGACATCCTCGGCATCTCGCTCTTCGACAGCTGCGACATTCGCGTCAACCCGACCGGCAGCGCGATCGCGCGGCTCGGCACCATGAGCCAGGGACAAGGGCACGCGACGACCTACGCGCAGATCATCGCCAGCGAACTCGGCTTGCCCTCGGAGGAGATCCAGATCGAGGAGGGTGACACCGACAAGGCGCCCTACGGCGCCGGCACCTGGGGCTCGCGCTCAACGCCGGTCGGAGGCGCAGCTGCGGCGCGCGCCGCACGCAAGATCAAGGACAAGGCGAAGAAGATCGCCGCGCACCTCCTCGAAGTCGGCGAAGGCGACCTCGAATGGGAGGTCGACCGCTTCCGGGTCAAGGGCAACCCGAGCGCGTTCAAGACGATGAAGGACATCGCCATGGCGGCGCACACGAGCAACATCCCCGACGGTATGGAGAAGGGGCTCGACGCCACCGAGTATTACGATCCCCCGAACATGACCTTCCCCTTCGGCGCCTACGTGTGCGTGGTGGACATCGACAAGTACACGGGCGAGACCAAGGTGCGCCGCTTCTACGCGCTCGACGACTGCGGCACGCGGATCAACCCGATGATCATCGAAGGGCAGATCCACGGCGGACTCACCGAAGCCTTCGCGGTGGCGATGGGGCAGGCGATTCCTTTCGACGAGAGCGGCAACCACCTGGGCAACAGCCTGATGGACTACTTCCTGCCGACCGCCGTCGAGACGCCGAAGTGGGAGACCGATTTCACCGTGACGCCCTCGCCGCACCACCCGATCGGCGCCAAGGGCGTGGCGGAATCCCCGCACGTCGGCGGGATCCCCTGCTTTTCCAACGCGGTCGTCGACGCCTTCGCCCATCTCGGCGTCACGCACATGGATATGCCGCACACCTCGTTCCGCGTCTGGCAGCAGTGCAAGGCGCTCGGGCTCAACAAGCGCTGAGGCGACGTGAAGGTCCGTCTCGAGCGAACGTTTCCGATGCCCGCCAGCCCCGAGGTGACCTGGGCTGCTCTGACGGACATCGAGGCAGTCGCGGCGTGCGTGCCAGGCGCCAAAGTCACCGAACGCATCGACGATACGCACTACAAGGGAACGGCGACGATCAAGATCGGGCCTGCCACGCTCGCCTTCCGCGGCGATATCGAAGTGCTGCAACTCGATGCCGCGAAGCGCACGCTGCAGCTCGTCGCGAAGGGAACCGATGCCTCGGGCTCGTCGGCGGCATCGCTCGACCTTACCGCCCGCATCGAGGCTGCCGGCGAGGGATCGAGCGTGCTCGTCGGCACCAGCGAATCGACGGTGAGCGGCAAGGCGGCGGTGTTCGGCGGGCGCATGATGGAAGGGGCCGCCGAGCAGATCATGAAGCAGTTCGCAGCGAACTTCACCGCCCGGGTCGAGGCGATCCGGCCCGCCGGGGCGGCCGCCGCCTCGGACACGGCGTCGACATCCGCACCGGCGCCGCAAGCTCTCAACGGCCTCGCGTTCTTGTGGGCCGTTCTGAAGGACTGGCTGCGGGGGCTGTTCACGAAGAAGGCCGCGTGAGCAGCGCTTCGCCGCGAATGATCGAAGTCGCCACGCTGCAGCAGCAGCTCACGGGCGCCGGCTACGTCGCGGAGCGCAGCTTCGCCGCCGCGCTGCTGCTGATGATCGAGCTTGGCCGTCCGCTGCTGATCGAAGGCGACGCGGGCGTGGGCAAGACGGAGGTCGCGAAGGCGCTTGCCGCCGTGCGCAAGACGCGCTTGATTCGCCTGCAGTGCTACGAGGGCCTCGATGCGCACGCGGCGATGTACGAGTGGAATTATCAGCGCCAGCTCCTCGCCATCAAGCTCCTCGAGCACGACGAGCGCAGCGTCGCGGCAAAGGAGCAGGACATTTTCTCCGAACGCTATTTGCTCAAGCGGCCGCTGCTCGAGGCGATCGGTTGCGAGCGTCCCCCCGTGCTGCTGATCGACGAGGTGGACCGCGCCGACGAGGCTTTCGAGGCTTATCTGCTGGAGCTCCTATCCGACTTCCAGATGTCCATCCCGGAGCTCGGCACGGTGAAGGCGACCACGGTGCCGCTCGTGATCGTTACCTCGAACGGCACGCGCGAGCTCTCCGATGCGCTGCGCCGCCGCTGCCTGTATCAGTACCTCGACTACCCGTCGTTCGAGAAGGAGCTGGCGATCGTCGAGCTCCGCGCTCCCGACGCGCCGGCGGAGCTCGCACGTCAGATCGTGCAGTTCGTGCAAAGCGCTCGCCGCCTCGAGTTGCAGAAGAAGCCGGGAGTGGCCGAGACGCTCGACTGGACCGCGGCGCTGCTGCGGCTGGGGATCACGTCGATCGGCGAGGACAGCGCCGAGCGCATCCTCGAGACGCTGACTGCGCTCATCAAGACGCGCGAGGACCGCACCGCGTTCACGCGGGAGACGGTCGCACGCATCGCTGCCGCATGCTGACCTCGCCTGCGAGAGCTCCGTCATCGCTCGATCCCGCGGCGGCGCTGCGCGCCCGATTGACCGGCTTCAGCGGCTTCCTGCACGCCAACGGATTCGGCGTGGGCGGCGGCGACGCCGCGCGCGTGCTGGCGACCGCCGCACAGGTCGGCATCCTCGATCGCGATCTCCTTCGCTGGAGCCTGAAGGCCCTCCTCTGCGGGCACGCCGGCGAGTGGCGCCGCTTCGACCAGCTGTTCGACGCCTATTTTCTGCCGCCCAACAAAAAGCTGTTCGTACAAGGCGCGCTCGATGACGCGAGGGAGCGCTCGCGGCCGGACGCAGGCGGCGGTGACGAAGACGAGCCCCCGGGCGCTCGTCCCGGGCCAGAGCGCGAGCACGCCCGGCTTGCTTCGCGCTATGCCGCGAGCCGCGAGGAGTCGCTTGCCGCGACGGACTTCAATGAGCTCGTCCGCGCCGACGACATGCGCGACATCGAGACGCTGATGCGACGCTTCGCCCGGCGCCTGCGCCGCCTGCAGTTGCGGCGCCAGGCGCGCTCGCTGCGCGGGCGGCGGCTCGACCTGCCGGGGACGATCCGCCGCAGCGTCGAGCGCGGCGGCACGCCGCTGTCGCTCGCGTGGAAGGACCGGCGCCGCATCCGCCCGCGCCTCGTGCTGCTGCTCGACGTGAGCCGCTCGATGAGC
>DASVFM010000105.1:0-3437 GCA_036380055.1 Casimicrobiaceae bacterium
GCCCGGCGACCGAAGCGATGGCACGACGACGGCTGACGCCTCCGACGCGACCGCCCGGGACACCGGACGCGCGGACGGAGCGGGGGACGGTTCCCTCGAAGCCGAGGCGGGACCCCTTTGCGGGCCGTGGGAGGGTGGAGGTCCCGCGGGCGGATGGCCGGACGCGGCCCTGGACGCCGCAGCATGCCTCGGTCAGTTCCGTGAGCCCATCGTCGATCCGTCCGTGGACGACTCTCGATCGATGACCGTCGCCGATTTCAACCGGGATGGCAGGTCGGACCTGGCGTTCACCGGATCCGACAAGGTCGGAGTGCTCCTGGGTAATGGCGATGGGTCTCTCAAAGCTCCGCGACTGTATCTTGTACGCAATGCCGAGGTCGTCGCGCCAGCCGACTTCAATGGCGACGGTGTTCCGGATCTGGGTATCCGCTGCATGAACCGCGTGTGGCGATCGGGGCGTGACGCGCGCACGATCGCGGCGTGAGGCCCGAGTCGTCAGCCCGCGATGTTCGGCGCGCCCTGCTGTTGGGGCGTCGTGTCGAGCGGCGGCGGGACGGTCAGCGGCCCGAACTCCTTCTCGAGCTGGTCGGTGTCGAGCCGGGCACGGGTGGCGGCCCAGTACTTGGGCGAGAGTTCCGGGTAACGGCCGCGGGGCCAGTGCGGCAGGACGCGGTACAGGTCGCGCAGGTAGGTCTCGGGGTCGAGCCCGAAGAGTCTGGCGGAGGCGATGAGCGAGAAGTGGTGCGCTGCGCTCTGGCCGTGGTCGTCACTGCCGACGAAGAGCCAGGCCTTTCGGCCGGTGGCGATGGAGCCGCGCAACGCGCGCTCGCTCCGGTTGTTGTCGAGCAGCAGGCGCCCGTCGTCGAGGAAGCGCACGAGCGCATCCTTGTTGCGGAC
Organism: Casimicrobiaceae bacterium; assembly: GCA_036380055.1. Taxonomy (GTDB): domain Bacteria; phylum Pseudomonadota; class Gammaproteobacteria; order Burkholderiales; family Casimicrobiaceae; genus PALSA-1003. Next base: position 898 of record DASVFM010000105.1, read on the forward strand.
GGCGTAGCCGAGCGCGGAGCGCAGCCAGCCGCGCACGTCGCGGACCTTGTCGTACTCGACGGCGGCCCACGAGAAGAACGCCTCGACGTGGGGACGCAGGTGCGCGTCGCGCAGCCTCTTGATGTCGGCCGGTGGCTTGTGGCGCCAGGTCGCGTCGAGCTCGAAGATGCGTCCGATGCGTGCGAGTCCCTCGCGCGCGACAGCGCTCTTGGCGAACGCTGCTTCGAAGTACTTTCGGCGCAGGTGCGCCCAGCACGCGACCTCGATGCACGGCGCGTCTTCGTCGGGTGCGTGAGGAGGTCCTCGGTACAGGATGTCGTAGACGCTCTTGGCGTCGGCCTGGACGTAGCCGCGATAGCCCTCGAACATTGCGCGGACGGCGTCGCTCGTCTCTTTGGCCGTGTACTCGAAGAGCACGTGGTCGCCGTCGGCGACCAGAACGAAGTAGTGCCCGCGTCGGCAGGCCTGGCGCACCTTCTCGTGGGTGCGGATGGGTTGCACGAGCACGCCGGTGGCGTCGGTGGCGATACAGAACGACGCCGAGAGCGCCTCTTGTCGCATCGCGTGCACGACGGTGGCTCCGCAGGTCGCGCCGGCGTCCTCGACCCAGCGGCACATCGTGCCTCGGTCAATGGGGCAGCCGTCGCGGCGGGCCTGGTCCTCGATGCGGAACAGCGGCATGCCCATGCCGTACTTGAGCATGACGATGTGCGCGAGCAGCGAAGGAGCGGCGAGCGAACGCGGAAAGGCCTGCGGGGGCACCGGCGCCGTGTCCAGGGTGGTCTGGCCCGTCGCGTCGACGACCTGGTACTTGGCGCGAGCGATGACGAGGCGACGGAACCCGCCGCGCTTGTAGGCGAGCTTGTAGCTCTCCTCGAAGTCGATTCTCTTGGCGAGGCCCGTGGCCACGAGCTGCTCGTAGAGGGGGTCGGGGATCTCGATGCGCTCCTCCTCGAGCGGCAGGAGCTTGAGGTTGCGGCGTCCGGTGGGCCTCGGCTTGGCCTGCGGCTGGTCGCCGCCAGCACCGGGCGCGGCGATGTCACCTGTCGCGCCCTGGTCGGTGTTGTCAAGCGTGCCGGCGAGCGCGTCGAGCTGACGGAGCTTCTCCGCGAACTCCATCTCAAGCTGGGCGGTGTCGATGCGCTCGGCCTTGGCGACGAAGATACGCCGCTTGAGAAGCTCCAGCTCCAGGCGAAGCTGCTCGTGCGAGGCGCGCAGCTGATCGCGCTCGCGGGTGACCTGCGCCAACCGGTCGTGCGCGACGGCGAGCGCCGCGGCATGGGCGGCGCGCTCCGTCGCCAGGGCGGCTTCGAGCGCGGCCACGCGAGCGTCGGTACTCGTGATCGCGCCGTCGCTCATCGCGAGCGAATGAATATCCATGCGGGGCGGCGTTGTCCATGGTTGCAGCGAAGAGATCGTCAGTGCACCGGCGCAGCCCGTTTCGCATTTGCCTTCATCTCGACTTCGATGCCGTCGAGCAGGTCGTCCAGTGTGCGCTCGTCGATCTCGACGCACGCAGCGTCCGGGCGCGTCTCGGGGATGCGGAACGTGCCTCGGTCGAGCCGTTTGTAGAACAGGCACAGTCCGGTGCCGTCGAAGAACAGGACCTTGAGCGCGTCGTGGCGCTTGCCGAAGAACACGAACAGCGCGCCGCTTCGCGCCTGCCTGCCGATGCGCTCTTCGGCGATGCCCGCGAGTCGATCGAAGCTCCAGCGCAGGTCGATGGGCTCGATGCCGATGAAGATCTCGACGCCGCGCGGGATCATCGCGGCTCCCGGAGCACGTCCACCAGCTCACGCAGCAAGGCGTGATCGAATCCATGCTGCACCACGATCGCCGCAGCCCCCACGCGAACTGCCATCGAGCTCGGCTCTCGACTCGGCACAGCTACGACGCGCGCCAGGCGCACGCTCGTAGGCGCCGGCCTACGCCGCAGGCGGCTCGCCCACCAGCGTAGTGTCGCCTCCGAGTACCCCAGTGTCTGCGCGTACTCGGCCGCCGACTGGCCACTCGCGCGCCACGACCGCACGCGCTCTGCCCACTCTGCCTCTGCGCCTCTCACACCACCGAGCGTGCATCAGACGGCTGCACCCGGAAAGACGCCGTCCGTGCAGCGGAAACTTACGTAGAGCGCCCTGGCCGTTCGCGTACCTCACCGACTCGTCGAACGTCCCATCACCGTTTCCGAGGAGCACGTGGATACCCCCCGGCAGCCCCTCCGCAACGAGCAGGTCGAGCTTTCCGTCGCCGTTCAGATCCAAGGGGGGGGCGGCCAGGCCCAGCGGCACTTCATAAGATCCGGCGATGCGCAGGTCTCCGATGCACGCACGGCCATCCGCCCGGGCGTCCGCTGCGTCGGCGGCGCTGTCGGTCATCGCATCCCCAGCCACGTCCCGCACCACCCGGACGTCGGCCACCGCCTCGTCCGTCGCGTCGAGTGGGGCGTCGACTGCGGCCTGGTCGCCGCCTCCCTCGGCGTCGACGCGCCCCATCGCCTCCGCCGCCGCCTCGACTCCCTCGCCGTCCAGCGTCGAGGCGTC
>DASVFM010000106.1:0-9039 GCA_036380055.1 Casimicrobiaceae bacterium
CGAGGAGCTGAAGCGCTTCCGCCAGCTCAACTCCAAGACCCCCGGGCACCCCGAAGTCGGCGTCACGCCGGGCGTCGAGACGACGACCGGTCCGCTCGGCCAGGGACTCGCCAACGCCGTCGGAATGGCGCTGGCCGAGCGGCTGCTCGCCGCCGAGTTCAACCGCTCCGGGCACGCGATCGTCGACCATCGCTGCTACGCCTTCGTCGGCGACGGCTGCCTGATGGAGGGCATTTCCCACGAGGCCTGCTCGCTCGCCGGCACGCTGGCGCTCGCGAAGCTGACGGTGTTCTACGACGACAACGGTATCTCCATCGACGGCGAGACCAAGGGCTGGTTCACCGACGATACGCCGCGGCGCTTCGCCGCCTATGGTTGGCACGTCATTCCGAACGTCGACGGCCACGACGTCGAGGCGGTGGACGCGGCGATCCGCGCAGCCCACGCCGTGACCGAGCGGCCCACCCTGATCGTGTGCAAGACGGTGATCGGCAAGGGCTCGCCCAACCGGGCTGGCACCGAGCTCGCTCACGGGCAGGCGCTCGGAGAAGCCGAAGTCGCGCTGACGCGCGAGGCGCTCGGCTGGCGTTATCCGCCGTTCGAGATTCCCAGGGAAGCCTACGAAGGCTGGGATGCGCGCGAGCGCGGGAGCCTGCTCGAAGGCGACTGGACGGCACGCTTTGCTGCGTACCGGGCGGCTCACCCCGAGCTCGCGGCGGAGTTCGAGCGCAGGACGGTTGGCGCCTTGCCCGCCGGATTCGCCGAGCGCGTCGCTGCGTTGGTGCGAGCGCAGGCCGTGAAGGCGGAATCGGTAGCGACGCGCAAAGCCTCGCAGCAGGCGCTGGAGGTCCTCGCGCCGGCGCTGCCGGAGTTGATAGGCGGGGCGGCCGATCTCACAGGATCGGTGCTCACCACTTGGTCGGGCAGCAAGACGGTGACCGCCACCGAGCCCGGCAACTACGTTTACTTCGGCGTGCGCGAGTTTGGCATGAGCGCAATCGCCAACGGTCTTTCGCTGCACGGCGGATTCATTCCTTACGTGGGGACCTTTCTCACGTTCTCCGACTATGCGCGAAACGCGGTGCGCCTGGCGGCGCTGATGCGCCTGCGCGCCATCTTCGTCTATACGCACGACTCCATCGGCTTGGGGGAAGACGGTCCGACGCATCAGCCGATCGAGCACGCCGCTTCGCTGCGGCTCATCCCCAACCTCGAGCTCTGGCGCCCTTGTGACACCGTAGAGACGGCGGTCGCCTGGGCACGCGCGATCGAGCGCGCCGACGGGCCGACCTGCCTTCTGTTCACTCGGCAGAACGTGCCGTTCCAGAAACGCGACGAGGCGCAGACAGCGGCCATACGGCGCGGGGCATATGTTCTCGCCGACTGGCACGACGCGCCGGGAGAGCGCGTTGTGCTCATTGCCACCGGCTCCGAAGTCGCCCTAGCGATGGCCGCGCGCGTGGAGCTGGCCAAGCAGGGTTTTGCCGCGCGCGTCGTCTCGATGCCGTGCACGAGCGTATTTGATCGGCAGGACGAGGCCTATCGAGAAGCGGTGCTGCCGGCGGGCGCACGGCGCGTGGCCATCGAGGCCGGCGTCAGCGACTACTGGCGCAAGTACGTCGGTCTGGAAGGCGCGGTGGTCGGCATTGATCGCTTCGGAGAATCGGCCCCCGCGGCGGCCCTGTTCAAACACTTCGGCTTTACCGTCGACCATGTCGTCGCCACGGTGAAGCGCGCTCACAGAGGAGCAAGCGCATGACGCTCAAAGTCGCGATCAACGGCTACGGTCGCATCGGCCGCAACGTTCTGCGTGCCCATTACGAGGGCGGGAAGAAACATGACCTTGCGATCGTCGCGCTCAACGACCTCGGCAGCCCGGAAACCAACGCGCATCTGACCCGGTACGACACGGTGCACGGCAAGTTCCCGGGCACCGTCGAAGTCGATGGGGACTCGATGGTAGTCAACAGCGATCGCATCAAGGTGCTGGCGGTGCGTAACCCCGCGGAGCTGCCGTGGAGCACACTCGGCGTAGACGTCGTCCTCGAGTGCACGGGCTTGTTCACCACCAAGGAGAAGGCGTCGGCCCACCTGCGGGGTGGCGCAAAAAAGGTCATCATTTCCGCGCCCGGCGGCAAGGATGTCGACGCCACGATCGTCTACGGCGTCAACCACGGGACGCTCAAGGCCTCGCACACAGTGATCTCCAACGCTTCCTGCACGACCAACTGCCTCGCCCCGCTGGTCAAGCCGCTGCATGAGAAGATCGGTGTGGTCAATGGCCTGATGACAACCGTCCACGCCTACACGAACGATCAAGTGCTCACCGACGTCTACCACGAAGACCTGCGGCGTGCGCGCTCGGCCACGATGAGCATGATTCCGACGAAGACCGGGGCGGCAGCAGCGGTCGGGCTCGTTCTGCCGGAGCTCAACGGCAAGCTCGATGGTTACGCGATCCGCGTGCCGACGATCAACGTTTCGATCGTCGATCTCTCTTTCATTGCCGCGCGGGACACGACGGTCGACGAGGTCAACGCGATCATGAAAGCCGCCTCAGAATCCGGACCACTCGCCGGCGTCCTCGGCTACAACAAGGCGCCGCTCGTCTCGGTCGACTTCAACCACGACGCACGATCCTCGGTCTTCGATGCGACTCTGACCAAGGTGTCCGGCCGCCTCGTGAAGGTAACGTCGTGGTACGACAACGAATGGGGCTTCTCGAACCGGATGCTCGACGTAACGGTCGCGCTAATGGCCGCTCGATAGCGATCAGGGTCAGTCCCCATTCGTTGCGGCGGAGGCTAACATGAGCGAAGCGAATGTTAAGCGAGCGATGCGGCAGTGAGCGAGCGGCCGGAGGCACAACGAATGGGGATTCTCAAACCGAATGCTGGATGCGACTACCGCCTTGATGGCCGCTCGATAGCGATGGCGGTCGATCATCCACTGTGGCGAGGTTGAGGTGACCAATCCTTTTACCGCCCACCCGAGGTCGGTCGGCGAGACATACCTCCAGCATTGCGGTTTCGCGCTGGCCTTCGGGGCTCGCATGACAATGGGCGGCCTCGCTGCGATGGTGCACGCGATGCTCCCGTTCGCATTCATTACGACGGCGAGCCGCGCGCTCGAGGATCTCAACGTGCGGCTCGAACGCTCGCGGCGCGCAGCGCTGAAGGCTTGATCGCGGCGGGCCGATGGCTCGGTTCAAGCGCATGGCTGATTGCGATCTCGCCGGGCGGCGCGTGTTGATTCGGGCCGACCTCAACGTCCCGCAGGACGCCCGCGGCGCGATCACCGACGACACGCGCATTCGCGCGTCCGTGCCGGGGATTCGCGACGCGTTGGAGCGCAGCGCTGCGGTCATGGTCACTTCGCACCTGGGGCGACCGACCGAGGGTGAGTTCAGCGCCGCCGACTCGCTCGCGCCGGTCGCGAAGCGGCTGGGCGAGCTGCTCTCGCGCGACGTGCCACTGGTGCGCGACTGGGTCGACGGAGGCGCATGGCACGCCGGCCTTCGCCCCGGCGATCTCGTGCTGCTTGAGAATTGCCGATTCAACAAGGGCGAGAAGAAGGACGACGACGCGCTGGCCCGGAGAATGGCTCGCCTGTGCGATGTCTATGTCAACGACGCCTTCGCGACGGCACACCGCGCGGAAGCAACCACGCACGGCATCGCAAAATACGCGACGGTCGCGTGTGCCGGCCCGCTGCTGGCGGCCGAACTCGACGCGCTCGGGCGCGCGCTCGCGCACCCGGCTCGCCCGCTGGTGGCAGTCGTCGGAGGCGCCAAGGTCTCGACGAAGCTCAGCGTGCTCAAGACGCTCGCCGCGAAGGTCGACGTGCTCATAGTCGGCGGCGGCATCGCCAACACGTTTCTGCTCGCGGCCGGCGGCGCGATCGGAAGGTCGCTTGCCGAGCCCGAGCTGGTGAGTGAGGCGAAGTCGATCCTGGATTCGTTCCCGGGAAAGGTTCCCATGCCCGTCGATGTGGTCGTCGCCCACGCCGTTGCGGCGGATGCAAAACCGTCGCTCAAGGCAATCGACAACGTCGGCGCGGAGGATATGATCCTCGACATCGGCAAGCAGAGCATCCTCGCCATGCGGACACTGCTCGAGACGGCGGGCACGATCGTCTGGAACGGGCCTGTCGGAGTCTTCGAGATCGATGCGTTTGCCGAAGGAACGCGAGCGCTCGCCGAAGCGATCGCGGGCTCGCGAGCCTTCTCGCTGGCTGGCGGCGGCGACACGATTGCCGCGATCAACAAATTCGGCGTTGCGGCGCGCATCGGCTACATCTCGACCGCGGGCGGCGCGTTCCTCGAGTTCCTCGAAGGCAAAACGCTGCCGGCGGTCGCCGCCCTCGAGCGGCGCGCCTGAGACCAAGGCGGGAGAAAACCATGCAGCGCGCCACCAAGATCGTCGCCACCCTCGGCCCCGCGAGCAGCAGCCAGGATGTGCTCACGCGGATGCTGGCGGCGGGCGTCGACGTCGTGCGACTCAATTTCTCACATGGCGTAGCGGCTGATCACACGCAGCGCGCCCGCCTCGTGCGCGAGGCCGCCACTTCCCTCGGTCGCGAGGTGGCCATCATGGCCGATCTCCAGGGCCCGAAGATCCGCATCGGCAAGCTCGCCGACGGCAAGGTCACCCTGAAGCCCGGTCAGGTCTACATCCTGGACGCCGACTGCGAGCTCGGTGACAACGAGCGCGTGGGCCTCGACTACAGCGAGCTGCCGCGCGACGTGGCACCCGGGGCCGTGCTACTGCTCGACGACGGCTTGATCCGTCTTCGCGTCGAGTCCGTGCGCCGCAACGAGATCTTTACCCGCGTCGAGATCGGCGGCGTGCTGTCCAACAACAAGGGGATCAATCGCCAGGGCGGCGGACTTACCGCGCCCGCGCTCACGGCGAAGGACATGGACGACATGAAGACGGCGGTTGCGATCGCCGCCGACTACATCGCCGTTTCCTTCCCGAAGAACAAGGAAGACATGTACATGGCGCGCCAGCTGCTGCGCGCCGCGGGGGGGCAGGCCCTGCTCATCGCCAAGATCGAGCGCGCGGAGGCGATTCCGGTTCTGGAGGAGATCATCGATGCCTCGGACGGCATCATGGTGGCCCGCGGCGATCTGGCAATCGAGGTGGGCAATGCGGCCGTCCCGGCGCTGCAAAAGCGCATGATCCGTGTCGCCCGCGAGCGCAACCGCCTCACCATCACCGCGACGCAGATGATGGAGTCCATGATCCACAATCCCGTGCCGACGCGAGCGGAGGTTTCGGACGTCGCCAACGCCGTGCTCGACGGCACCGATGCGGTGATGCTCTCGGCCGAGACAGCCGCCGGCCGCTATCCGGTGGAGACGGTCGAGGCGATGAGTCAGATCTGCGGCGAGTCCGAGAAATCGGACACCGTCGAGCTCGATCGCGATTTCCTGAATCGAACCTTCACCCGCGTCGATCAGTCGGTAGCCATGGCGGCGCTCTTCACCGCGCACCACCTGCGGGTCAAGGCCATCGCCGCACTCACCCAGTCGGGGTCGACTGCGCTCTGGATGTCGCGGCATAACTGCGGCTGCCCGATCTACGCGCTCACGCCGGAGGTCGCGGCGCAGCGGAAGATGGCTCTCTACCGGAACGTGCGTCCATTGTTCCTCGAACAGTCGGACGATCGAGAAGGCGTGCTGAGAGCAGGCGAGGATTTGTTGCTCGGACGGGGCCTTGTTCAGACCGGCGACCTCATCGTGATGACGATGGGCGAGCCAATGGGCAAGTCCGGCGGCACCAACGCTCTCAAGATCGTCCGCGTCGGCGAGCACCGCTAGCGGACGAGCGGCCCCCCCTGCGTCACCAAGTCGCGAACATCGCGACCACCGCGGCAGCCATGCTGCCGGTCGCGAGCCAGCCCAGAGCTTTCAGCCTGCGCGTCACGATGAACTCGCCCATGACCTTGGCATCGTCGGCAAGCAGCATCAGCACGACCATGATCGGCACGGCGACGACGCCGTTGATCACGGCGCTCCAGAACAAGGCGCGGATCGGCTCGATAGGAGAGAAATCGAGCGCGATCCCACCCAGCGTGGCGAGGGCGATGATCGCGTAGAACTCGCGCGCCTCGAGCAGCCTCAGATCGAGGCCCCGCTTCCACTCGAAGATTTCTGCGACGGCGTACGCCGCCGAGCCGGCGAGCACGGGCACCGCGATCATCCCGGTGCCGATGATCCCCAGCGCGAAGAGAAGAAAAGCGAACTCGCCGGCGAGCGGTCGCAGAGCCCTGGCTGCCTCTGCCGAGGTCTGGATGTCGGTTACTCCCGCGACGTTCAGCGTGGCCGCCGTCCCGAGGATGATGCAGAAGGCGACGAGGTTCGAGAATGCCATCCCGAGGTAGGTGTCGATCTTGATTCGCCGCAAGTGCTCCGCCGCCCCCTCCGGTGCATGCGCCAGAGCTCCTGCGCCGGGATCGGCATTGAGCTCCTCGACCTCCTGCGAAGCTTGCCAGAAGAACAGATACGGGCTGATCGTCGTGCCCAGCACCGCAACGACCACGGTCAGATACTGCGTCGTCAGGGCGAAGTGCGGCCTGATCGAGTGCGCCGCGACCTCGCTCCACGGAATGTCGATTGTGAGCAGGAGCAGCACATATGAGAGCAAGACGAGAGTAAGCCACTTGAGGTAGCGCACGTAACGGCGGTAGCTCAGGAAAACCTGCAGCAGGAGGCAAGTGATGCCGATCACGACGGCATGAGCGTGCGTCGGGCCGCCAATAACTAGCTGCAGCGCGTCACCCATTGCCGCAATATCGGCCGCGATATTGATCGTGTTGGCCACAACGAGTAGTACGACGATGCCGTACACCACAGGCCGCGGAAAGTGTCTCCCGATGTTCGATGCAAGCCCGTGTCCGGTCACGCGGCCGATACGCGCGCTCACCATCTGGATGCCCACCATCAGCGGATAGGTGAAAACGACGGTCCAGAGGGTAAGAAAGCCGAATTGCGCGCCCGCCTGGGAATACGTGGCGATCCCCGACGGATCGTCGTCGGCAGCACCAGTGATCAATCCGGGACCGAGCTGACGGGCCCAGTCACGTACCCTCTCCTTCATCGCTGCCCCCCGCGGATGGCCGCGCGAGTATAGCGCGCTAAGGTCGCGCCACGATGTGACGGCGCATAGCGCCCCGTATCGGTTGAGTCAGCTCCGGGGACGGCCCCTTGGCACAGGCCTTGCATTCCCAGTGTCGGCTGACGTACGGCCTCTCTTGGAGCGGTGGATGACGGACGGCGGGCGCTACGCGAAAACGGAAAAAGGAGCGGACGAGATCGTGCTGCGCCGGAACAACTTGCCGGGCAAGCTGCGCATCATGCTCATCCTCATCGATCCGACGAAGACCGCCGAGCAGCTGCGCATACATGCGGCACGCATCGGCGCGCCGCCTGATTTCCTCGAGATCATGCTACGCCACGGCTACATTGCGCCCATCGGCCCGAAGAGCGCCGGGGCCTTCGTGGCAGCGACACCGTAGCCCGAAGCGTCAGTCCGGGGCGCGCGTGCAGCGCGGCGCGGCCGCAGGCACGCCGCTCAGCTTCACGGCGCGCATAGCGGCAGGGCGAGCGCCTGCAGCACCTCGCCGCTGGCGGTGTCCTCGACCAAGGCGACAATCGCCAGCGGACCGCGCTCCTGCGGCAGCGACCAGCGAATGCTCCGCCGCAACTCGCCTGCCGGCCCGAGCGGAATGCCAGCCTCCCAGGCGCGGACCACGTTGTCGTGGGCGAGCCGCTTTCCGGCATTCTCGCCAGCTTTGACTTCGCTCACGAGCCCGCTCTGCGTTAGCGCGATGGCGATCGCTGCATGCGCGCGATCACGCGCTTCCGGCACCCGCGCCTGCAAGTCGACAGCCACGGTCCCAGCTGCAGCGTTTTCAACGCTCAACGCGATGGAGGCCCGGGCAGGCTGGGTGTTGATCGCTGCGATCGGCGCCGCGGGCGCGCCGTTGCGCCACGCGTCGAAGTCACGGCCCTGCAGCAGCACCTGCGGGGTGTAGACGAGATCGCTGCGCCGCCTCTTTGCCTGTTCGTACTGACGCTGAGTGAACGCGGCGCTGGCAAAGCGATCCTTCCAGCCCAGCCTGTCCCAGTAATCGACGTGGAATGCGAGCGCCACCGCACCGTCACCGCCGGTGTCGAGCTCGAGTCCACTCAGCCAGCGATCCGCGGGCGGGCAACTGTCGCAGCCTTCGGAGGTGTAGAGCTCGATGAGCGCCACCGCATGGCTCGCGCTCGTTGCGCGACACTGCCCCGCGAGCGCCATCGGCGAAATTAGTGCCACTGCCAGGAGGAGGGTCTTGCCCCAGAGCGAGGTCATTCGTCCGATCGTGCGGTGACTACCGCGTTGGTCGTACCCAGGCGCTGCGTCCTTACGAAAAGCTTTCAGCCGCAGCGTGCCAATTCTGTGTGCTAGCATGCGCTCGTCGCCCGGAGCCCGCACGGCATTCGTGCCCGAGCCAATCAGGAGGAAACCCATGGGGCTGTTCAGCATCATTGGCATCATTATCGTCGGCTTCATCATCGGTGTGCTGGCGCGCTTCTTCTATCCCGGGGCGGTGCCGCTTGGATTCTGGCTTACGGTGGCCCTTGGCATTGGTGGGTCGCTCATCGGGGGCGTAATCGGCAGTTTGCTTTGGAAGACGCCGGACGGGAGGTTTCATCCGGCTGGCTGGTTCCTTTCGCTCATCGGAGCCCTCCTCCTGCTCTGGGTCTACATCAACTTCATGAAGTAGCGGCGCGAGCCCGCAGCGAGGGGCCCCGCTTTAGCGGGGATCGCGCGAGGCGAGTCGCCGCTGCGGCCGACGTGCGAGAGTTCGTCTCACGAAACGATCCAAGGAGGCCGCCGCGCGAGCCCGCAGCGAGGGGCCCCGCTTTAGCGGGGATCGCGCGTGGCGAGTCGCGGCTGCGGCCGACGGCTAGCGCGCCATGCTGCGGTCGATGCCTTCTACCTTTCCGTTGGCGCACAGCACGCGCGTGCGCGCCGGGTCAGCGCTCCC
>DASVFM010000107.1:0-10224 GCA_036380055.1 Casimicrobiaceae bacterium
AGGATCACCGCCGCCAGGGTCGGATCCCCGATGTGGATCGCCACGCCGGTCGGGACAAGCTCGGTCTGCCCCGGCTGCAGCGTGATCGGTGCATCGATGCATGCGCGCAGATCCATCCCCGCGGATCCCGGCGTCGCGTAAACGGGCAGGTAGGGACGGATCCTCTCGTCGAGTACCTTCAGCGCGACGGTGGCGACGCTCATCGAGCGAAGAACGGGACGTGGCGCGCACCGAGGACGACGTCCATCGCGTCGCGGTCAGCGCCTCGGCGGCAACCGCACTGCAATCTCCGCCACGAGCCTCCGCGCCAGCGCGAGCTTCGGCATGCGCGGGAGCGGATGCGCGCCGCGCTCGTCGAGCAGGGTCACTTCGTTGTCCTCCTGGCCCACGGCGTCCTGCGCGCGGTTGGCGATGAGCAGAGGCACCTTCTTCTTGCGCCGCTTGGCCTCCGCATTGGCGTTCACGCGATCAGTCTCGGCCGCGAAACCGACGCAGAAGGGCGGTTTCCGTCGTCCCGCGACACGGGCGAGAATGTCCACCGTCGGTTTGAGCTCCAGCTTGAGCGGAGCTGCGCCCTTCTTGAGCTTGCTTGCGTGCGACCGCACCGGGGCATAGTCCGCTACCGCGGCGACCGCGATGAAAATGTCGGCGCGGTCGACTGCAGCATCCACAGCTGCGGACATGTCCGCGGCGCTGCGTGCATCGACGCGTCGCGTCCCGCCGGGAACGGGAAGCGACGTCGGTCCGGAGACGAGCGTCACGTCCGCACCCGCTTCGGCGCAGGCCTGCGCGAGCGCATAGCCCATCTTGCCCGAGCTGAGATTGGTGATGCCGCGAACTGGATCGATCGCTTCGAACGTGGGACCCGCGGTGACGAGCACGCGCTTGCCGGCGAGGAGCTTCGGCTGCGCCCACGCGACGAGCGCGGCGAGAATTTCCTCCGGCTCGATCATGCGCCCGTCGCCAACCTCGCCGCAGGCCTGGCTGCCGCTCGCCGGTCCGAGCACGCCGATGCCGTCCGCCTTGATCTGCGCCATATTGCGCTGGGTCGCAGGGTTGTTCCACATCTGAACGTTCATCGTCGGCGCGACCAGCAGCGGACAGTTGCGCGCAAGGCACAGCGTCGAGAGCAGGTCGTCCGCATGACCGTTGGCGAGCTTGGCGATGAAATCCGCGGACGCAGGGGCGACGACGATGGCATCTGCGCCGCGCGACAGATCGATGTGGCCCATCGCGTTCGCTGCTCCCGACGCCCAGAGATCCGTCAGCACCGGCCGGCCCGAGAGGGCCTGCAGCGTCATCGGGGCGATGAACTGGGTGGCTGCCGACGTCATCACGACGTCGACTGCAATGTCTTCCTTGACGAGCAGGCGCGTGAGCTCCGCTGCCTTGTACGCAGCAATTCCACCGGTGATGCCGAGAACGACACGCGCGAGAGGCCGTGCCGCAGGCAGCGCTTTCATCGTTTCGTCGTCATCCGTCAGGCCGATGAGCAACGGCCGCCGCCGAGTTTAATATGCCCCGACATCATGGTATAGGGGCGGCAGGATGCGCATCGCCGACTGGCCGGCGGAGGAGCGCCCGCGCGAGCGGCTGCTCAGGCACGGTGCTGGCGCGCTGTCGGAAGCGGAGTTGCTCGCGATCCTTCTGCGCACGGGCATCGCGGGTGCGAGCGCGGTGGAGCTCGGACGGGCGCTGCTCGCGCGCTTCGGCAATCTCCAGCGGTTGTTTGCCGCGACGCTGCCGGAAATCGCGGCGGTGCGCGGGCTCGGCCCCGCGAAGTACGTTCAGCTGCAGGCGGTCGTCGAGATGGCGCGCCGCGCGCTGCAGGAGAGCATCGTCGAGCGCGACGCGTTGTCCTCTCCGCAGGCGGTGCGCGAGTTTCTGCGGCTGTCGCTCGCCGGCCGCGCGCACGAGATCTTCCTCGTCATGTTTCTCGATTCGCAGAACCGCCTCCTCGGCTCGGAGGAGCTTTTCCGCGGCACGTTGACGCAGACGAGCGTTTATCCGCGCGAAGTGGTCAAGACGGCGCTGCGCTACAACGCAGCCGGCGTGATCTTCGCGCACAACCATCCCTCCGGCGTGGCCGAGCCGAGCCGCGCGGACGAGCTCCTCACGCAAACGCTGAAGCAGGCGCTGGCTCTGGTGGAGATCAAGACGCTCGATCATTTCATCGTCGCGGGGTCGCGCACGGTCTCCTTCGCCGAGCGAGGGCTGCTCTAGGCGGCACTGCCCGCTGACGAAAACTTGAGTCCGTGGCGATTTCAGGCTATCATTCAAAGCTTTCGAAAATTCAACGAGTTGGAGCGAGGGATGGCTCGAGTCTGTCAAGTCACCGGAAAGACCCCGATCGTGGGCAACAACGTCTCGCACGCCAACAACAAGACCAAGCGCCGCTTCATGCCGAACCTGCATCGGCGCCGGTTCTGGGTCGAGAGCGAGAACCGCTGGATCAGCCTCCGGCTCACCAGCAACGCGCTGCGCACGATCGACAAGAATGGCATCGACGTGGTGCTGGCCGAGCTGCGCGCCCGGGGCGAGCACGTCTGACGCTGCCCGATTGCTAGCGAACGCGAAGGAGACAGGCGATGCGCGAAAAGATCAAGCTCGAGTCCTCGGCCGGAACGGGACACTTCTACACGACCAGCAAGAACAAAAAGACGATGCCCGAGAAGATGGAGGTCAAGAAGTTCGACCCCGTTGCTCGCAAGCACGTCCTGTACAAGGAAGCGAAGCTCAAGTAGGCGGGATGTAGGGCGGCACCGCGCAGCTGCGCGAGCCGTTAGAGCACCGACCCATCTTCCCGGGGGGTGCCCCGGCCGCCCGGCGGAAGCCGGGAACCTAGGTGTAAGTGCGCAGCCTGCGCGAGAACTGACGCAGCGGCGCGATGTCGCTCGCTTCGGCGCGACGGCACCAGTCCTGGAGGCGAACCAGCAGCTGCTCGCGCGAGTCGTTCGAGCGCTCCCACAGGGCTGCCAACTCCTGGCGCATGAGATAGATCGTGTGCAGCGCCTTGCTGCTCTCGAGGGCGGAGGCGAGGCGAACGCGGTCGGGCTCCGGCAGCCTGTGCGCGTCCGACAGGAACCGGCGCAGTCGCCGGAAGCTCGGAATCTCCGCGGCGAGCTCGCCCCGACGTGCTCGCTCGCGCAGCGACGCGACCTCGCTCGCGCAGGCCTTGCGCAACGATTTCGCATAGCTTGTGAGGACCTCGTAGCGGTGCGTGATCACCGACTGCAGCGTTTCGAGGTCGGCGTGCAGCTTCTCGCGATTGAAGCGGATGCGCGGCGCGACCTTGCGGACGGTGGCGAGCCCCATCATTTCCAGCGCGCGTATGTACGCCCAGCCGAGATCGAACTCGAACCAGCGCGACGAGAGCTTGGCCGACGTGCCGTAGGCGTGATGGTTGTTGTGCAGTTCCTCGCCGCCAATGACGATTCCCCAGGGAACGATGTTGGTGCTCGCGTCTTCGGTCGCGAAGTTGCGATAACCCCAGTAGTGGCCCAGGCCGTTGATGATCCCGGCCGCCGTCACCGGAATCCACAGCATCTGCACCGCCCAGATCGTCAGCCCCACCGCGCCGAACAGGACCACATTCGTGACCAGCATCAGCGCGATGCCATGCACGCTCAAGGCCGTGTACACGTTGCGCTCGATCCAGTCGTCCGGCGTTCCGGTGCCGTATTTTTCCAGCGTCTCGAGGTTTTTCGCTTCCGCGCGGTAGAGCTCGGTGCCTTGGAGCAGAACCGTACCGATGCCGCGCGTCTGCGGGCTGTGCGGGTCCTCTTCCGTCTCGACGCGCGCGTGGTGCTTGCGGTGGATGGCGACCCACTCCTTGGTGACCATGCCAGTCGTGAGCCAGAGCCAGAAGCGGAAGAAGTGGCTTACCAACGGGTGCAGATCGAGACCGCGATGTGCCTGGCAGCGATGCAGGAAGATCGTGACTGCGGCGATCGTCACGTGCGTCAGCGCCAGCGTGACCACGACGTAACCCCACCACGGCAGCGGAATGAGGCCGCGGGCGAGCAGGGAGAGCGTGTCGAAAGCCATGATTGTGGGTCCTTACCCCGCATAGCCTGCAGGGCACTGAATCGGCCTGAATTTTACACGGTTTCGCTGCGCGGGAGCAGCCCACGAAGCGAGTTAGCGATCACTCTCAGCCGGCGCAACGACGGGCAGGCTCGACTTCCCGTCGACCGGCTCGCTCCGCACCTGGATCTCGCGCCGGGGCGCCGGGATATGAATGCCGTGAGTGCGGAAAGCCTTCAAGACCCCTCGATTTATCGCGGAGCGAAGGTTGAGCTGGCCGTTCTGCGGATCGTTGATCCACACGCCCAGCTCGAGCTCGATTCCGTCCTCTGCGAGTCGCGCAACGAACACGGCCGGCGCCGTGGGTGCGCGCAGCACACGGGGTTGTTCGAGCGCGATCTCCTCCATCAGGCGCATGGCGGTGTCGAGATCGCTCTCGTAGCTGATCTGCACTGTGACGCCGATTCGCGTCTCCGGCGTGTCGTAAGAGTGGTTGAGGACGGTGGTGGTAACCAGCGTATCGTTGGGCACGATCGCTTCGGTGCCGTCGAGGCTGCGCACGACCACATAGCGCGTGGTCACCTCGGTGACGACGCCGTGGCGGTTGTCCACCGTCACCACGTCGCCGAGGCGTATCGAGCGATCGAGCAGGATGGTGAAGCCGGCGATGTAATTGCTCGCGAGCTTCTGCAGCCCGAGCCCGATTCCCACGCCAAGCGCACCGCCGAAGACAGAGAGCACCGTCAGGTCGATGCCGACCAGGGACAGCGCGAATAGCACGCCGACGAGCAGCAGGAACGCCCGCACGACCTTCCCGAGCACCACGCGCACGTTGGCGTCGGCGGGCGATGCGCGTATCAGCCGCCGATCGACGAGGCTGGAAAGCCACAGCGCGGCAACCACGGCGAGGATCAGCACCAAGGAGCCTCTGCCGAGATCGAGAACGCTCACTTCCGACTTGCCAAGCGGGATGCGCAGCTCGGCGAGCGCCATGCGGATCTGCTGCAGCACGCCGACGTAGTAGAGGAGCAGGGCGCCTACGATCGTGACGCTGATCGTGCGCTCGGAGACCACAAGCTTGCGCTCGCTGCCGAAGACGCCGTGGAGGCCGTAGACGAGCAGACCGATGAGCGCCAAGGCGATCGCAACCGGGATCGCGATCTCGAGGAAGAACGGCTTGAGCCAGGCCTCGAGCACGGCGCGCGAGAGCAGCAGCAGGGCAAGCGCTGTCAGCGGGAAGACGAGTCGGTTGACGCTGCCGGCACCGATCTTGGCTATCCGCGACCCGTCGCCGCGAACGCGCACGCGTCGATCGACGGCCCACGCAATCGCGAAGCAGAGCAGCACGACAGCGAGCTCGATCCAACCCGCGCGCTGCGAGAGCACCTCCTGCAGGCGAGTGAAGTCGATGGGCGTCGGCACGAGGACAGTTTAGCCGAAGGCTCAGGACCGCCGCTCGAGTACGGCAGCGAAGAATCCGTCGCAGCCGTGGCGGTGCGGAAGGAGTCTCAGGTACTGACCGCAATCGATTGCGATGCCCGCCCGCGCCAGCTCCGCCGCGGCGTCGCGCGGCGTGAACGCCGGATGCGCCGCAAGGAAATCATCGACGATCGCCTCGTTTTCCGCGGGCAGCACGCTGCACGTTGCGTACACGAGGCGGCCGCCCGGCTTGCATAGCGCGGCGGCCGCGGCGAGCAGGCGCTTCTGCTTCGCGGCCAGTTCGTCGATCGCGCGGGCGGTATGCCGCCATTTGAGGTCCGGGTTTCGCCGCAGCGTGCCGAAGCCGCTGCACGGAGCGTCGACGAGCACACGATCGATCTTGCCTGCGAGCCGCTTCACGCGCGCGTCGCCCTCGCTCTCGATCAGCACGGGATTGACGTTCGACAGACCCGAGCGGGCGAGACGCGGTTTTAGACGCGCCAGGCGTCGCGCCGACACATCGAAGGCGTAGAGCCGTCCCAGGGAGTGCATCATCGCGCCGAGGAGCAAGGTCTTGCCTCCGGCCCCGGCGCAGAAGTCGACCACCATTTCGCCCCGTCGCGGCGCGACCAGGAAGCACAGCAGCTGACTGCCCTCGTCCTGCACCTCGATCGCTCCCGAGGCATAGAGCGGATGATGCTGCAGGGCGGGCCTTCCCGTGATGCGCAGCCCGAGCGGAGACAACGGCGTAGGTGTGCATTCGATGCCGTCCGTTGCCAATGCCGCGCGGGCCTCCTCGCGCGTCGTCTTGAGCGTATTGACGCGAAGGTCGAGCGGCGCAGCAGCGAGCCAGGCACGGGAGAGCGCATCGCGCTCGTGCGGCAGCGCGACGCCGAGCGCGTCCCACAGCCAATCGGGCAGATCGGCCGCCTCCGCCGGCGTCAGCGTGGGGCGTCGCGCCTTGAATTCGCGCGCCCAAACCTGCTCTTCGCGCGAAAGCGCGGGCTCGAGCTCGCGCAGGCTTATCCCGAGCTCGCGGATGCAGGCTGCCAGAGCGAGTCTGCGCGGCTCCGTGCTCCCGGCCTGGGCCGCGAGGGAACGGCGTCTGCGCAGCGTGGCGAACACGCCTTCGGCGATGAAAGCGCGATCGCGCTGTCCAAGCTGGCGGTGCCGCCGGAAGAATTCGTGCAACGTGACATCCGCGGGGGAGGAAAGCGGCAGCACGGCCGCGACCGCATCGGTGAGCGCGGCGATCTGGTTCGCCCGTACGCTCATCGCTGGGCGATCTTCTCGTCGACGCGAATCGCGTCGAGCAGTGCCTCCACGGTTGCGCGCTCGTTCCACAGCCGCATCTTGACCATCACGTGATGCAGCGACGGAGCGAGCCATACCTTGGCATTCACGCTTCCATCGCCGCTCGTTCGCTCCCATACGTCGGTGACGACATCGGCGAAGGCGAGCTTGATCGTCTCCGTCCCCGTGCGGCGGAAGCTGTAGTGGTAGACGCGGCGCGTGGTAGCGATGTTCAGCTGCACCTCGTCCTGCTCGGGCGGGACAAAATAGAACTGCCAGAGGACGACGAGCGGATCGAAGGTCGGCACCTCGAGCGCCGCTGTCTTGTTGTCGTTGAGCAGCACGATGCCGGTTTCCCAGTCGAAGGTCGCCGCCTCGTGGCGGTTGTCGTTCGTGCGCTCGATCGTGTACAGGTTCGGCTGCAAGCCGGCGCCAGTGATCGTGCCGGTGCTCGTCAGACGTCCCTGCCCATGGATGAACAGCGCGGCGAGCCCGCGAGCTTCTCCTATCGTGGTCACCTTGTATTCGTTGCCCGAATGCTCGAGGCGATAGGTTGCGTCACCGACGAAGAACCCGCCCGTACCGAGAAAGCCGCGGTAGGCAAGCTCGATCCGCGGCGGCAACTCGGGCGGCGCGTGCTGCTCGGGGGCCGCCGCGACGGTCTCCTCGGTCGGCTCTGGCAGAAAGGCGGGCTCGGCCATCGGCGCGATTTCCCGACCCTTGGAGGGCGCGCCTTCCGCAGCCTCGCTGCCGCTGGGCGCTTCGGCCGCGTCGAGAGGGGCCAACAGCGGTGGCCGGAGGACTTTCGCCCGCGGTTTCGGCTGAGCCGGCTTCGCGACCGCCGTCGGCGGAGGCGGCATCTGGGTGATCGTTGCGGCGAGCGGCGGCAGCTCCTCGGGAGTCTCGCCGCGCGGCGCAGGGAAGAGCAGGGCGAGCAGATGCACGGCGAGCGAGGCTGCGAGCGCAAGCGCGAAGGCGTGACGCAGAAGCGTGCGCATTCCGTTCGCCGGCTCGATCGTCGGAGCGCGGTCAGTCAAGGGTGCGATGTCGCGCGGGCTCATCGCCGGGGTGTCTCAGCGAAGCGCCGGAACCAGCAGCGCATCCGCATCGACGCGGTGGTCGATGACGCGAACCCTGCGGCCCTCGACGACCAGACGATCCTCGCAGAACCAGCGCACCGCGGCGACCAGAATCCGGTGCTCGGTCTCGAGCACGCGCGCCGCGAGGCTTGCCTCGTCGTCGTCGTCGCGCACCGGCACGGCAGCCTGCGCCACGATCGGCCCCGCGTCCACGTCGGGCGTGACGAAATGCACGGTGCAGCCGTGCACCTTGACCCCGTCGGCGAGCGCGCGGCGGTGCGTGTGCAGCCCCGGGTACGCCGGCAGCAGCGAGGGATGGATGTTGAGCATTCTTCGATCGTAGCGCGCGACGAACTCGGGGCTCAAAACGCGCATGAAGCCGGCCAGGATGACAAGATCCGGAGCGAACCCATCGATCGCGGGCACGAGCGCTCGTTCGAACTCGTCGCGGTGCGGCGAGAGCAAGTGGTCGACGACGCTCGTCGCAATTCCCTGGCGTGCTGCGATCGTGAGGCCCGCGGCCTCAGGCCGGTTGCTGATGACGCCGCAGACGCTTGCCCTGATCGCTCCTTTGGCGACGGCCTCGAGGATCGCTGCCATGTTCGAGCCGCGGCCCGAGATCAGGATGACGAGGCGCTTCAAGTCCACCTTCGTCCGATCGCGCTAGACGACAGTAGTTCCGGGCGCGCCGGCACGGCGCCGCACGACCTCGCCGATCACGTAGGCCGTCTCGCCGAGCGCGGCGAGGCGCTCGCATGCGCGCGCGGCCGTTTGCCGTCCCACGACGATGACGAGACCGATCCCGCAGTTGAACACGCGGTGCATCTCCGCCTTCGCGATACCGCCAGTGCGTTGCAGCCAGCCGAAGATCGGCGGCTGCGGCCAGGTTTTCGAGTCGAGGCGCGCGGCGAGCCCCTCCGGAAACATCCGATGCGTGTTCTCGACGAGCCCGCCGCCGGTGATGTGCGCCATGCCTTTGACTTCATGCTCCGCGAGCAGCGCGAGCACGGGCTTGACGTAGATGTGCGTCGGCTCGAGCAATGCGCTGCCGAGCGTACGGGCGCCGGTCACGCCAGGCACGCGGCGCGCGAGGTCGGTTCCGCTTTCGGCAAGCACGCGGCGGATGAGCGAGAAGCCATTGGAGTGCGGTCCGCTCGACGCGAGCCCGATCAGCACGTCGCCCTCGACGATGCTGCGCCCGTCGAGCGCGCGCGCCTTCTCCACAACGCCGACGGCGAACCCTGCCAGATCGTACTCGCCCGGGACGAAAGCGCCGGGATGCTCGGCCGTCTCGCCACCGATCAGCGCGCAACCCGCCTGCTTGCAGCCCGCGGCGATGCCCGTGATCACCTCGGTCGCCACCTTGACGTCGAGGCGCTCGCAAACATAGTAGTCGAGAAAGAACAGCGGCTCGGCGCCCTGCACGAGGATGTCGTTGACGCTCATCGCCACCAGGTCGATGCCGATGGTGTCGTGGCGGCCGACGGCCATGGCGAGCTTGAGCTTCGTGCCGACCCCGTCAGTGCCGGCGACGAGCACGGGCTCGCGGTAGCGCTTGGGCAATTCGACCAGCGCGCCGAAGCCGCCGATCCCGGCGAGCACCTCTGGCCGCAGGGTGCGCGCGGCGATCGGCTTTACCTTCTCCACCAGCGCGTCGCCGGCAACGATATCGACGCCGGCGTCGCGATACGACAGCGAGCGACCGGGGGCGTGGCGGGGCATTGGATTGAGTCGAGGCGCGACGCGGGGTAAAGTGCAGGACTTTTGTCCGATTCTACCGAAAATGACTCCCGCAGGCCCCGCTCGTGACGAGCCACGCGAGGCCGCGGTGACCGAGGTGAAGGGGGGGCCGCGCGCGCTCGGGCCCAAGCAGTATCTCTGGATCGTCGGCGCCGCGCTTGTCTTCGCGGCCCTGCTGCATTGGCTGGGGCCGATCCTCACGCCGTTTCTTGTCGGGGCGGTCTTCGCTTATCTAGCGAGCCCCGCCGTGCGCTGGGCCGAGCGTCGGCGCGTGCCACGCACCTTGAGCACATTGCTCGCGGTCGTCCTGATGCTGCTTCTCGTGGTGGCCCTTGTGTTGACGCTTGCGCCCCTTGTCCAGGCGGAGTTCGGGACGCTGTTCCGCCGTCTGCCTGAGCTCCTCGGAAAGCTCTACGGCTACGTCGCGCCGTGGCTGAAAGAGACTCTCGACATCGAACTGGACCTCGACCTCGCTTCGATCCGCCAGTTCATCACGGACAACATGGAAGGCGCGCAGACGCTGGCAGCGCACCTGTTCTCGAGTCTCAAGGCCGGAGGCTTGGCCGTGCTCGGCTTGGTCATCAACCTGGCGCTGATTCCGGTGGTGATGTTCTATCTTCTGCGCGACTGGAACACGATCGTTGGACGCATCGACGAGCTGCTGCCT
>DASVFM010000108.1:0-16055 GCA_036380055.1 Casimicrobiaceae bacterium
GGCCGGTATCGGCCGGCGCGGCCGGGGTCAGCATGAGATGGCGCTCGGCATCTTCGATCGCCGCCAGGATTGCGTCGCAGCCGACGTCGCCGCCGGGATTGCCGTGGGCGGCCGCGTGCGCCTGCCTGACCGCATCCTCGATGTTGAGATTCGATTCGATTTCGTTCAACAGCGAGTCGAGCGCATCGTCGCGCGCGTTCGGCGGCCGCGTGCCCGCTCCGGACATGCGTCGCAACGTTCTCGAGGTCGTGCTCGGAACGTTCGGGACCGTGGCCGCGGTCGCCGGCGACACCCAGGCGCGCGTGCTGGGCGCCGCCCGCGTGAGCAGCGCGTCGGTGGCTGCATTGGCATTCGCGACCGTCGTCGCCGCAGCGGAGCGACGGTTGATCGCACGCGATCCGCTTCGAGTCGCGTCACCCGCTGCCCGCGACGGATAGGTTCGAGGAGCGGCGCGGCCATGACGAACCAGCACGGCGCCGAGCAAGATCACGACGAGGCCGGACACGGCCACGACGATCGTCCACCAGGTGTCCTTCGCGCGGTCGGCGGGTTGCGGTTCGACGCGGGGCGCGGCCGGGACGACCCGCACCGTCTCGCTGATCGCAGCGACGGGGCGCAAGTTGCCTGGCGTGCGCGCTGCCAGCGCTTCGTCCGCGTTGAGGCTGGCGTGGCGCAGCATCGGTGCGGAAAGCACCTCCGCCCCCGCTGGCCGCTGCGCACGCGGCGTACCGGTCCCTGAGCTCTCCGACACGTCGCGTCGCGCAGCGGCCAGGAGTCCCGCGGGCTGTTCCTGTCTGGTTTCGCGCACGGGCCGCGCATTCGAGGCGGCCACTGGTGAATTTGGGATCACGCTCGCTGCCGGGGGATCCAGCAGCAGTACATACTCGCGCCGCGCGCCGGCTTCGCAACCGGCGCGGACGGTCAGGTGCAGCACCGGCTCCACCATCGGCTCCACGCTCGTCACGACGAGCCGCTCGGCGGCCGCAAGGCGTTCAAGACTGACCCTAGCCGTCACGGGTACCGCAAGCCCGTCCCCGGCAAGCCGTTCCAGCCCGAGGCATTCTGCCGCGAGCGTTTCCCCCGGCGCTGCCGTAAGGGGAATCGTCACGCGCAGCGGCTGGCCTAGCGCGGATCGCGTCGACGCCTCGCCGAGCACAACCCCGCGTGCCGCCGACGAGGCCATCGCGGCTGCGACGATGAGCACCATCGTCCACAGGACGAGAAAGCGAAGCGAAGCACTGCGTATCACTGGGTCCCTCTTTGGATCTCCGATCCGGCGTGTGGGCCGCTCAGGGACCTCTAAGCAACTTCCATGCCGCAGCCTGGGAAGCGATGGCCGGTATGATGGGCGCCCCGGCGCTGCGCCGGGACCGACCCGCACTCGCGCCGATGGCACCGACGTGGCTGTTTGCGATCGCATCGCTTATCTGGGGCTCCACCTGGCTCGCGATCACGTTCCAGCTGGGCGTCGTCGCGCCGGAGGCTTCCGTCGTCTATCGCTTCGCGCTCGCGGCAGCGATGCTGGCGCTGTGGTGCCTCGCAACCGGTCGCTCGCTTCGCTTTCCGCCGCGCGATCACGCCTGGCTCGCCGCGCAGGGCGTGTTTCTATTCGGGCTCAACTACGTGTGCGTCTACTGGGCCGAGCGCTATGTCGCCTCGGGCCTCGTGGCGGTGCTGTTCTCGCTGATCGTGTTCCTGAACCTGATCGGTGTGCGCGTGTTCTTCGGCACACCCATCAACCGGCGCACGTTGCTGGGCGCGGTATTGGGAATCACCGGCGTCGTCCTCCTCTTCTGGCGCGAGCTCGGCCGCAGCTCGGCCGACGCGACGCTGGGCATTGCGTTCGGCGCCAGCGCGACCGTGTTCGCCTGCGCGGGCAACCTGATCGCCGTACGCAATCAGCGCCACCGTATTCCGCTTCTTCCGGGAGTCGCGTGGGGCATGGCCTACGGCGCGCTCGCCATGGCGATGGTCGCAGCGGTCGAGCGGATACACTGGGGATTCGACGCGCGGCCGGCCTATGTCATGTCTCTTCTGTACCTCGCCGCATTCGGCTCGGTGATCGCATTTGCGGGCTACCTCACGCTGCTGGGAAAGATCGGCGCAGCGAGGGCGGGCTACGTCGGCGTGACGGTCCCGGTGATTGCACTGCTGTTCTCGACCTTCTTCGAGAACTACGAGTGGACGCTGGTGGGGATCGCCGGAGTGGCCCTTTGCGCTGCGGGCAACGTGCTCGTTCTTATGCAGCCCTCGGTCAATCGAGGGTGAGACCCGCCTCGACGACGAGCTTCTTCCAGCGCGCGAGATCAGCCTCGATCAGCGCGGTGAGCCGTTCCGGCGACTCGGCGACGATCTCCGCGCCCTCGCTCTCGAGGCGCGCCCGGAGCTCCGGGCGCGCGAGCGCGGCACGAGCGACCGCATTGAGCTTGTCCACGATCGCACGCGGCGTGCCGGAGGGCGCAACGATCCCCCAGTAGTTGATCACCTCGGCGTTCTCGATGCCCTCCTCCTGCCAGGTCGGAACGTCGGGAAGCAGAGGCGAGCGCCTCGGGCCCGTGATCGCGATCGCGCGAAGTTTTCCCTGCGCAATAAAGGGCAGGGCCGCGGGAATCGAGGCGGTCATCGCTTGAATGTGTCCCGAAAGCAGATCGACTGTCGCCGGGGCGATTCCCTTGTACGGCACATGCACGATGCTCACGCCGGTGCGCAGCTCCAGGAGCTCGAGTGCGAGATGGTTGACGCTGCCGGTGCCGGCGGACCCATAGTTGAGCTGGCCGGGGCGCTGTCTCGCGAGCGCAAGGAATTCGCTCATGCTGCGGGCGGGGAACTGAGCGTTGACGACGAAGGCGAGCGGCCCGACGGCGATGGGCGCTACGGCTACGAACTGACGCAGCGGGTCGTAGCCCGGATTTTTCGACGCCGCCGCAACGGTGGTGAACGGCGAGGCGACGAAAAGGAGCGTGTAGCCGTCCGGCTCGGCCTTGGATACCTCAGCGGCTCCGATGGCGCCGCCGGCTCCGGGGCGGTTGTCGACGACGAAGGTCGCCGACAACGCCTCGCCGAGCTTCTGCGCGACCAGACGGGCGACGGCGTCGGTGCCCGCGCCCGGAGGGAACGGCACGACGAGACGGATCGGTCGGCTGGGGTAAGGACTCGCTCCCGTTTGCGCGAGCGCTGCCGGTGCGATCACGGTCGCGGCCGCGCACGCGAGCGCGGCAAACAGCCTTCGTTCAGTCATCGAGCGCACCGGTGCGCACGTCGACGTTGTCGATGAGCCGAGTCGATCCGAGCGTGGCCGCGCCGAGCACGATCAGGAGATTGGGATGGTCGTAGCCCTCCGGATGCGGAATGCGTAACGCGAGCCCGTGACGAATCGCGATGTAATCGACCCTCCAACCGTTCCGCGCGAGCTCCGCGCGGGCCTGCGCTTCGAGATTCGCATAGTCGTTGCGCCCGCCAGCGATCTCGTCGGCGACCCAGCGCAGCGTCCGATACAGGCGCGGTGCTTCGATACGCTCCTCGGGCGAGAGATAACTGTTGCGCGAGGCTAGCGCGAGCCCATCCTCAGCGCGCACCGTTTCGGCGGGAACGATGCGGATCGGCAGGTTGAACTGCTGCACCATGCCGCGCACGAGCTTGAGCTGCTGCCGGTCTTTCTTGCCGAACACCGCGATGTCGGGCTGAACGAGGTTGAAGAGTTTGAGCACGACCGTGCAAACGCCGTGAAAGAAGCCGGGGCGAAAAGCGCCTTCCAGTTCTTCGGCGAGCGGCGGCGGAATCACGCGATAGACCTGCGGAGTCGGGTACATCTCCTGCTCCTGTGGTGCGAACAGGATGTCAACTCGCTCGCGCTCGAGCCCGATGCAGTCAGCATCGAAGGTACGGGGATAGCGGTCGAAGTCCTCGTTGGGGCCGAACTGCAGGCGGTTGACGAAGATGCTCGCCACGACCGCATCGCCGTGCTCGCGCGCGATGCGCAGGAGCTGCAGGTGACCCTGGTGCAGGTTCCCCATCGTCGGCACGAATGCGATCCTGCCCGCGTCTTTGACCTTGCTGTGCAGCTCGGCTGCGGTCGTGACGATCTGCATGCTCGTACTTCTCCCCGCAGGTTCGATCTGGCGTCCGCCGCGCTCGTGTCGCGGCCCGGCCCGCTCTAAACGCAGTGCTCCGGTGCCGGGAAGCTGCCGTCCTTCACCGCCCTGACATAGGCGGCGACCGCGCCCTCGATGCTCTCGCTCCCGGTCATGAAGTTGCGCACGAACCGCGCCGGCTTGCCCGGGTAGATGCCGAGCATATCGTACAGGACGAGCACCTGTCCGCTGCAGCCCGGCCCGGCTCCGATTCCGATGGTCGGTACCGCTTGCGAGCGCGTGATGTCGCTCGCCAGTGCCGCGGGGACCATCTCCAGTACCAGGAGCTCGATTCCCGCGGAACCGAGCGCACGTGCATCCTCGCGCAGCGCCTGCGCCGACGCATCGGTCCTGCCCTGCGCCTTGTAGCCGCCGAGCCGATGCACGGACTGCGGCTGCAGGCCCAGATGGCCGCACACCGGGATGCTGCGCGCGACGAGAAACTCGACCGTCGGCGCGAGCCATGCACCCCCCTCGACCTTGACCATCTGCGCGCCCGCTGCCATCAGGCGGGCAGCATTCTCGTAGGCCTGCTCGGGACTCGCCTGATACGTTCCGAAGGACATGTCGGCGATCACCAGCGCTGAGCGCGCGCTCGCCGTCACGCAGCGCGTGTGATAGATCATCTCCTCAAGCGTGACCGGCAGCGTGGAGCTGTATCCGCCGATCACCATGCCGAGCGAGTCGCCGATGAGCAGTGCATCGATCCCGGCGCGCTCGAGCAGCACCGCGAAGCTTGCGTCATAACAGGTGAGCATGGCGATCTTCTCGCCGGCGCGCGCCATCGCGGCGAGCCCGGGGACCGTCCTGCGTGCGGTCGCGCCGCTCATTGCGTGCCGAGGTTGAAGAACTCGCGCCGGCCGCGCATCCCGTCGATGCGCGACAGCAGCAGCCGGAAGTGATCGGCGTCTGCAACGAAGTTCAGCCGCTCGCTGTTCACGATCAGCAGCGGCGCTTCCTCGTAGCGATAGAAGAATCGTGCGTACGCGTCGGCGATGCGAGCGAGGTAGTGCTCGCTGATCGAGCGCTCGTAGTCGGCGCCGCGGCGGTGAACCCGATCGACCAGCGTCGCTAGTGGAGCCTGCAGGTAGATCACCAGGTCGGGAGTGGCCGCCTGCGGCTTTAGATGCGAGTAGACCTTTTCGTACAGGGCGTATTCGTCGTCGTTGAGGTTGAGGCGCGCGAACAGCGGGTCCTTGTCGAGCAGGAAATCGGCCACGGTCCGGCGCCCGAACAGATCGAGCTGGGCCAGCCCGCGCACCTGGTCGGCGCGCTGGAACAGGAAGTTGAGCTGCGTGGGTAGGGCGAAGCGCGGCATGTCCTCGTAGAAGCGGGCAAGGAACGGATTGTCTTCGGGGGCCTCAAGGAGCGCGTCGGCGTGCAGATGCTGCGCGAGCTGCCGCGCGAGGCTCGTCTTGCCGGCGCCGATCGGCCCGTCGACCACGATGTAACGGCATTTCTCGAGCTCCATCGCAGCCGAGTTTAGCAGGCTGGCCCCGTGCACTCGCGCGCGCAGGGGCGTCAACGCCAGGCGTGAGTGCGCGTGCGCACTACTCGCTGCCCTCGCGTGCGCCGCAGCCACTGCTTCGCGCTGCCGCGGCCGGGAATGCGTGCGGCGGGGGCGATCTCCAGCAGGGGCTTGAGCACGAAGGCGCGCTCATGCATGCGCGGGTGCGGCAAGGTGAGCCCGCGCAAATGCGAGCGCCGGCGCCCGAACAGGAGCACATCGAGGTCGAGCGTGCGCGGGGCGTTGCGCTTATCGGCCCGGTGGCGAGGCCGTCCGTGCCGCCGCTCGATGGCGCGCAGACGCGCGAGCAGCGGCCTCGGGCCGAGGCCGGTTCTCAACGCTGCTGCGGCGTTGACGTAGTCCGGCTGCGGTTCCGCGCAGCCCAGCGGTGCACTCAGACAGTTGCGGGACAAGGCGAGCAGGCTCGTGCGCGGAAGGCGCGCGAGCTCGGTCGCCGCCCGGGCGAGATGCCGACGCGGGTGGCCCAGATTGCTGCCGAGGCCGACGTAGACGAGCGTTGCCACTGCGCTCAATGCTCGGTGTCGGGAGGCGCACCTGGGGTGTCGGCGGGCGGTGCCGCGGGCTTCCTGCGGCGCCTGCGCGGGCGCTTTCGCTTGCTCGACGGCTCGTCGCTGCGCAGCATGCTCGAGCGCTCTTCTGGACCGGCATGCTGGAAACGCTCCCACCAGTCGGCGAGCTCGAGCGCGATCTCGCCGCTTTGCGCGCGCAGCCTGAGGAAATCGTACCCTGCTCGGAAGCGGGGATGCTCGAGCAGGCGGAAAGGACGCTGGCCCGCGCGCTGCTCGAAGCGGGGTTGCAGCGCCCAGGTCTCCTTGATCGCGGCCTCGAAGCGCCGTGGAATGGCGAGCCGCTCGGCCTGCTGTTCGAGCACGCGATCCATCGCTGCAAACAGCGCGGGAATGGGGCGCTGGCCGGACGCTTTGGCGGCGCTCCAGCTGGCGAGTACTTCGTGCCACAGCAGCGTGGCGAAGAGAAAACCCGGCGACACCGGCTTGCCCGCACCGACCCGCTCATCGGTGTTGCCGAGCGCGAGCTCGATGAAGCGCTGTCCGAGCGGTTGCTCCAGGATGACGTCGAGCAACGGCAGCATCCCGTGGTGCAGCCCGTGCCGCCGCAGACTCCTGAGCGACTCGACGGCGTGCCCGGAGAGCAACAGTTTCTCCATCTCGTCGAAGACGCGCGCAGGAGGTACGTTCTGAACCAATGAAGCGAGACGGGTGATCGGAGCGGCCGTCTTCGTCTCGATCGTAAGACCCAGCTTGGCCGCAAGGCGGGCGGCACGCAGCATGCGCACGGGATCCTCGCGGTAGCGGGTGACCGGATCGCCGATCAGCCTGAGCCGTCGCGCTTTCACGTCGGCTACGCCGCCGACATAGTCCCAAACACTCTCGGTCGACGGATCGAAGTACATCGCGTTCATCGTGAAGTCGCGTCGAACCGCATCCTCCGCTTGCGTGCCGAACACGTTGTCGGACAGAAGCCGGCCGTGCTCGTCTGCGGCATCCTCCCCGGTCTGCTTGGCACGGAACGTCGACACCTCTACCGTCTCCGGCCCGGCGAGCACGTGCACGAGCCGGAAGCGGCGGCCGATGATGAACGCGCGGCGGAACAGCGGCTTGATCTGCTCGGGTGTCGCGTCCGTGGCCACGTCGAAATCCTTGGGCGTCATCCCGAGCATGAGATCGCGGACGGCACCGCCGACGATAAAGGCCTTGAAACCGGCCTGCTGCAGCTTGCGCGTGACCTCCAGCGCGCCGCGGGAGAGCTGGGTGCGCCGAATCGGCTGCGACTCGGGGCCGTGGATGCGCGCCTCGGCGTTCGCTCTGCCGGGGATCAGGCGCGCAAACAGGCGCCGTATCATGGTGCGAATTCCGTCGCGACGCGATTCAGCTGCATTCGGTCGCGTAATTTACGAGATGCCGGGCACGAGATGCCATTCTACGCAGTCGCGCGCCTAGGTGCACCGTCGCGGGGGCGCGTGGCGTGATCGGCGGGAATCCGGGATAATTGATGTTCAGCTGTAATCTGCCGTTCCCCCTGAGGAGTACCCGCTCATGCCCGCGTATCAGCACGTCACCGTTCCGAGCGGTGGCCGCAAGATAACAGTCAACAAGGACTTCAGCCTCGTCGTTCCCGATCAGCCGATCATCCCCTATATCGAGGGCGACGGGACCGGCGTCGACATCACCCCGGTCATGCTTCGCGTCGTCGATGCGGCGGTCGCCAAGGCGTACGGTGGCAGGCGCAAGATCCATTGGATGGAAATCTATGCCGGAGAGAAATCGACGAAGGTATACGGTGCCGACGTGTGGCTGCCGGAAGAGACGATGTCGATCCTCAAGGAGTACGTGGTCTCGATCAAGGGGCCGCTCACCACTCCGGTGGGCGGCGGTATCCGCAGCCTCAACGTTGCCCTCCGCCAGGAGCTCGACCTGTACGTATGCCTGCGCCCCGTGCGCTGGTTCGCCGGCGTGCCCAGCCCGGTCAAGGCGCCGGAAAAGGTCGACATGGTGATCTTCCGCGAGAACTCGGAGGATATCTATGCCGGCATCGAATGGCCCGCCGGCTCCGACGGGGCGAAGAAGCTCACTGAGTTTCTGATCAAGGAGATGGGAGTCAAGAAGATCCGTTTCCCGGCGACTTCCGGGATCGGGGTGAAGCCAGTGTCGAGCGAAGGCACCGAGCGGCTCGTACGCAAGGCAATCCAGTACGCGATCGCAAACGACCGCAAGTCCGTGACGCTGGTGCATAAGGGCAACATCATGAAATTCACCGAGGGCGCCTTCCGCGACTGGGGGTACGCTCTCGCCCAGAAGGAGTTCGGCGCGCAGCCGATCGACGGGGGTCCCTGGTGCAAATTCAAGAACCCGAGGACGGGCCGCGACATCGTCGTCAAGGACGTTATCGCCGATGCCTTCCTGCAGCAGATCCTGCTGCGGCCCGACGAGTACGATGTCATCGCGACCCTGAATCTCAACGGTGACTACATATCCGACGCGTTGGCAGCCGAGGTCGGCGGCATCGGAATCGCGCCAGGCGCCAACATGTCCGATTCGGTTGCGATGTTCGAGGCCACCCACGGCACTGCGCCCAAGTACGCCGGCAAGGACTACGTCAATCCCGGCTCCGAGATCCTTTCGGCGGAGATGATGCTGGTGCATATGGGCTGGAAAGAAGCGGCCCAGCTGATCGTGAAGAGCCTGGAGAAGGCCATCTCCGACAAAGTTGTGACCTACGACTTTGCGCGCCTCATGCCCGGCGCGACGCAGGTCTCCTCCTCCGGTTTCGGTAAGGCGATGATCGAAAGGATGTAGCGCACTGAAGCCGCAGCCGGACCCGTGCTTCGCCCTCGCGCGAGGCGCCAGTCGGCGGCGCGCACCGCTTGGGTGCCACGCGAAGACGGAAAACCCGCCGTTCGGCGGGTTTTCGTTGCTGGTGCGCCGCCCGTGTCGCAGGCGACGGCGTAAGCTCAAGCGGCCTGGATGTTGGCAGCCTGTTTCCCCTTGGGGCCCGTGGTGATCTCGAAGCTCACCTTCTGACCTTCCTTCAGGGATTTGAAGCCGTTCATCTGGATGGCCGAGAAATGGGCGAACACGTCCTCGCCGCCGTCATCAGGCGTTATGAAACCGTAACCTTTTGCATCGTTGAACCACTTGACCGTGCCGGTTGCCATGAGGCTGCTTCCTTACGGAATTAGGGAAAGGGTGTTTGGAGCAGTCACTATCTACGGCAAGCGCATCGGTACGTACGGCGGCAAACCGGGACAGCAGAGACTCCTGGGAGGAAATTTGTACGCGGTTTGCGACAGCGAAGTCAAGCCACCGACCCAAAATCCGCCTTTCTCTTGAAAAATCTGTTGCAATCATCAAACATTAGACCATCGGACGGCGGCACGCGGCACTTCATGGCGATCCAGCAACAGGACGGGAGCGTCCTTGAGGTCGAGAAAACCCGCCTCAAGCCTCCACCACTGTATAAGGTGATACTGCTCAACGACGACTACACCCCGATGGACTTTGTGGTCGTGGTGTTGCAGACTGTATTTGCGATGAGCCGCGAGAAGGCTACGCAGGTCATGCTCCAGGTGCATCGCGAGGGGATGGGGGTGTGCGGGACGTATACGCGGGAAGTCGCGGCGGCGAAGGTCGACCAAGTAGTGAACATCGCGCGCAAGCATCAGCACCCGCTGCAGTGCACGATGGAGGAGACTTAAGCGTTAATGCGGTATTGTAGGAAGCCGCTGCGATCGAGGTTCGGACAGATATGATTGCGCAGGAACTTGAAGTTTCCCTCCACATGGCTTTTGTCGAGGCGCGACAGAAGCAGCACGAGTTCATCACCGTCGAACACCTGCTGCTCGCCATGCTGGACAACCCTTCGGCGGCCGAGGTCTTGAAGGCCTGCGGCGTCGATCTGGAGGAGTTGCGCGGGGTTCTTACCGATTTCATTAACGAGCACACGCCGCGACTCTCCCCGCACTCGGACGCGGACACGCAACCCACGCAGGGCTTCCAGCGCGTGATCCAGCGGGCGATCCTGCACGTGCAGTCTTCCGGCAAGAAGGAAGTGACCGGCGCGAATGTGCTGGTGGCGATCTTCGGGGAGAAGGAGTCGCATGCCGTCTACTTCCTCAATCAGCGGGGGGTGACGCGACTCGACGTCGTCAATTACATCGCGCACGGAATCACCAAGGCTGCCCAGCAGAAGCAGGAGAAGCAGGAGTCGGCCAAGGAGGAGGGCGAGGGCGAGCAGCAATCGGCCGGGGCGTTGGATGCTTACACGATCAACCTCAACCAACTCGCGAAGACGGGCAAGATCGATCCGCTGATCGGGCGCGAGCTCGAGCTCGAGCGCGTGATCCAGGTCCTCTGCCGGCGGCGGAAGAACAATCCGCTGCTCGTCGGCGAGGCGGGCGTGGGCAAGACGGCGATCGCCGAAGGCCTCGCGCGGCGGGTCAACGACGGCGACGTGCCGGAGATGTTGCGCGGCTTCACGGTCTATTCGCTCGACATGGGCGCGCTGCTCGCGGGGACGAAATACCGTGGCGATTTCGAGCAGCGGCTGAAGGCGGTGCTCAAACAGCTGACAGAGAATCCCAAGACGATCCTGTTCATCGACGAGATCCATACGATCATCGGGGCAGGGGCGGCCTCCGGGGGGACGCTAGACGCCTCGAACCTGCTCAAGCCGGCGCTCAACACCGGAGCGCTGAAGTGCATCGGCGCGACCACCTACAACGAGTACCGGGTGATCTTCGAGAAGGATCATGCGCTCTCGCGGCGGTTCCAAAAGATCGACGTGCCGGAACCGTCGATCGCGGAGACGATCGAGATCCTGCGCGGGCTGAAGACCCGTTTCGAGCAGCATCATGGCGTGAAGTACGCACCCGCGGCCCTTACAACGGCTGCAGAGCTTTCGGCGCGCTTCATCAACGACAGGCATCTTCCCGACAAAGCGATCGACGTGATCGACGAAGCGGGTGCAGCACAGAAGATCCTGCCGAAGTCCAAGCAGAAGAAGGTGATCAACAAGACGGAGATCGAGGAGATCGTAGCGAAGATCGCTCGCATCCCCGCCAAGAACGTGAGCTCCGATGATCGGAATGCGCTGAAGACCCTCGACCGTGACCTGAAGAACGTGGTGTTCGGGCAGAACCAGGCGATCGACGCGCTGGTTGCCGCGATCCGCATGGCGCGCTCGGGGCTGGGCAATCCCCGCAAGCCGATCGGCAACTTCCTTTTCAGCGGTCCGACCGGGGTGGGCAAGACCGAGGTCGCGAGGCAACTCGCCTATTGCCTTGGCGTGGAGCTCATCCGCTTCGACATGTCCGAGTACATGGAGCGCCATGCGGTCTCGCGCCTGATCGGCGCGCCGCCGGGCTACATCGGATTCGATCAGGGCGGCCAGCTCACCGAGGGGATTACCAAGCACCCCTACAGCGTGCTGCTGCTCGACGAGATAGAAAAGGCGCATCCCGACATCTTCAGCATCCTGCTGCAGGTGATGGATCACGGCACGCTCACGGACAACAACGGGCGCAAGGCTGACTTCCGCAACGTGATCGTCATCATGACCACCAACGCCGGCGCCGACATGCTGGCGAAGAGCACGATCGGCTTCACCGACAACAAGCAGGCTGGCGACGAGATGGAGTCGATCAAGCGTATGTTCACGCCGGAGTTCCGCAACCGGCTCGATGCCACGATCTCGTTCGCGGCGCTCGATCACGAAGTCATCCTGCGCGTGGTCGACAAGTTCCTGCTCGAGCTCGAGAACCAGCTGCACGAGAAGAAGGTCGAGCCCTCGTTCACGCCGGAGCTCAAGGAATTCCTGGCGCGTAAGGGCTTCGATCCGCAGATGGGCGCGCGGCCCATGGCGCGACTCATCCAGGACACGATTCGCAAGGCGCTGGCCGATGAGCTGCTCTTCGGCCGGCTTGCGAACGGCGGCAAGGTGACAATCGATGTCGATGAGGAGGAGCGGATCAAGCTGATCTTCGAGGAGACGAAGGAGCCCGAGCCGGTCGCCTGAGGCGGTTCTCCGCTAACCACCCGGACGGGGGCGAGTGCCCCCGTTTGCTTTTTCGGAGAGGGAGCTGATGCACCCGATCGCCGGAGTGTTTTTGGGTTCTGCATTGCTCATGCTCGGCGCGCCCGCGCACGGCGGCCAGGGCGATGAGCTTGGGCGCGACGTCGCTGCCAACTGCGCGAATTGCCACGGCACGGACGGAAGGAGCCGTGGGCGTTTCCCTGCACTCGCCGGGCGGAACAAGCAGGAGCTGATCCGGTTGATGCAGGATTTCCGCAGTGGCAAGAGACCCTCAACGATCATGCAGCAGCTCGCCAGAGGCTACAGCGAAGTCGAGATCGAGGCTGCAGCAGCATACTTCGCCGCGCAGCCGAAGGACTGAGCCGATGCGTGTGAAGCGGCGCGGTTTCCTCAAGGCCGGCGTCGCCTCGCTGGCGGGCGTCTCGCTGGGGATTGGCAGGGCCGCTGCCGAACGGGCCCGGGTCGTCGTGGTCGGCGCGGGCTACGGCGGCGCGACTGCCGCAAAGTACATCCGCAAGTGGAGCGCTGGCGCGATCGACGTTGCGCTCATCGAGCGCGAGCGCGAATTCGTTTCCTGCCCGATGTCGAACCTCGTCGTCGGCGGAAGCCGCAGTCTCGAGGACATCACGATCGCCTACGACGGACTCGATCGATGGGGCGTGCGGCGCTTGAGCGACGAGGCCGTTGCCATCGATCCGAGCGGCCGGCAGATCAGCCTCGCGAGCGGCGCGAGCCTCGCCTACGACCGCCTCGTTCTTGCCCCGGGCATCGACTTCATCTGGGCCCAGGTGCCATCGCTTGCGAGCGCGCAGGCGCAAGCAAAGGTGCTGCACGCGTGGAAGGCGGGACCGCAAACCATCGCGCTGCGCCGGCAGCTCGAGGCGATGCCCGACGGCGGCGTGTTCGTGCTGCACGTCCCGAAAGCGCCCTACCGCTGTGCGCCCGGTCCCTACGAACGCGCCTGCCAGGTAGCGTTCTACTTTTCCGTGCGCAAGCCGCGGTCGAAGGTGATCATTCTCGACGCGAACCCGGAGGTGCAGTCGAAGAAAGCGCTGTTTACCGCAGCGTGGAGCGAGCGCTACAGGGGCATCGTGGAGTACCGCCCTGACAGCGAACTCGTCGATGTCGACGTTGGGACCCTGACCGCGCGGCTCGACTTCGACGAAGTGAAGGCCGATGTTCTCAACGTGATTCCGCCGCAGCGCGCCGGCGCGATCGCCAGGCAGCTCGGCATGGCCAACGCCAACGAGCGCTTCTGCCAAGTGGACTTCCTGACTTACGAATCGACGGCGCAAAAGAACATCCACGTGCTGGGTGATGCGATCCAGACAGCGCCCCTGATGCCGAAATCGGGGCACATCGCAAACCAGCAGGCCAAGGTCTGCGCGGCGGCGATCGTTGCCCTGCTGACCGGGCAGGAGGTGAACGCCTCGCCGGTGATCGCCAACGCCTGCTACAGCTACATCGATGACCGCCGGGCGGCGCACGTCGCCTCCGTGCACGCGTACGACGCGCAGGCAAAGACAATGACCGTCGTTCCGGGCACGAGCGGCGTTTCAGACGTAGCGAGCCTGCAGGAAGGCGAATTCGCCGCTGCGTGGGCGCGAAACATTTGGGCAGATACGCTCGGCTGACGCACAGGGCGCGGTAGCGCCGCCGAATCATCCCGGGAGCGGGCAACTTTGGAATCCCATTCCGGAAGCATCGACGCCCTTTCGGTGCGAGCCACCGCCAGAGCTAGAACCTTTGTCGCTTGGAATCAGCTACTTGGAGCACTCGGAACACGATGGCGGCGCCGAGTCTTTCGTGCGTCGCAACAACAACCTGTCGCCCGTGTATCAATTTCCTTCCGCTCTACGGAATCTCGTTTTAATAGCATGATTTTTATGTGTAAATGTTCTATTGCGCCGCCATATTTTCTATTGTCACAGACCCTTGTCTTTGTTATGGTGAACTGATCGACCGGTCAGGCGCGGCGCAGCAGATCGGAGCGCCACGCGATCACGATTTGCCTTCACACGGAGCGCGACGGGAGCGGCATGAACTACGATCTGGAAGCGGCAAGACTTAGGAAGGACTGGGCGGAAAACCCGCGCTGGAAGGGCATCAAGCGCGCCTATGCCGCCGAGGATGTCGTGCGGCTGCGCGGCTCGCTGCACGTCGAGCACACGCTCGCGCGTCGCGGCGCCGAAAAGCTCTGGAAGCTCGTCACCGAGGAGCCTTTCGTTAACTCGCTCGGAGCGATGACGGGCAACCAGGCGCTGCAGCAGGTCAAGGCCGGACTGAAGGCAATCTATCTGTCGGGTTGGCAGGTTGCCGCCGACGCCAACATTGCCGGCGAGATGTACCCCGATCAATCGCTCTATCCCGTGAATTCGGTGCCGGGCGTCGTCCGCCGCATCAACAACACCTTCATGCGCGCTGACCAGATCCAGCACATGGAGGGCACAGGCGACGTCGACTACTTTGCGCCGATTGTTGCCGACGCCGAAGCGGGCTTCGGCGGCGTTCTGAACGCTTTCGAGCTAATGAAGGCGATGATCGAGGCCGGGGCGGCAGGTGTGCACTTCGAGGACCAGCTGGCGTCGGTCAAGAAATGCGGTCACATGGGCGGGAAGGTGCTGGTGCCGACGCGTGAGGCGATCGAGAAACTCGTCGCGGCGCGGCTAGCGGCCGACATCATGGGCGTGCCTACCGTGATCCTGGCGCGCACAGATGCCGAGGCGGCGGACCTGGTTACCTCCGACATCGACCCCAACGACAAGGTGTTCTGCACGGGGGAGCGCACCGTCGAGGGCTTCTTCAAGACCCGAAACGGCCTCGAGCAGGCGGTTTCGCGCGGGCTCGCCTACGCTCCCTACGCTGACCTGCTGTGGTGCGAGACGGGCAAACCCGATCTGCAGTTCGCGCGGGCGTTTGCCGACGCGATTCACGCGCGATATCCGGGCAAGATGCTCGCCTACAACTGCTCGCCGTCGTTCAACTGGAAGAAGAACCTCGACGATGCGACGGTGGCGAAATTCCAGCGCGAGCTGGCGGCGATGGGCTACAAGTTCCAGTTCATCACGCTGGCGGGTTTCCACAGCCTGAACTACAGCATGTTCAACCTCGCCCACGGCTACGCCCACAACCAGATGACGGCGTTCGTCGAGCTGCAGGAAGCGGAGTTCGCCGCCGTCTCGAAGGGATTTACGGCCATCAAGCACCAGCGCGAGGTCGGCACGAGCTACTTCGACGCGGTCACCCAGACTGTCCAGGGCGGACAGTCGTCGACGACCGCGCTCAAGGGCTCGACCGAGGACGAGCAGTTCTTCGAAAAGCCGAAGGCGGAGCTCTCGGTCGCCAACGGCTGAGCCGGATCTCTGACGGCCGCCGAACGGCGCGGCGCCTGCAGGGGCGTCGCGCCGTTGCTTTATATTCGGGGCGATGGACCCGGCTTCCGCACGAGTCTTCTTCGCCCTCTGGCCTGATGGGGCGCTGCGCACCGCGCTGGCCGAGCTCGCCCGCGAGGTCGCACAGGAGGCGCACGGCCGCGCCACGACGCGGGAGAATCTCCACCTTACGCTTGCGTTCCTGGGCGATCAGTCCGCCCGGCAGGTGCAGGCGTTGCAAGCCCTGGCGGGCGCCGTGGCCAGCCATCGCTTTCAGCTTGCGCTCGACGAGATCGGATCCTTCGCGCGGACGGGCATCGCGTGGCTGGGCGCGAGCGCCCCGCAACTCGAACTCGTGACGCTGCAAGGCCGCCTTGCGCTCGCACTCCGCGAGGCTGGGTTCTCGCTCGACGAGCGTCCGTACGCGCCGCATCTGACGCTCGCACGACGCGCGGGCGCCCCTGTGCGCAGGGCGCT
>DASVFM010000109.1:0-47582 GCA_036380055.1 Casimicrobiaceae bacterium
ATTCAGGAGAACGCGCTCTGTGTCCTGCTCGGGCGCAATCCCGGCCCGATTGCGCGCGCTACTCCAGAGGAGCTCGATACCTTCCGCCCGGTAACGGTTCCGGCCGGCCTGCCTTCCGAGCTGCTCGAGCGGCGTCCCGACGTCGTCGCCGCGGAGCGGCGCGTCGCTGCCGCGTTCTATCGCACCGAGGAGGCGAAAGCGGCGCGGCTTCCGCGCATCACGCTGGTGGCGAACTTCACGTCGATCAACTCGGAGCTCTTCGTGCTGCAGAACCGCGACAACCCGGTGTTCAGCGCCGGCGCCGGGCTTCTGCAGCCGATCTTTCTCGGCGGGCTGCTGCAGGCGCAGGTCGACGCCCGAACTGCCGAGCAGCAGGCGGCAATCGTCGACTACGGCAAGGTGGGCCAGCGCGCGTTCGGCGAAGTCGAAGGCGCGCTCTCGGCGGGCGTCACCGCGACGCAGCGCGAGGAGATCCTCACCCGCGCGGTAAGCGAAAACGAACGTGGCCTCGCGCTCGCCGCGAGGGCGCCTTCCACTTCACCGAACGCGCGAGCGCCCACCTTGCCGTACTCCGCGATCGCTGCTTGCTGCTCGGCAGTGCGGGCGTCGACCTGCGCCTGCAGCAGTCCGCCGAGGAAGAGCGGCTGAAGCAGACCTGCGCCGGCGCTGAATACCGGATTGTCGCGGTTCTGCAATACGAACAGCTCGGAGTTGATCGACGTGTAGCTCGCCACCAGCGTGATGCGCGGCAACCGTGCGGCCTT
This sequence comes from Casimicrobiaceae bacterium, assembly GCA_036380055.1. GTDB lineage: Bacteria > Pseudomonadota > Gammaproteobacteria > Burkholderiales > Casimicrobiaceae > PALSA-1003. The sequence continues at coordinate 765 of DASVFM010000109.1, forward strand.
CGCTTCCTCGGTTCGATAGAACGCCGCCGCGACGCGGCGCTCGGCGGCGACCACATCGGGACGCCGCTCGAGCAGCTCGGAAGGCAGCCCCGCCGGGATGTCGCCAGGCCAGGCCGGCAGCTTCTCCGCCACGGCGACTGACGCAGCGGGGTAACGCCCAAGAAGTGTCTCCAGCGCGCGCAGCGCGTTTCCGTAGACGAGATCGAGATTGCGCACCGTGTCGCGAAACGCTTCGACATTCGCCTGCGCGAGAGTGACAGCGTATTCGTCGCCGCTTCCGACGCGAAGACGGTCGCGCGACAGCGAGACGAGTTCCTCGGCGGACCTCAGAGAGGTTTCCGCCTGCGCCTTCTGGAGGCGGGACTCGACAGCGAGAATCCAGCCTTTCACGACCAGCGAAGCAAGCGACTGCCGGGCGTATTCCGCATCGAACCTCGCAGAGTCGTACTGCAGCTCGCTCGAGCGTGCCTGCGCGCGCACCCGGCCCCAGAGGTCGAGCTCCCAGGATGCGAACAGCCCCACGCCTTCCAGGCCCGAGGAGTCGCCGCTCATCTTGCCGCCGCCGCGGGCAACCAGGTTCACCTGCGGCCATGCCGGCGATTTCGCGGCGGCGAGATACGCGGCCGCCACATCGACGCGGGCCGCGGCAATGCGCAGGTCCGCGTTGTACGCGATGGCCTCCTTAACCAGCTCGTTGAGCCACGGATCGTTCAGCGTAACGAGCCAGTTGTCCGCGACCGGTCCCGCGTTGCCGCGCGTGGCAGCCCATTGCGCGGGCGGCGTGAGATTGAGCATCGCCTGGCTCGCAACCTCCTCGCGCGGCGGCATCTCCTTCAGCGCGCAGCCGGTGAGCGCTAGTGCGGCGAGAACGGCGAGCGCGCGGCCTGTCCGCATCGCGTCAGTGCAGCTTGAGGATCAGGTAGTTCATGTACGAGCCGACGCGGATGATTACCTTGCGGATGATGTGCAGGAACTCGGCGTGATCGGTGTAGATCGCCGCATCGCCGGCGGCCCCGGCGGCGAGGAACAGTTCCTTGTCCTTGTCGGCGATGTCGAATTTGACGGCAAATCGCTGCGAAGGCGCGGTCAGGACGCCGGTCATCGGCACGGTTCCGGTCGCCTGCAGCTGACCCGCTCCCGACGCCCAGACGATCGAGTTGACCTTCGCCTTGATGATCCGGCCCGGAATCGTTTCCAGCGCGAACTCCGCCTCGTTGCCCGGCTCGACCTGCCACAGCTCGTTCTGCCGGTACAGCGCCACCACGCTGCCCGTCGTCTCGACCAGCGTCATGACCGGAGCGACCGGCAGCGCAGCTACGAACCCTCCGGGCCGAAGCTGCAGGTTGATGACATAGCAGTCGCACGGCGAGCGCGTGGTCGTCTGGTCGAGGTCCCACTTCGCGCTCTCGAGCTGCGCGCGGATCTGGGCGACCTGCGCGTACTCTCCGTTCACGTTTGCGCCGAGCTTCTGTTGCACTTGCTCGCGCGACGCGATCGCCTGCTGTTCGCTTGCCCGCGCCTGTGCCTCGGCGCTGCGGGCCGAATTTAGCTGCCCGGTCAGCTCGTTCAGATTGGCTTCCGCCTGCTCGAGATCGAACTTCGTGCCCGCACCGGTGGCGACGAGTTCGCGGTACTGCACGACGCGCTTGCGAGCGAGATCGAGCTTGGCGGTTACCTCGGCTGTCCTTGACGTCGCCTGCTCGATAGCGCCTTTGGTTTCAGCGATCTTCGCCTGGGCACCTTTCAACGACTCCTCGATCTCCTTCTGCTGTGCCACGGCGTTTGCGAGCTGCGCGGTGAGCGTGTTGACCTGCAGCTGGTAAGGCGTCGGATCGATGCGGAACAGTACGTCTCCTTTCTTGACCGGGACGTTGCCTTCCTCGATAGGCACCTCAATCACCCGGCCGCGAACCTGCGAGACGATCGGCACCGAGAAACGGAACACGCGCAGGTCGGCGGAGGAGGGCGCCACTGCGTTGAGGCTCAGGATTAGCACGGTCAGCGCGATGATCGGGATCACGACGACCGTGACCTGCGAGTAGATGTTCCACGGCAGCCACTTGAACTTGATGAAGATCAGCCAGACGAAGAACGAGTAGATGCCGAGGAGGAGGATTTCCATTACGCCGCGCCTCCTGCCGGCGGGGTCGCCGCCTTGGGCTGGATCGCGTCGAGATCCGCTCGGAGCTGCTTCAGGTTCGGCGGCAGCGCCCCTCTCGCGGCCATCTGGTCGAGCTCGGTCCGCAGATGCTCGAGCTCCTCGTGCAGAAGCTCTCCCGCCCTGGCCTTCTCGCCCATATCCTCGTGCCATTCCTCGCCCTTGTCGGTGCCGTACGCGACTCGGTAGGCCACGGGCTTGGTAAAGGCCCACAGCCACGCGATCGGCCAAAGCAGGCCGCCGAACACGAGCGAGAGGAGGCAAAGTACCTGGATCGCCTTGGCTTGCGGATGGTGGCGCTGCTCGGCGAAGCGCTCGGGCAGCACGTGGACCATCCAGAAGACCACGATGGCAACGACCGGGACGAGGATCAGAACGATGATCGCAAGCACGTTCGCAGCCGAATCGAGCGTCTCCCCGGACAGAAATGACGCTCGAGCGGGTGTCGCCGCCAATGCGGCCAGCGCGGCAATGAGGACCGGGGACTTGCGACGGAGATCGAGCATTAGCCTTGCGGACGACGTGATAAGAGCAGGCATTCTAGCGCAGGGAGCGGCGCGCTGATCGATTTCGCTCAGGCAAAGGCGGTACCGTCCGCTTGTCTCGGCGCGCGACAAGACTCGCACGCAGGTCGTGCTCGCTCGCTGCGGTGATCCTGACGCTCGCAAAGGAGCCGACGCAAAGACCCGACGCGCCAGAAACGCGAACGATTCCATCGATCTCCGGAGCGTCTCCTGCACTGCGCGCGATGGCGTTCTCGCCGTCGACTTCGTCGACCAGGACGGTGATCGTCTTGCCGAGTTTCTGACGCAGCCGCTGCGCACTGATCTTCGCCTGCGCCGCCATTAGCCGGGCGCGCCGCTCCTCCTTTACGGGTTCCGTCACGGCATCCGGCAGCGCGTTCGCAGCGGCACCGTCAACGGGGGAATAGGCGAAGCAGCCGACGCGGTCGAGTTCGGCTTCGCGCAGAAACGCGAGCAGCTCCTCGAATTCCTCCTCCGACTCGCCCGGGAACCCGACGATGAACGTCGAGCGGATCGTCAGATCGGGGCAGGCGGCACGCCAGGCGCGGATGCGGTCGAGATTGTTCTGCGCGTTCGCCGGACGCTTCATGAGCTTCAGGATGCGCGGGCTCGAGTGCTGAAACGGAACGTCGAGGTAAGGCAGCACCCGCCGCTCGGCCATCAGCGGGATGACCTCGTCGACGTGCGGGTAGGGATACACGTAGTGCAAGCGTACCCATGCCCCGTGCTCGGCGGCTGCCTCGCCAAGCGCAGTCACGAGCTCGGTCATCCGCGTTTTCAGGGGCCTGCCGCGCCAGAAGCCCGTGCGGTACTTCACGTCCACGCCATATGCGCTCGTATCCTGCGAGACGACCAGGAGCTCCTTCACTCCCGCTCGCAGCAGGTTCTCGGCCTCGTTCATGACCTCGCCCAGCGGCCGGCTGACGAGATCCCCGCGCAGCGACGGAATGATGCAGAACGTGCAGCGGTGATTGCATCCCTCGCTGATCTTGAGGTACGCGTAATGTTTCGGCGTGAGCTTGATCCCCTGCGGTGGCAGGAGGTCGACGAAAGGATCGTGAGGCTTCGGCAACTGCGCGTGCACCGCGGCCATCACTTCGCCGGCCGCGTGCGGCCCCGTGACGGCGAGGACCTTCGGATGCGCCGCTTTCACAAAAGCGCCGCGATCCTTCGCTCCGAGGCAGCCGGTAACGATGACCTTGCCGTTCTCGGCGACGGCCTCGCCGATCGCAGCAAGCGACTCCTCGACCGCGGCGTCGATGAAGCCGCAGGTATTGACGACCACCAGGTCGGCTTCCTCATATTGCGGCGCAATCGCGTAGCCTTCGGCACGAAGCTGGGTGAGGATGCGCTCCGAATCGACTAGCGCCTTCGGGCAGCCCAGCGACACGAAGCCGACGCGTGGCACCGTCTGGGAGCGACGCTTCATGACCAGATCGGGGATTGCGCGCTGCGCAAGCTTCGCACGCTGCAATGCAATGAGTGCGGCGCTCTCATCGGGCGCCGCGGAGTCTCAGCGCTTCTTGTCCTCATCCGGCGTGCCGGGCGCGGCGCCGAAATTGGGGAAGGGAAAGTTTGTGAACAACCCCCTCGTCTGGTCCTGCATGCGTTGCTGCATGTCCATGAACAGCTTCGCGCTCTGCTCCAGGTAGTTGCCCAGCATGCCCTGCATCGCGGGCGCCTGCATCTGCAGAAACTGCTTCCACAGATCCGGAGTGAGCATCATCTTGTCGCCGTAGATCTGCTTCGCCTGGTCCTGCAGCTTCTGCTGGATGACGAGGAACGCCTTGACGTTCTGCTCCATGTAGTTGCCCATGATCCCCTGCAGGGCGTTGCCGTAGAAGCGGATCATCTGGGAAAGCATCTCGCTCGAGAACATCGGCATGCCCGCAGACTCCTCCTCGAGGATGATCTGCAGCAGGATGCTGCGGGTGAGGTCCTCCCCGGACTTGGCGTCGATGACCTGGAAGTCGATGTGCTCGAGCACCATCTGCTTCACGTCGGCCAGCGTGATGTAACCGCTGTTGGCCGTGTCGTATAAACGGCGATTCGGGTACTTCTTGATGACGCGCAACGACTTGTTCATTTGCAGCTCCAGAGGGCAGTCAAACATTATAACTCGCTGATTATTTAGGCGTTTGATTTGGTCAGCCCTAGGCGGTTGCGGTCCATGACGCGACGCACAAAAAATCCTTGACAGGGGCGGTTTGCCCTCCTAAAATTCGTTTTGTGCGATGCAGCAAAAAGGGGTTGAGCAAAGGTTTGAGACCCCGGGAAGAAAGCCGTAAGCGGCGGCCGTCAAACCCTACGCTGCGGGCTGTCTGAACAGAGTTCGACCTCAAACGGAAAGGAAGACCATGTACAACGCAACGGAACAATTCGCCGAAATCAACAAGGCCGGCTATGACAACGCGATCAAGCTGGCGTCGCTCTCCCTCGAAAAGGCGGAGCGCCTGACGAAGCTGAACCTCCAGGCGGCCAAGGCAGCGCTCGAGCAAGGTGTCAACAGCGCCAACGCCGTCGCCGGCGTAAGGGACGTGCAAGAGTTTCTCGCGCTGCGCGCCAAGTTGGCCGACGCAGGCGTGCAAAGCGCGCTTGGCTACTCGCGCGGCGTGTACGAGATCGCGTCGCAAGCGCAAGCCGACTTCTCGGCTCTGGCGGAAGAAGCCTGGGCTACCTACACCAAGGGTGTGGCAGCGTGGGTCGAGAAGGCGACCAAGAACGCCCCGGCGGGCTCCGACGTGGCCGTGACTGCGCTCAAGTCCACCGTCGCGGCAACGACTGCGGCGTTCGACCAGTTCTCGAAGGCGACCAAGCAGGTCGTGAACTTTGCGGACGCTTCGGTCCGGGCGGCTACTGCCAACGCGACCAATGCTGCGAAGTCGACCGGCAAGGGCCGGAAGGCTGCCTAAGTACCGGGTAGAAGCAACGGGGCGGCTTGGATTTACCGCCCCGGAACGAGTCGAAAGGGGTTCGGCGGAGGGAACTTGAAAAACGGCTGGCTGTCTCTATATCGGTTGTGATGACTCCTTCTGTATCATTTTCCTCCTCCTAAATGATACAGCCTCGCCCCGCAGGGCAACCTGCGGGGCTTTTTTTATTGCTGCGCGCGCGAGCAGACGACGTTCATCTCGGCGCACACGCGCAGGACGCTGTCGGAAACCAACTGCGCCGCATTCGGCTGAGATCCGCTGTGAGCGGATGAAATAAGCAGGTGAGAGAGATCGTCGCCGAGCGGGCTCACTTTGATGCCTGCGATCTGCTGGCCATTGGTGAATTGAATCAGACGCTCCGATGCGTCTTCGCGGGTAACGGTGATCCCCTCCTTCTTCTTCACCCCGCTCACCACGGCGGCGTAGACCTTGTCGGCCGGCGCGTCGAGCATCACCACGGCCGAATCGTAGCTCGGCCCGTCCGGCTGCGTTTGCGACATCTGTTCGACTCGCCCGACCGCGCGTCGCGCGAGGAGCACCCACTGGGCCTCTGCTGCAGTCGAGACGGCGAGCAGCGCGATGACCGCGGCAGGAAGGAGCTTTCGCAGGCGCGGAGCGGTCATGGCTAGAACATGTGCTGCCCGCCGTTGATGGCGATATTGGCGCCGGTGACAAATGCTGCTTCGTCCGAGGCAAGGTAGGCTACGAGACCGGCGACTTCGTCGGGCTTGCCAAGCCGGCCCATCGGGATTTGGGGGATGATCTTGCTGTCGAGCACGTCTTGCGGGATCGCCATCACCATCTTCGTGCCGATGTAGCCGGGCGAGATCGTATTCACGGTCACCCCCTTCTTCGCAACCTCGAGGGCGAGCGCCTTCGTGAATCCGTGCATGCCCGCTTTGGCGGCCGAGTAGTTCACCTGACCGAACGCGCCCTTCTGGCCGTTGACCGAAGAGATGTTGATTACGCGGCCCCAGCCGCGCTCGACCATGCCGTCGCAAACTTGCTTGGTCATGTTGAAGCAGGAGTCGAGATTGGTCCTGATGACGGCGTCCCAGTTCGCCTTGTCCATCTTCTTGAACGTCGTGTCGCGGGTAATGCCCGCGTTGTTGACCAGCACGTCGACCGGACCCACGTCCTTGGTCACCTGCGCGACGCAGGCTACACAGGAATCCCAGTCGACGACATCACAGGGATAGGCGTGAAACTGGAATCCCTGCTTCCTCATCGCCGCCAGCCATTCCTGCGCCTTGGTGTTGCCCGGCGAATGCGTGGTCACGACTTCGTACCCCAGCGCGGCGAGCTTCACGCAGATCGCCTCGCCCAGACCACCCATACCGCCGGTGACGAGCGCAACGCGCGTTGACTTGGCCATCTTTCCTCCTCGCGGGTTCAGGTTTTGAGCTTGGGAATTTGCGGGCTCCGAATACAGCCTTGCGTTTCACCGCAGGCGCGACGCCCGTGCGGGTCATCGGTGTCTCCGTCGGAGCTCGAAGCGACACAAGCACTGCCGACGCCATCCGGGGCGGGTCGCCGCAGATGTTAGCGCATGTCGCTGCCAGCGCAAAACGCGCGTTAGCTCAGATCACCTGTTCCACGACGTAACGGCCCGGGGCGGGATCCAGCGGGCGATGTCGCGCGTTGCCTGCTCTGCGAGGCGCGGCTCGAGTGCCGCCGCCGTGCTCGGCGATCCACGCATACCAATGCGGCCACCAGCTTCCGGCACCCGTCTCCGCTCGAGCGAACCAGTCGTCCGGATCGTCGGTGAGAAGCTCATTGGTCCAGTAGTTGCGCTTGGGGGGCCGCGGCGGGTTGATCACGCCCGCGATGTGACCGGAGGCGCCGAGCACGAAGCCCGGGTCGCCGCTGAGAAGCCCGGTTGTCCGATACGCCGTGCGCCAGGGGACGATGTGATCCTCGCGCGAAGCGTAGACGTAAGTCGGAACCCCGATGCGAGTCAGGTCGATCGACGCGCCGCACATGGTGAGCGCCCCCGGTTCGCGCAGCCGATTTTCGAGGTACATATTGCGCAGATAGTAGGCGTACATCGGGCCGGGAAGGTTCGCCGAGTCGCTGTTCCAGTACAAGAGATCGAATGCCGGTGGCGTCCTGCCCTTGAGATAGTTGTTGACGACGTAGTTCCATACGAGCTCGTTGGGTCGCAGACTTGCGAATGCGCTGGCGAGCTCTCCGCCATGAACGCGGCCGCCTGCGAGCAACGCCGGTTCGCGCGCGGCCAGGTACTCGGGGGAGACGTACACTCCGATCTCGCCGGGATCGGCAAAATCAAGCATCGTGGTGAGAAGCGTCGCGCTGGCGACGCAATGCTCCCGGCGAGCCGCCAGAACGGCGAGCGCGCAGGTGAGCAGCGTGCCGCCGACACAGAATCCGAGCGTGTTGATCGTCTTGCTGCCGGAGATCTGCCGCGCCACATCCACGGCGGCAAGCACGCCGCGACGCAGGTAGTCGTCCCAGCGCAGGTGACCGAGCTCGGCGGGAATGTTGCGCCAGGAGATCATGAACACGGTGTGCCCCTCGGCAACTGCGTGGCGCACAAACGAATTCTCCGGCCGCAGATCGAGGATGTAGTACTTGTTGATGCAGGGCGGGACGATCAACAGCGGCCGCCGATAGACGTCGGTCGTGGTCGGGGCGTACTGGATAAGTTCGATCAGTGCGTTGCGAAAAATGACGCTTCCCGGCGTGAGCGCCAGGTCGCGGCCCACCGCGAACGCGTTCTCGTCGGTCATGGCGATGCGCCCGCGCTGCGCATCGCGAACGAGGTTGGCGAGACCTTGAGCGAGGCTTGCGCCGCCCGAGTCGAGCGCAAGCTTGATCACCTCGGGATTGGTCGCGAGAAAGTTCGAAGGGGCGATGGCCTCTGCATACTGCCGGGCGAGGAACTGCAGCCGCTTCTTTTCCTCCGGCTCCGCCTCGGCTAGAGCCGCAAGATCGCGGAGGTACTCTGCGTAGAGCAGATAGACATCCTTGAGCCAGGCGAAGTAGGGATAGTCGTGCCAGGCTCTACCGGAGAAGCGTCGGTCAGGAGCCTCTTCCTGCACCTCGGCCCGTCGTGGTGCATGACCGCCGGCGAGAGCGCGCTCCCAGAGTTTCTCCAGGCGTTCGTTGTACTCCTCGGTCAGGCGCCCGGCGGCGGCAGGATCGATCCACACGTCCGTCGGCATGGGAAACGCGAGAGCGGCATTGCCGACATCGGTCGGCAGCGCGGCGATTGACGGCGAAGCGCCGCCTCCGAGCCACCAGTCCGCCCAACCCCGGCCGAGCGCTTGCCACTGCTCGACCAGCGTGGGCCGTTCGATCACCGTCGCTTTCGTGTCCACTGATCATGGCTCCCGGTGCGCTCGGAGTGTAGCGGCTCGAAACTTGCCGCACAAACGCATCGGCTAAGGTGCATCGCGCCAGATAAGCGTCGCCATGCGGCTTGCCGCCTCCGTACCGCCGCGTCGGTAGCTGAAGAAGCTTTGGTGTTCGGTGAATGTGCAGCGTCCGCCACCGTAGATCGCCGTCACGCCTGCACGCTGGAGGCGGCGTCGCGCGAGCGCATAGAGATCGGCGAGCCACTTGTCCCGCGGCTGGGGCGCGAAGCAATCAGCGGCGCCAGGGTCTCGTGCGCAATGCGCCTCGAGGACATCGGCGCCGACCTCGAAGGCCTGCGGGCCGATCGCCGGACCGAGCCAGGCGATGACCGCTTGCGAATTCGTACCCATGGCCGCGAGCGTCGCCTCGAGCACGCCCGCAGCGATCCCCCGCCATCCGGCGTGCGCCGCGGCAACGACCGATCCCCTGCGATCGGTCAATAGCACCGGCATGCAATCCGCAGTGAGCACGGCGCATACCCTGCCGACGCCGCGCGCGACCGCCGCGTCCGCTCGAGGCGGCGCCTCCGGTGACGACTCGGCATCGATACGGTCGATGTCGACGACGTCGGCACCGTGGACTTGAGCGAGCCATAGCGGATCCGTCGGCAGCCAGCGCCGCAATCGGCGTCGCGCATCATCGCCCTCGGCTCGTTGGCAGAGATCGAACGACGTTCCCTGCTCGCCGTTGCGCGAGGTCGAAAACGCGCGCACGTTTGCGGGCACCGGCCAGTCCGGCACGATCCAGTCGAGGCCGTGCGAGGCGAACTGGACCCGCAGCGCAGCGGACGCCGACATCGCGCTCACCGCGAGCGCAGTGACTCGAGCAGCGCCGCGAAATCCGCGGGTAGCGGCGCTTCCCATTGCATCGCTTGCCGCGTCGCGGGATGGTCGAGGCCGAGGCGCCACGCGTGGAGGGCCTGGCGCGAAAAAGCGGCGCCGCGCCTGCGACCGTAGACCGGGTCGCCCACCAGCGGATGCCGGATCGCCGCAAGGTGCACTCGAATCTGGTGCGTGCGCCCGGTCTCCAGCCGGCAGCGGAGGAGCGTGAACTCATCCCAGCGCTCGCGCACGTCGTAATGCGTGACGGCACGCTTGCCCGTCGGGACGACGGCCATCGCGGTGCGTCGGATGGGGTGCCTGCCGATCGGTGCGTCGACATCACCGCCCCCGGCGAGCGCACCGTGCACGAGCGCGAGATACTCCCGGCGGACCGTGCGCGCCTGCAGCTGCCGCACGAGATCCGCATGCGCAGACTCCGTCTTCGCTACCACGAGCAATCCGCTCGTGTCCTTGTCGAGACGGTGGACGATGCCCGCACGCGGCACCGAGGCGAGCGCCGGCGCGTAATGCAGCAGCGCGTTGGCGAGGGTACGGTCAGGATTGCCGGCTCCGGGGTGAACGACCAGTCCGGCGGGTTTGTCGACGACCAGCAGCCAATCGTCCTCGTAGACGATCGACAGCGGAAGCTGCTGCGCGGCGAGGGCGGCGCTCGTGCGCGCAGGCAGGGGCAAGACGCGAATGCGTTCGCCGCCGAGCAGCCGCAGCTTGGCCGGCGCCGCTGCGCTGCCGACGGTTACGCCTCCGGCATCGATTAGCGCCCTGAGCCGCGTACGCGAGTGCTCGGGCATGAGGCGCGCCAGTGCCTGGTCGAGCCGCAGCCCGGCCAGATCGTCGGCTATCGTGAATTCGCGTGGGACCGAATTTCCTTGAAGCGGCGCGGTATAATCGACACTCTTCACCGCAGCTGCCGAAAGATTCGCCTTGTCACTGCCCTGGAGCCGGTGCTTCATCGCGATCCTGCTCGTGTCAGGAATCGCCGGCTGCGATCTGCTCCCCGAGGTCAAGGAGGAGACTGCGACGTGGTCCGCCGAGAAGCTGTATCAAGAGGCGCACACCATGATGGTGACCGGGAATTATACGCGGGCCATCAAGCTGTACGACACTCTCGAGGGGCGCTTCCCGTATGGCAGGTACGCGCAGCAGGCGATTCTCGAGGGGGCTTACTCCAACTATCGCGCCGGTGAAACCGCGACGGCGATCGCCGCCTGCGATCGATTCATCCGCACCTATCCCAATCATCCGAATGTCGACTACGCCTACTATCTGAAGGGGGTGGTCAACTTTCGCGAGGACCAGGGTGTGTTTGGCTACGTGGTCGAACAGGATCTCTCCGAGCGCGATCCGAAGATGACGAGAGAGTCCTTCAACGCGTTTCGCGAGCTCGTCACTCGCTTTCCCGAAAGCGTGTACGCGGCCGACTCGAGGCAGCGCATGCGCTACCTCGTGAACGCGCTGTCGAGCTACGAGGTTCACGTAGCCGACTACTACTACCGCAGGGGCGCTTACGTCGCTGCGGTGAACCGTGCCCAGCTATCGCTGACGAACTATCCGCAGACGCCGGGGAATGAGGACGCCCTGATCACCATGGCGCGCAGCTACGAGAAGCTCGGGATGCCGCAGCTGCGGGACGATACCCTTCGCATTTTGAAGAGCACGTATCCCGACGGGAAGTACACCCTTCCCGGCGACAAGCCATGGTGGAAGTTCTGGCAGGGCGACGAGGTGATGCAGCTTCTCGAGCACGACACCGTTCCCAAGAGCAAGGCCGACAGCGGCACTACGCCGCCCTGATCTCGCAACGGATCACCCAGCGGTTGCCTCGGCCGGTTCGGTCAGGAAGGCGACCACGTCGGCAAGCTCGCGCGTACGACGCATCGCCGGCAGCGCCTGCCACATGCGTCGCCCGTAGGATTTTTCCACTAGTCGCCGGTCGCAGATCATGAGAACGCCGCGGTCTGTCTCCGAGCGGATCAGACGCCCGGCGCCCTGTTTCAGGCTTATCACCGCCTGCGGCAGCTGGTAGTCGAAGAAAGGGCTCCCGCCCTGCCGCGCGATGTGCTCCAGACGCGCCGCGAGCAGGGGATCGTCAGGCGGGGCGAACGGAAGCTTGTCGATGACGACGACCGAGAGCGCCGGACCCTGCACGTCCACTCCTTCCCAGAAACTCTGACTTCCCATGAGCACGGCGTTGCCGAGCTTGCGGAACCGCGCGAGCAGCTCGCTGCGAGAGCCCTCGCCCTGCACGAGCAGCGGAAAATCGAGACCCTCGCGGGCGAGCGCTTGGGAAAGAACTTCACGTGCGTGCGCCAGCGCGCGTAGCGTCGTGAATAGGAAGAACGTGCGGCCACGGCTCGCGCGCAGCACCGGGAGGGCAGCCGCGACCACCGCTTCGGTGTGCTCGAGACTGTTCGGTTCCGGCAGACCGGACGGCAGGTACATCAAGGCCTGCTTGCCGTAGTCGAATGGGCTGTCCCAGCAGCCGGTCGCGGCTCCTTCGAGACCAAGCTCGCGCCGGTAGAGGGCGAAATCTCCGCCAACGGCGAGCGTTGCCGAAGTAAGGATCCACGAGCGCGCGCTCCCAGCGACATGCCGCGCGAAAACTTCGGCGATCGACAGCGGCGACGCCTGCAGCTGCCAGCCCGATCCCGACGCCTCCACCCAGCGAATCCATTCCGTGCCCGCGTCCTGGTGCTCCGGATCTCGCCAGCGCGCGAGCCGCGCCCCAAGCTCCGACGAGCGCTGGGCGCATTGCGCGAGCTCATCGCTTCGCTCGGCCTGACGCGCAAGCTCGGCGCTCAGCCCGTCGAGACTGCGGCCTAGCTCGGCGAGCGCTTCGACGAAAGCGTCGTTGCGCAGCGCCTCGACCCGAGGCAGCTTCGCCGGTGCGTCACCGGCGGCGAGGCGCAGCAGGCGCAGCGCCTGTGTCAACGCCTGCGCAGCAGCGGGCAGCGGCGCGTAATCGCGCGCCGCCCTCAGAGCCTCGATCTCGGCATCGCGCGCGAGCTCGGCGAGCTGCCCCGCGGTCAGCTCCTCGCCGAAGAACAGCGTTGCGGTATCGGGCAACTGGTGCGCCTCGTCGAGGATGACGGTATTGCAGGCGGGCAGCAGCTCGCTCAGCCCTTCGTCCCGGAGCACGACGTCGGCGAAGAAAAGGTGATGATTCACCACGACGACATCCGCCGCGAGCGCTTCCCTGCGGGCGTTCATCACGAAGCACCCGTCGTAGTGAGGGCACTCGCCGCCGAGACAGTTGTCGCGGGTGGATGTCACCTGCCCCCAGATGCTCGCGGTGTCGGGGACGTCAGCGAGCTCTGACTTGTCGCCGGCGGTCGTGCTCTGCGCGAACGCCTCGATACGCTTAAGGAAGCGAACATCGGTGCGCGACGCGAAAGTGCCTTCGGCCGCAGTGCGCTCGAGGTGATGCTTGCAAAGGTAATTCGCACGACCCTTGAGCAGCGCCACAGTCAGCGGAAGCCTCAGCGCACGGCGCACGATCGGAAGGTCGCGCTGAAAGAGCTGATCCTGCAGTGTCTTGGTTCCCGTAGAGATGATCACCTTGCCGCCGGAGAGCAGCGCCGGCACGAGATAGGCGAAGGTCTTGCCGGTGCCCGTGCCCGCTTCGGCGAGCAGCTGACCGCCGCCGTCAATGGCGCGCGCGACCGCTTCCGCCATGGCGAGTTGCTGCGGGCGAAAGCGGTACGCCGGCAGTTCGCTTGCCAACGGGCCCAGTGGATCGAAGATGCGATCGAGCCCCTCGATCATCGTGCGGGACGACCGACGCTGGCGCGCCCGCCCTGGGCCGCAGTCACGTGGATCGCGACGTCACTGGCTGCTTTTCTTCTTCTGCTTGGTGGCAGCAACCTTCGGTGCGGGTTGGGCGGCCGCGGCAACCATGACGCGGATCTTCTGGATCTGTTCGGTGAAGGTAGTGTACGGCAGAGCGACGCGCTCCTTATACGCAGCGTCGGTCTCGCCGGCGGCTGGGAGCAGCTTGCTGAGACTGTCGAGCCACATGTCGTAGAGCTTCCGCAACCCCTGCACCTGATCCTTGTAGTGGGAAGTCTCGCGCAGCGCCGCCTGGTATGGGCGCGTGATGAGCAGCCGGTGCTTGTCGATGCAGTATTCGGTCTTCGCGCCGTTCACGCCCTCCTGCGCGCCCGCTATGCCGAATTCGATGATCTCTATGCTCTTGATCTGGCGGCACATGGTGTAGGTCTGCGGCACGGCCTCGAGGAAGCATTCGAGGCCGCTGCTTTCGGTCTTCGTCGGGCAGATGTACGGGTCGACCTTGTCGAGTGCATGGGCCTGCCCGGCATCGAGAATGCCGACAACAAACACCAACACAAGGAGGGCGAGGATTCGCACGCGGGCGGCCGGTCAAGACGGACCGCTCATCGTACCGTGGGATCGCGCCGCGCTCAAGACCGCGGCGAGCCGCTAGATCGTGACGCCGCCTGAGACTTCGATGACTGCGCCGTTGATGTAGCTCGCCTCGTCGGATGCGAGCCACGCGTAGGTGTTGGCGATCTCTTCAGGACGGCCGAGGCGGCCCATCGGGACTTTTTCCTCGATGGATTTGAGCACTTTCTCGGGGATCGAATCGAGAATCGGTGTCTCGATGAAACCGGGGCAGATTGCGTTGGCGCGGATGCCCTTGCTGCCGAGCTCGCGCGCCCAGGTCTTCACCATGCCGATGACGCCGAACTTGGTCGCGGCGTAATTCGTCTGGCCGAAATTGCCGTACAGACCGACGATCGACGAGGCGTTGAGAATGCAACCGGAATTCTGCTGCAGCATGATGTCGACGACTGCCTTGGTGCAGTTGTAGACGCCCTTGAGGTTGACGTCGATGACGCGCTCGAACTGCTCGTCGGTCATCTTTGAGAAGCGGGCATCCTGGACGATGCCTGCGTTGTTGACGAGCGTATCGATGCGGTGCCAAGCGAACATCACGCTTTCCACCATACGCGCGATGCTTTCCTTGTCGGTCACGTCGACCTGGAAGCCGAGCGCCTCGCCGCCGATGTCGCGGATCTGGGCGAGCGTTTCGGCCACAGCGGTCATGTTGATGTCGCAGACCGCGACCTTGGCGCCCTCGTATGCGAACTTGATTGCGGTCGCCCTTCCTATCCCCTGACCGCCTCCGGTAATGATCGAAACCTTGCCATTCAGCCGCTTCGAACCATTTCCGTTAAGTCCCATGCTTTCCCTCTCTGGCCCCCGGATGGTTAGGCGCAGGGGTCTTGTGCCCTGTTGCACCGCAGCGGACTGTACGCCTTTTGAATGCATCGCACAATGTTGCAGGCAAATGAAAATAGCGCCTTACGACCATTCTGTTGCGTTTTCGGTAATAATCATTGATATCAATCAATTAGTCGCCAAATCGAGGACCGAGCCAGAACGGGTCGACGATTGCCGAGCCGCACGCGAGAGGGGCCCTATCAACGCGCTGCCACATGGCTTCCAGCTCGCGGGCATGCACCGAAGTATGCGCGCACTTACATCTAGGGCCGAGGCTCCCAGCGCTCGATGACCAGCTGCAGCGACGGCAGGCTGCGGTAGTCGTCGCGTTCAGGCCGGTAAACCGCGTGGAATCGGTCAGGCAAGCTCGCGCCCGCCCGGAAGGCAATCGCATCGATACGTCGACCCGAATATTCCAGCACTGCCCGTACGTGCTCGCCGCCGACGCAACGCTGCTCCAGGACAGAAAACTCGCCGTCGAACACTGGCGACGGAAACCCCTGGCCCCAGACGCGGGCGCGCAATTCTTCCGCGAGGCCAAGCGTAAGCTCTTCCGGGTGGAGCTCGCCGTCGGTCTCCAGCGCTGCGGACAGCGCTTCCGGCGGCAGCCACTCCCGCGCCACGCGCTCGAACTCGGCGGCCACCGCGTCAAAGGCGGCTTCTCTGATGCTCAGCCCGGCTGCGTGAGCGTGCCCGCCGAAACGCAGGATGGCGCCCGGCGTGCGCTTGGCCACGAGGTCGATCGCGTCGCGCAGATGAAAGCCCGGAATCGCACGACCGGACCCGCGGAGCTCGCCGTCAGCTCGCGCGAACACCAGTGCCGGGCGGTGAAAGCGTTCCCTGAGCCTCGACGCGACGATCCCGATCACGCCCGGATGCCATTCCGGACGGTACAGGCACAACGTGTATGCGTCGCCGGCGAGAGTCTCCCCAATGTGCGCCAGCGCCTGTTCCTGCATCGCACTCTCGACTTCGCGCCGTTCGCGGTTCAAGCGGTCGAGCTCCGCGGCCGCATGCAGCGCCACCGCGCCGTCATCGGCCAGCAGGCACTCGATGCCGATCGACATGTCGGCGAGGCGTCCGGCGGCGTTGAGCCGCGGCCCGACGAGAAACCCGAGATCGTGGGTCGTGGCCTGCGCGGTGTCGCGCCGCGCGACGTCGAAGAGCGCGCGCACGCCGGGACAGGCGCGGCCGGCGCGGATCCGCCGCAGACCATGGGCCACGAGGATGCGGTTGGTTTGATCGAGCCTGACGACGTCTGCGATCGTCCCCAGCGCGACGAGATCCAGCAGCGAGGCGAGATTGGGCTCGCCGGCTTCGGTGAATCGCCCCCGGGCGCGCAGCACGGCGCGCAGCGCAGTCAACACGTAGAACATCACACCGACGCCGGCGAGATGCTTGCTCGGAAACTCACAATCTGGCTGATTGGGGTCAACGATCAGCGCCGGCGAGGGCAGCGTCTCCCCTGGCAGATGATGATCGGTGATCAGCACTTCGATGCCGCGCGCTCGTGCGGCGGCGACGCCTTCGACACTGGCGATCCCGTTGTCCACCGTAATAATGAGACGCGGATCTCGCTGCGCGGCGAGTGCGACGATCTCCGGCGTAAGCCCGTAGCCGAACTCGAAGCGGTTGGGAACGAGGTAATCGACCTCCGCGCCCATCGCCGAAAGCCCGCGCACGCCGACCGCGCAGGCCGTCGCTCCGTCGGCGTCGTAATCGGCGACGATGAGCATGCGCTCGCCGCGTTCGATGGCATCGGCGAGCCGCGCCGCCGCTTCTTCGATGCCCTTGAGTAAACGCCAGGGCGGCAACAGGCCCAGATCGTCCGCGAGCTCGACGGCCGAGCGCACGCCGCGCGCAGCGTAGATGCGCGCCAGGACGGGCGTCACTCCCGCCGCGGCGAGCGCAGCTGCCGAATCCGGCACGAGACGGCGGGCGATCTGCACGGTGAACCTGGCGCAAAGGCGAGAGAAGCGCGTTCAAGCTTAACATGCTCGCTAGAGCGAGCACGCTGCTTGTGGCACACTCGCGCTGCTTTGATGCTGCGGACCCCGAAACGCGTTCGCGAACGCGGTTGAGACCCTACGAACTTCTCGTTGGCCTGCGCTATACGCGCGCGCGGCGCGGCTCGGGCCGCAACGGCTTTGTCTCGTTCATTGCCGCCGTATCCATGCTCGGGATTGCGCTCGGCGTGGCGGCGCTGATCGTCGTGCTGTCGGTGATGAACGGCTTCCAGGAAGAGTTGCGCACGCGCATCCTGTCTGTCGCGTCGCATATCGAAATCCGCGGGCTCGACGGCAGCATGGCCGACTGGCGGGCCGTCGCTGACCAGGTTCGCGCCAATCCTGCCGTGCAGGGCGAAGCGCCCTATGTGCTCGGCCAGGCGATGATCTCCGCTGCCGGTGCGAACCGCGGCGCGCTGATTCGCGGCATCGATCCTTCCCTCGAGAACACGGTCGATGACATCAGTACACGCATGCGCGCCGGGCGGCTCACCGATCTGAAGCCCGGCGAGTTCGGCATCGTGCTGGGCGTCGAGCTCGCGCACGCGCTCGGCGTGCGCGTCGGAGACGATGTCGTCGTCATCACGCCCCAGGGCACCGTTACGCCGGCGGGAACCCTCCCGCGCGTCAAGAGCTTTCACGTGGTGGGCGTGTTCGAGGTCGGCATGTTCGAGTTCGACAGCGGCCTCGCGCTGATCGATCTCGCCGACGCACAGAAGCTCTATCGTCTCGGCTACGACGTGACCGGCGTTCGCCTCAAGCTCGACGATTTGTTTGCTGCGCCACGCGTGGCCCGCGAGATCGCCACCACGCTCCCGCTGAATGTCGAGGTACGCGACTGGACGCTCAATCACGCCAACTTCTTTCGCGCCGTCGCCATCGAAAAAAGGATGATGTTCCTCATCCTGATCTTGATCGTGGCCGTCGCGGCGTTCAACATCGTCTCGGCGCAGGTCATGGTCGTCACCGACAAGCAGGCCGACATCGCCATTCTGCGCACCCAAGGGGCGTCGCCGGCGAGCATCCTCGCGATCTTCATCATCCAGGGCGCACTGGTCGGCACCCTAGGGACGCTGCTCGGCGTCGCCGGCGGGCTTGCGCTCGCCTTCAACGTCGAGACCGTCGTGCCGTTCGTCGAGCGCCTTTTCGGGGTGCAGTTTCTCGACAAGACGGTCTATTACATCAGCGAGCTCCCTTCACAGGTGCAGCCCGGCGACGTGATCCTGATCGCAGCGATTGCCTTTACCTTGACCTTGCTTGCGACGATCTACCCGAGCTGGCGTGCCTCCAGGGTGAATCCTGCCGAGGCGCTTCGCTATGAGTGAGGGCGTTCCGGTCCTCGAATGCCGCGGGCTGCGCAAGACCTACCGCGCGGGTCCGCTCCAGGTGCCCGTGCTGCTCGGGGTCGACCTCGCAGTCGCGCGCGGCGAGCGCGTGGCCGTCGTCGGAGCCTCTGGTTCGGGCAAGAGCACGCTGCTGCATCTGCTCGGCGGTCTCGATGCTCCGACTGCAGGCGAGGTCTTCGTTCAGGGCGCGCCGTTCGCCGGATTGTCGGAAGCGGCGCGCGGGGAGGTGCGCAACCGCGCCCTCGGCTTCATCTACCAGTTTCATCATCTGCTGCCCGAGTTCACCGCACTGGAAAACGTCGCGATGCCGCTCTACATCCGGCGCGAGCCGCACACGGCGGCGCGTGGGCGGGCGGCTGCGATCCTGGAGCGTGTCGGACTCGCTGCGCGCAGTGAGCACCGCCCGGGGGAGCTTTCCGGAGGCGAGCGGCAACGCGTTGCGCTCGCGCGGGCGCTGGTCACCGAGCCCGCCTGCGTGCTCGCCGACGAGCCCACCGGGAACCTCGACCGGCACACTGCGCAGCAGGTGTTCGAGCTAATGCTCGAGCTGAACCGTGGGATCGGCACGAGCCTCGTGATCGTAACGCACGATCCGGATCTGGCGGCGCGGCTCGATCGCACGCTGCATCTTGTCGACGGCGTGCTGAGATAACGACGGCGCGGTCGATCTGTCAAACGTCCAACGGGGGCTCGTCCATCAGCGCGATCTGCTCGCGTAGCTCGAGGATGCGATCCTGCCAATAGCGCTGGGTGTTGAACCACGGAAAGGCGGCGGGGAAGGCGGGATCGTCCCAGCGGCGAGCAAGCCAGGCAGCGTAGTGGATCAGGCGCAGCGTTCGCAGCGCTTCGATCAAGTGCAACTCACGGCGGTCGAAGGCGGCGAAATCCTCGTAGCCTTCCAGCAGTTCCACGAGCTGTCGCGACATTTCGCCACGATCGCCCGAGATCAGCATCCAGAGGTCCTGCACAGCGGGCCCGGCTCGACTGTCGTCGAAGTCGACGAAGTGCGGACCGGCCATGGCGCCGTCTGCGATCCAGAGCACGTTGCCGAGATGACAGTCCCCATGAAGCCTCAATTGCCGCACATCGGCAGCGCGCTCGAAGCAGACGCGTACGCCCGCGAGCGCTTGAGCCGTCACGCTTTCGTAGGCGTTAGCGAGATCCGACGGTATGAACGAGTGGCCGAGCAGCCAGTCGCGGGGCTCCTCGCCGAAGCTCGCGATATCGAGTGTGGGCCGCGCGCGAAAAGCCGAAGCGCTGCCAACGGCGTGGATACGGCCAATGTAGCGACCGAGCCACACGCGAGTGTCGGCCCGGTCAAGGTCGGGCTCGCGCCCGCCGCAAAGCGGATAGACCGCGAACCGGAAGCCGTCGAACGCCGGCAGCGTGTCCTGTTTCGCAAAGGCGATCGGCGCGACGACCGGAATTTCCCGCTGCGCGAGTTCGCGCACGAAGGCGTGTTCCTCGAGGATCTGCGCCTCTGTCCACCGCTCCGGGCGATAGAACTTCGCCACGCATGGCGCGCCGTCCTCGATGCTCACGCGGTAGACGCGGTTCTCATAGCTGTTGAGCGCCAGCATCCGCCCGTCGCCGCGCAGGCCGACGCTTTCCAGTGCGTCGAGCACGACCGCGGGGGTGAGCCCCGCGTAAGGTGGCGCAGCCTGCGACGTTTTCTTGTCGCTCAATACTCGACCGGGATCGGATCCAGGCTGCGCCACAGGTACCAGGTCGCTACCGAGCGCCACGGGCGCCACGCTTCGGCCTGCGCGAGCATCGCGCGCGGCGTCAGTTTCCTCCCGCCGCGGTAGTGCATCGCCATCGCGCGCTGCAGCCCGAGGTCGGCTACCGGCAGAACATCCGGGCGCAGCTCGTGAAAGATGAGGAACATTTCGGCGGTCCAGCGCCCGATGCCCTTGACGTCGACGAGCGCGACGATGAGCGCCTCATCGTCGAGCTGCTTCCAGCCGGTCGGATCGAGGCGACCGGAGTCGAAGTGCCGGGCAAGATCGGTCAGGTACTCTGCCTTTCGTTCGGAGAGCCCGCAGCCGCGCAGTGCCGGCACCGCAAGCCCCGCAACCCTCGTCGGGAGCAGTTTGAGAGAGCCGCGCCCGGGCCTTGCTCCGGCCGCAACGACGAAGCGCTTCCAGATCGCCTCGGCCGCTTTGACCGAGATCTGCTGGCCGACGATGGCCCGTGCAAGCGTCGTAAACGGATCGCTGCGCTGCCTGAGGTGGATACCCGGATGCCTGCGGACGAGCCGTCGCAGCACCGGGTCGCAGCGCGACAAAGCGCGCGTGGCGTCATCCCAGTAGGGGGGCTTCAGCAGTCGCCGGGGCATTTCACGCCATATGGAGGCATTGCGTCGCAGCAAGCAACATCCCGACCCAGTCGCGGCATCGAGCAAACCCGGAAATGGTACATTACGCGCCGTTTTCGTCCCGGCCTCCCCATCGTCATGCCCCGCCTTCGAAGTGTGTTTACTGCCGGCGCAGCGTGGCTTTGTTGCGTCGCGCTCCTTTCGAGCGGACCCGCTCAAGGTGCCGATTCCAACAAGGTGCTTCGCGTCGCCTTCGAGGAAGCCGAGACCGGCTTCGATCCGGTCAAGGTCTCGGACGTCTACTCCAGCGCCGTCCTCCAGCAGACGATGGAGTCGCTGCTTACCTACGACTATCTCGCCCGTCCCGCCAAGCTGGTTCCCCTGACCGCGGAAACGCTTCCCGAGGTGACAGACAATGGCAGGACGTATGTATTTCATGTTCGTAAGGGAATCTACTTTCAGTCCGATCCGGCGTTCAATGGCAAACGGCGCGAGCTCACCGCGGCGGACTTCGCGTACTCGCTGAAGCGCCTGATGGACCCCGCGAACCGCTCGCCGTGGCGCTTCCTCGTCGAAGGGAAGATCGCGGGCCTCGATGAGGCATCGGCCAAAGCTGCCAAGAGCGGCCGCTTCGATTATGACGCGCCGGTCCCGGGCCTCGAGACGCCGGACCGCTACACGCTGCGCATCCGCTTGAAGGAGCCCGACTACAACTTCGCCTACATCATGGCGATGCCGACGACCTCCGGCACCGCGCGCGAGATCATCGAAGCCTACGCGACGGACACCAACGCGCACCCGGTGGGCACGGGACCCTACGTTCTCAAGGAGTGGGTCCGCCGGGCCAAGATCGTGCTCGAGGCGAACCCGGAGTATCGCGAGGTGATCTGGGACTTCAAGGCCTCGGACGATCCGCGCGACAAGGCCGCGGTGGCGGCGATGAAGGACAAGCGTATCCCGCAGATCGGCCGCGTTGAGATCAACATCATCGCCGAGGAGCAGTCGCGCTGGCTTGCGTTCCAGAATCGGCAGATCGACTACATCGAGCGCTTCGGAACGTTTGCACCGATCGCCATCCCGGACAATAAGCTCGCGCCGAATCTCGCCGAGCAGGGCATCGGCTGGGACCGCAGCACCGAAACGGAGATCACGTACTACTTCTTCAACATGGAGGACCCCTCGATCGGGGGCATGAGCCTGCCGCGGATCGCGCTGCGCCGGGCACTGCTCCTCGCCTACAACGTCGACGAGGAGATCCGGGTCATCCGCAAGGGCCAGGCGCTGGCCGACCAGAGCCCGATTCCACCCGGGGTCGTGGGGCACGACCCGAAGTACCGCAGCATCGTCCCTTACGATCCCGATCTCGCCAACAAGCTGCTCGACTACTTCGGCTACAAGAAGGGACCCGACGGCTACCGGAACCACCCTGACGGCTCACGACTCGTTGTCACGCTTACCTCCGAGCCGCAGGCGATCAGCCGCGAGTACGACGAGCTGTGGAGGAAGAACCTGGACGCCATCGGCGTGCGCTTCGACACGCGCAAGAGCCCCTTCTCGGACAACATCAAGGCAGCCGAGGCCTGCCAGATCCAGATGTGGGGCTCCGCCTGGCATTCCGACTACCCGGACGGCGAGAATTTCATGCAGCTTCTCTACGGACCGAACATCCATCAGAGCAACCACGCGTGCTACAAGTCGGCCGCGTTCGACAAGATGTACGACCAGATCAAGGTGATGCCCGATTCGCCGGAGCGAACGCGCCTCTTCGACATGATGGCGCGGCAGATGGAGATCGATGGCGTCTGGCGCATGGGCGTCTCGCGCTACCGCAACGTGCTCGTCTATCCGTGGGTCAAGGGCTATCGTTATCACCCCATCATGAATTCGGGCATCTACCAGTACCTCGATATCGACATGGCGGCGCGTCGGCCGTGACGGGGATCGGATCGGTGACGCGTCGCCTGCCGCCGGTGGTGCTGGCCGCAGCGGTAGGGATCGCGGCGTGCGCGCTCGTTCCGCAACCGGCGGCCGGCGCGGATCCCGACAAGGTGCTGCACCTCGAGTTCTACGTCGCCGAGACCGGATTCGATCCGGCAAAGGTGCAGGACTACTATTCGTTCGTCGTCAACGAGGGGATATTCGACTCGCTGCTCACCTACGATTACCTGGCGCGACCGTCGAAGCTCGTGCCGCGCGCCGCCGAGGCGCTGCCAACGATCAGCGACGACGCACGGACGTACGTGTTCAAGATCAAGAAGGGGATCTATTTCGCAGCCGACCCCGCCTTCAAGGGCCGTCGGCACGAACTCACCGCCGACGACTTCGTCTACACGATCAAACGCTTCAAGGACCCGGTCAATCACGCGCCCTACGAGAGCTTCATCGACGGGATCGTGGGGCTTGAGGAGCTCAAGAAGGGGGCAGAGAAGACCGGCAAGTTCGACTACGACCGTAAAGTCGAGGGCCTGCAGGCGCTCGACCGCTACACGCTGCAGATCAAGCTCAAGGAGACCGATTACACCTTCGCCTACATAATGGCGATGCCCAACTTCGGGGCCGTCGCGCGCGAAGTCATCGAGGCCTACGGCGAGGATAGCAACGCGCACCCGGTCGGCACGGGACCATACCGACTCAAGGAGTGGGTTCGGTCCAACAAGATCGTGCTCGAAGCCAATCCCGAGTTCCGCGGCTTCACTTGGCATTTCGAGGCCGGATCGGACCCCCGCGACAAGGAGATCGTGGCGGCGATGGAGGGCAAGAAGATGCCGCAGATCGGGCGGGTGGAGATCAGCGTCATCGAAGAGCAGCAGGCCGCGTGGCTCGCGTTCCAGAACGGCGAACTCGATGTTCTGCATCTGCGCGAGCAGTTCGCGCCGATCGCCATCCCGGGCGACAAGGTCAACCCGCAGCTCGCCGCCGCGGGCGTGACGCTCAACCGCATTACGGACCCAGACCTCAACTACACATACTTCAACACGACCGACCCGAATTTCGGCGGCTTCTCCAAGGAGAAGATCGCTCTGCGCCGGGCCATCTTCATGTCGTTCGACAACGCGGAGTACCTGCGCGTGATCCGCAAGGGGCAGGCGATGGAGGCACAGTATCCGGTCCCGCCGGGGGTCGTCGGGTACGATTCCGGTTATCGTACGAGCATTCCCTACGATCCGGAGCTCGCGAACAGGCTGCTCGACTACTTCGGGTACAAGCGCGGACCCGATGGCTATCGCACCTGGCCCGACGGCCGGCCCCTGGTTTGGCGCTATTCGTCCACGCCGTCCTCTCGGGATCGCGAGTTCGACGAGCTGTGGCAGAAGTCGGTCGAACGGATCGGAATCCACCTCCAGGTCGATAAGAACAAGTTTCCGGAGGAGCTGAAGCAGGAGCGTGCATGCCAGTTGCTGTCGCGTACGGCTTCGTGGATCGCCGACTACCCGGACGGCGACGACTTCATGCAGCTGCTCTACGGTCCGAACAGCCATCAGAACAACAACGCCTGCTTTCAGCTGCAGGAATGGGACCACATCTACGAGAAGACCAAGACGATGCCTCCCGACTCGCCCGAGCGCAGCCGCTTCTACCGCCAGCTCTGGCGCATGGCGGAGGTCAACGGGGCGTGGAAGCTGCACGACACGCGATACCGCAACATGCTCGTCCAGCCGCAGGTAGTCGGGTACAAGAAGCACCCGATTCTCCTCGCCGAGTACATGTACTACGATCTCGATAACAGCCGCCGGACAAAATGAGCGGCTGCTAGGAGGACAGGATGACCGCCTACATCGTCCGACGCATCTGGCAGATGATCCCGACCATGCTCGGGGTGATCGTGCTCGTATTCATTCTCTTCAACTGGGTCGGCGGCGATCCCGCGTACGTGCTGGCGGGCAAGATCTCCAGCGCCGAGCAGATCGCCAACATCCGCCGCCAGCTCGGCGTCGACCAGCCGTATTACGTCCAGCTCTGGATATTCATCAAACAGGTGCTCACCGCGAACTTCGGTGCGAGCTGGAGCACCAACGAGGCCGTGTCGCATATCCTCGCCACCCGTCTCGGACCGTCGCTCACGGTGCTCGTCCCCCTACTGATACTGTCCACGCTGATCTCGATCGGCCTCGCGCTGGCAGTCGCGTATGTCCGCGCCTCGCTGACCGACCGCCTGGTGATGATCAGCTGCACGATCGGATTGTCGATCTCGATCCTCGTCTACATCATCGTCTTCCAGTATGTGTTCGCTTACAAGCTGGGCTGGTTCCCGGTGCAGGGCTGGGGCGACAGCTTCTGGCAAAACCTGATCGTTTATGCGTCGCTGCCCATCATCATCGGACTCGTCGTGAGCATCGCCCCGGACCTGCGGCTGTTCCGTACCTTCATTCTCGACGAGGTCAACCAGGACTACGTGCGCACCGGTCGGGCGAAAGGGTTGTCGGAGAACCGGATCATGTGGGTGCATGTACTGCGCAATGCTTCGATCCCGATCATCACACACGTGATGGCGCAGCTGCCCGGTCTGCTCATCGGCGCCTTCCTCATCGAGCGTTTCTTCTCGATTCCCGGCATCGGACGCGAGGTGATCCTCGCCGTCGAGCGCAGCGACTTTCCCGTGATCAAGGCGATCACGGTCTACGTCGCGGCTGCCACGATGGTCTTCAATCTGCTGGCCGACCTCATGTACAAGGCGGTCGACCCACGGGTCCAACTCAAATAGGAGGCGGCGATGCCCTTCGACGTTCCGCATACCGTCTCGCCGAGCCTGTGGGCGCTTGCCTGGAAGCGCCTGCGCGCCGATCGCGTGGCAATGGTTTCGCTCGCCATCGTGGCGATCTTTCTCGTCCAGATGATCCTCTCGGGGCTGGGATTGATCGCGAAGGACTGGGCGAAGGAGGTAGGCGTGAACTATGCCCCACCGACGTTCGCCGGGCCGGACACCGAGGGCGCGGCCCAGCCGCAGGCTGCCGCGGGCACGGGTACGGCGCAAGCCGAGTCCGACCAGCCGACGGAGTTGCCCGTGCAGGATCCGCTCGCCGAGGCGCTTGCTGCGATCCGCGGGGAGGCAAAGAAGGCTGGCGCGGCGCCGGGCGCCGGGGCCGACTCGCAGAGCGTCGATCCTCTGGCCGATGTGATGGCGGACATACGCGCGAAGGGCCAGAAGCCTGAGGCGGTCGAGGCTCGTGCGCTCACGCTGCCGCTCGGCGGCGACAAGTGGGGCCGCGACGTGCTGAAGAAGACAATCAAGGGCTCGGAGACGTCGATCTTCGTCGGGCTCGCCGCGGCGGTCGTGGCCGTGTTCCTGGGCACGGTGTTCGGCGCGATCGCCGGCTACTACGGCCGCTGGCTCGACGATTTCTTCAACTGGTTCTACAGCGTGTTCACGGCGATTCCCTACCTGCTGCTGATCCTCGCGGTGGCTGCGGTGCTGCAGCAGAAGGGCACCATGACCATCGTGCTCATCCTCGGCCTCACGGGCTGGACGGGCGTGTTCCGGCTGATACGTGGCGAGTATCTCAAGCACAAGGGGCGGGAGTACGTTCAGGCCGCTGACGCCATCGGTGCCTCCAACACTCGCCGCATGTTCGTGCACATATTCCCGAATGTGAGTCACGTCGTGCTGGTGCAGCTGTCGATCCTGACCGTCGCGTTCATCAAGTCCGAGGTGATCCTGTCGTTCCTGGGATTCGGCGTGCCCGTGGACGTGGTCTCGTGGGGTTCGATGCTCAACGAGGCGCAAAACGAGCTCATCCTCGGCAAGTGGTGGCAGCTCGCGGCTGCCGGGACATCGATGGCCGTCCTGGTCACCGCCTTCAGCCTGTTCACCGATGCGCTGCGCGACGCGCTCGACCCGAAGCTCAAGTGAACGGACCGAGACGCGAATGACAACCGATAACCTGCTTTCCGTCCGTAACCTCCGGGTGAATTTTCGCCTGGATGAGGAAACCGAATTCGAGGCGGTCAAGGGCATCAGCTTCGATATCCCGAGGAACAAGACGGTGGCGCTGGTGGGGGAATCGGGCAGCGGCAAGTCGGTTACGTCTCTGTCGATTCTCGGCTTGCTGCCCAAGGAGAATTCCACGGTGCTCCCCGGCAGCGAAATCATCTACGGTGGGCACAACCTGGCGGGCCTGGACCAGACGGAGTTGCGCAAGCTCCGCGGCGCCGACATCTCGATGATCTTCCAGGAGCCGATGACCTCGCTCAATCCGGTGTTCACGGTGGGCTTTCAGCTCTCCGAGGTATTAAGGCTGCACATGGACATGGCGCCAGCGGCGGCGCGCAAACGGTCGATCGAGCTGCTTGAGGAGGTTGGCATCCCGGATCCCTCCTTCAAGATCAACGCCTATCCATCGCAGATGTCGGGTGGCCAGCAACAACGGGTGATGATCGCCATGGCGATCGCCTGCGAACCGAAGCTGCTGATCGCCGATGAGCCGACCACCGCGCTCGACGTGACGATCCAGAAGCAAATCCTCGATCTGATCGCGGAGTTGCAGCGCCGGCACCAGATGTCCGTACTCTTCATCACCCACGACCTCGCGGTCGTCGGTGAGATTGCCGATTACGTCGTCGTCATGCGCAACGGGGAGATTCGCGAGCAGGGGCCAGCGAAGCAGGTTTTCGAGAACCCGCGGGATGCCTACACCAAGGCGCTGCTGCAGTGCCGCCCGCGCCTCGACCGCAGGCCGGTGCGCCTGCCCGTGATCGAGGACTTCATGGACGGGGGCGCGCACGCTATGAACCTCAACGAGCGCAAGCGCGGCATCGCCTCGTCGGATCCGATCATTCTCGACGTCCGCAACCTCGGCAAGGACTTCTACTCCCGCGAGGGGTTGTTCGGGCGGCGCAAGTTCGAGGCCGTCAAGAACGTGTCCTTCAAGCTCCCGAAAGGCAAGACCCTGGGGCTGGTGGGCGAGTCTGGCTCGGGCAAGACCACGGTTGGCCTCACGCTGATGCGCCTGCACGAGGCCTCGGCGGGAGAGGCGTTGTTCGAAGGGCGCGACATCCTGTCGATGAGCGCGCGCGATTTCATGGACTACAAGCGGCGCATCCAGATCATCTTCCAGAATCCGTACGCGTCGCTGAATCCACGGATGATCGTGGGCCAGATACTCACCGAGCCGATGCAGATCCACGGCATCGGCGCGTCCGGCCAGAAGCGGGCCGACCTTGCGTTCGAGATGCTGCAGAAGGTCGGCCTGCCGGAGGTATCGTTCTACAAATACCCACATGAGTTCTCCGGAGGTCAACGCCAGCGAATCGCCATAGCGCGCTGCCTGACGCTCAAGCCGGACATCCTCATCTGCGACGAGTCGGTCTCCGCGCTCGACGTTTCCGTGCAGGCCCAGGTGCTGAATCTCCTGCAGGACCTGCAGGACGAGTTTCATCTTTCGTACATTTTCATCTCGCACGATCTCGCGGTCGTCAAGTACATCTCCGACCAGGTGATGGTGATGAACCAGGGCGAGATCATCGAGATCGCGGACTCAGACGCGATCTACCGGCATCCGCAGCAGCCGTACACGCGCAAGCTGCTCTCGGCAATCCCGAAGGGCTGGCACCACGGCGCATAGCTGCACCAGGCCGAGCTCTACAGGAGCGACTAGCGCCGCAGCCGCCGGCGCCGCTACAAACCGCGTCTAAAGCGTGAAGGCCATGTCGCGCACGACGGCGCCGGGCAAGCGCATGCTGCCCACGCTGCGCGCGCGATAGGTGTCGCTGCTGGCTACCAGTTCGCGCTCGGCGGTGAGCGCAACGAGTTGCTCGCCGAACAACCGGAACACGCTGTCGTCGAAGCGCATTACGTCGACTGGTGCGATGATCTTTCCCTTCTCGACCCAGAAGGACGCAAAGCGGGTCATTCCGGTGAGGCGGCATGCGGGGCGGTCGGAAAAATTCAGGTACCAGAGATTGCCCACATAGATGCCCGTGTCCAATGCGGCAAGCACGTTCGCGGTCGGAAGCTTCCCGGCCGCCATGTCGAGCGACTCCGGCGACTCCGCGCCGTTGGCTCCATTCGCGCTCAGCTCGAACTCGCGCGCGGTCCGAGGGCTGACCAGCGAGCTGGCCATCTTGCCCTCCACGACCAGCGGCACGTTTGCCGGGCGCGTGAAACCTTCATCCTGGAAGGAGGGGGCCATCCCGTGCGCCGTGTCCTCAGAGAAGCCGATGGAATGGTCGAGCGCGGCTGCACCGTCACGCAGTCGGAACAGGCAGCTTTGTTTCGTCTGCTGCGCGCGACCCGAGAATCCACCCCAGCAGAGCATCGCGGCGATCTCCTCCATCGCCGAGGGCGTGAGGTACGCACGGTAGTTCCCCGGTGTCAGGGTTCGGGAGGGTTGCGCAAGCAGCGCCATGCGCTCGCGCGCATCGGCCATCTTCGCCGTGAACTCGGCCTCGTTCCATTCGAAGCCGCTGAAGCCCGTCTTCACCGCCTTGTCAGCGCGGTGGTAGAGGCTCCACTGGAGGCTGAAACTCGTCACTTCGTGCCAGTTGCGCTGGCCGAGCGAGTTCGCGAACCCGCGATAGACGGGGCCGCCGGCATAGATTCCAACGAGATCGACTCCGTCGGCGGCGGCGAGGACCGTTTCGATCACTGTCTCCGCCGGGGGCAGCGGCCCGCCGCGGACCTCATGCGAAGAGCGCACCTCGCTCGAATAGAGCAGGTGGGGGTCGTCCTGGAGGTCAGGCAGCGCGGTGCGCAGCGCCGCGATGCTCGCAGTGAGCAGCGCGCGGTCAGCCTCCGGGCGGCCGGAGAGGGAAAGGCGCTGCGTCGCGTGACGTGTCCCGCGGACGAGCTCAACGTCGAGGAAGCGCTGAACCACGCTCCCCGGTTGGCGCACGCGTCCTCGGTTAAGGCGCACGAAGTCCGACGTCTCGGCGGAGAAACGTGCGAGATACATTTCGCCGGCGACGATCAGGTCGTCCAGCGTTGCCGTGAGGTCGTGGAAGTAGGCTTCGACCGCTCCGCGGGCGGGCATCGGTTCCCTGGGGGCCATCAGCCTTCTCCCCCGAACACGTCGACGCCCGTGAAAACGCAGGGCGGCGAAGCATGGCCCACGCGGATTACCTGATTCGGCTCACCCTTGCCGCAATAGGGGCTGCCCAAGACTTCGAGCGTATCCTCGTTGCCGACCTTGACCAAGCTGCGCCAGAAGCTCGCGCTGATCCCGCGGTAGTTGGGGTTCTTGACGACAGCGCCGAGCTTGCCGTTTTCGATCAGCCGTCCGCGCTCGCAGCCGAACTGAAACTTGTTGCGCGAGTCGTCGATCGACCAGGACGAGTTCGTCTCCATCAGAACGCCACGCTCGATGCCCGCGATCATCTCTGCGAGCGTGGCATCGCCTGGTTCGAGGTTGAGGTTGGCCATCCGGTCGATCGGCGGGCGATTCCAGCTGTCGGCGCGAGAGTTGGAGGTTCCGGGAAGCCCGGCGCGACTCTGGGAGATCGCGCTTCCGAGCGGCCGTTCGAGAATGCCGCTGCGGATGAGATGCACTTTCTCGGCCCGGCCGCCATCGTCGTCCCAGCCGTAACTGGCGAGCTCCTCTGGCCTGGTCGGGTCGAAGGTTATGTTGAGTAGCTCTGAACCGTAGCGATAGGTGCCGAACATGTCGGGTGTCACGAAGCTCGTCCCGGCGAAGTTGCGCTCGTCTCCGAGAATGCGGTCGAGCTCCAGCGGGTGTCCGATCGATTCGTGGATTTGCAGGATCATCTGGTCCGGCATGAGCAGCACGTCCATTCTGCCGGTCGGGCAGTTGGGCGCGACGACGACCTCCAGCGCCTCCTCGGCGAGTCGGCGGCCGCTGCCGACGAACCCGAAGCGGGTGAGGATCTCGTCTGCTCCCTGCTGGCAGATTCCGCGGTAGCCATTGAGCGTGCGGCTCTGAGTGTCTCCTTCTGCATGCGCGGTGACCGCCAGGGCTGGATACATGTAGCGGTAATGCTGAACCACATCGCCGCCCGCGCTGGTGAGCAGCCGGTGTGTGGCGGTATGCAGCTCGATGCTCGCCTCCCAGTCGACGATCCTGGAGTCGATGGCGGATTCGCGCGACTCCCGCGCGAGCAGGTCGAACCACTCGCGGCGAGACCTTGTCGGCGCGTGAAAGGATGGCGATGCATATTCGCCGCGGGGCGCCGGTCGGGGAAGCGTGCGCGCGTCGATCAGCGCGCGCCTGGCCGTCGCCTGGGCCCAAGCGGTGGCACGGGCGAGCGCAGAGGCGAGCCCGGCCGGTGAAGTGTCGCTCGTCGCTGCGTACCCGTAGCCGCCCTCGGCGTAAACCGTAGCCATCGCTCCGTGCTCGCGGCAAGCGAGCGGCGGCAGCGCGACGTTCTTGCGCACCGTGAGAGTTTCGGCGGTCTCGTCGACGAAGCGCAGCGACCAGAAATCGACGCCACGCATGAGCGAGGCCATCTCGGGGAGGGCAGGGCGATCAGCGTCGGGCATGGGTCACGTGTCCGCGGAAGACGCGGCTGGCGGGATCACCGCCACCGCGCAAAGGCGCGGATTATATACTGGAGCACTCGACGCCTTCGACGGGCGACGCGCGACAGTTACTCCAGCCCGGAAGCCTTTATCCGATCGAGCTTCGCCGCGTACAGATCACGCTCGCCCCGGGTCGTGCTGTATTCGATAGCGAGCGCCAACTCCTTCCGCGCCTTGTCGCTCTGGCCGAGCCCGGCGTACGCCGAGGCGAGCCAGAAGTGAAATTCGTGGTAGTACGGCGCGCGTTTGACCTCACGGATGAACATGTCCCGCGCCGCCTGAAAGTCTCCCTCCCGCATCGCCTTGATTCCGCGGTTGAAGAAGGCGAAGGCCGGGTCGGGCTCGATCTGCTCGAGCTTCTTGGCGAGCGCCCCCGCTTCCGCGTCACGTCCCTGCGCCCGGTAGACGGATGCCAGGTTCGACATCACGCGGGTATTCGTCGGCTGGCGATCGAGCGCAATGCGCAGGGTTCTTTCGGCCTCGACGAGGTTGCCGTGACGCTGGTAGATGACGCCGAGCGTGTTGTAGGAGCTCTCAAACTCCGGATCCTGCGCGATCGCCGCCTTCGCCCAGCCGTAGGCGTCGTCGAGTCGGCCGCTGGCCATCGCTTCCGCGGCCTTGTTGTTCATGTACATCGCGAGCACCGTGTTCTCGCCGATCTCCACCGTGCGCAGCGCCCGGATCTCGAGCGGCGGGATGAAGTCGATGGTCATGTGATCGGCGTCGCGTTGGTTGAATCCGAATCCTTCCTGCGGGCGCCTGCCGAGATTCAGGTTGATGTGACCGATGAAATAGTAGGTCTCGTCATCACGACCCCAGGTCTCGTCCCAGTAGGCGCTCTGATAATGGACGGGGACGCCCAGCTGCTTGGCGAACGCCGCGGTCATGATCACGAGCGAGAGACAGTTGCCCGAGCGGGCAGCGAAAGCCTCCGCGGCGTTCCGCGTGAGGGCCGCGTCGTAGTCAAGCTGAAGCTGGCGCTTGCTGTACAGCGCATCGAAGAGGCCCTGCTGAGGCCCCTTGAGGTGGATCTGGTTGGCTATCTCGGTCCCCAGATAGCTTTTCATCTCGGGACTGAGCGCGAACACGTCGGCGGCGTCGATGCGCACCGACGGGGGCCGGAACAAGGCGTCGTTGACGACGCCCTCGGGCGGCTTCGTCGCGCGAGGCGCCGCGCAGGCGCAGAGCACCAGCGACAACAGGATCAGCCAGCGTCTCACGCCGCCCTCCAGGTGCGAATCGACGACACGCCCATTCTAGCGCTGCCGCGGGCGCAAGCGGGGCCGTCGGGCATGCCGATGCGCCCCTTATGGCTCGCCTGCACCGCCGCCGGGACTCGCCAGGGCCTCGAGCTCGGGCCCGACGAGGCGAACGATCCGCCAGTCGGGGAGGACGGTCGCCCCGATCGCCCGGTAGAAGTCGATCGCCCGCTCATTCCAGTCCAGCACGCTCCACTCGAACCGCCCGCACTTGCGGGCTACAGCGATGGCGGCCAGTGCGCGCAGCAGCGCCTTGGCGCAGCCGTGGCGCCGGTAGGCCGGGCGCACGAAGAGATCTTCGAGCCACAGACCGCGCCGGCCGAGGAAGGTCGAAAAATTTTGAAAAAACAGGGCAAAGCCTGCCGCCTGGCCGTCCGAGCGCGCAATCAGCGCTTCGGCGGCGGGTCTCGTCCCGAAGAGGGCGGCTTCCAAGTCACTCTTGGTTGCAATGCACAAATGGGACAGCTTCTCGAACTCCGCCAAGGCGAGAATCATGGCGTGAATGTCGCCGAGGTCGGCCGGCGTGGCCGGTGCTATCGCAAAGCTGGCGGCTGGCACTTCAACTCTCCCATACTCACAGCGGCGCGCCGCGGACTGGCAACGCGACCCGCCTTCCGCGGCGCCGCAAAAATCAAGTCGAGTTTTCGAACGGTCGCCGTGGCGAAATTGCAACAGATCGGCGGCGCCCGGACGGTGGCGAAATTGCAACACATTTCCGCCTGCCGTTGTAATCGTGCCGCATTTCCGTTGCCGCTCAAATCGGCGTAGTAGTAATGTCACAACTGCTTGCCGCAAGGCAATCCATTTCTCGGTTGTCGCTTCACTTTCTTAGGGGGTCACTAAATGAACAGGATGAAGAGGAGACAGCTGTCGCTCGCCGTTGCGAAGGCGCTGGGCGCCGGAGCCGTGGTCGGTCTGGCCGCGCCAGTCGCCCAGGCTCAGCAGCAGGCGGCAGCTCCGGTCGAAAGAATCCAGAAGATCGAGGTAACGGGCTCGCGCATTCCACTGCAGACCCTCGAAAGCGAGAGCCCGGTACAGATCATCACCGCGCAAGACATCAAGATGACGGGGATTACCAACGTCGCCGACATCATCAATCAGTTGCCGCAGGCGTTCGCTGACATCGGCAACATGGAGTCGAACGCCGGAACGGGCACAGCCACCGTCAATCTGCGCAATCTGGGCTCGGCCCGCACGCTGGTGCTGATCGACGGCAAGCGGCTGCCGGCGGGTGACCCGCGCCTTTGGGCGACGGACCTCAACCAGATCCCGGCGCCTCTCATCCAGCGCGTCGACGTTCTGACCGGTGGCGCGTCGTCCATCTACGGCTCCGACGCCGTGGCCGGGGTCGTGAACTTCATCATGAACGACCACTTCGAGGGGGTCGAGTTTTCGTGGAACGGCAACTCGGCCCAGCACAACCAGGGCGATGACTCGGGTGTGTCCGCTGCGGTAGCGGCGCGGTCGGTAGGCAACCCCTCGCAGTTCCACGTTCCCGGCAACGTCGACCTCGGCGGTAGCGGCAGCGGCACGACGCAAACCTTCAGCATGACGCTGGGAGGCAACTTCGCCGGCGGCAAGGGCAACGCGACGGTATTCTTCGAATATTACAAGAGCGACCCCGTGCTGCAGGCAACACGCGACTTTAGCGCCTGCTCGATCGCGTCGACGGCGACCACCTTCGTCTGCGCCGGCTCGTCGACGAGCTATCCCGGCCGCTTCTTCGACCTGAACACCAGCAAGAGCTGGACGATCGCGGACAGCGCGGGCAACGTGCGGCCGTTCACGGCCAACGACCAGTTCAACTTTGGGCCGTACAACTACTACCAGGTGCCCGACACACGCTACCTGTTCAACGCTTTCGCGCACTACGACGCGTTCCCGAACGTCCGCGTGTACACGGAATTCGATTTCATGGATTCCTTCACGGACCTCCAGATCGCGCCGAGCGGAAGTTTCTTCGGTACGGATGAGTACCAGCTCTTCAACACGAACCCGCTGCTGTCGCAAAGCTTCAAGGATGCGTTCGGGATCACTCCGACCACGCCGGGCGATATGTTTATCGGCCGGCGCAACATCGAGGGCGGCGGGCGGGTCGATCAGCCTCGCCACACGAACTACCGCATCGTGATCGGCGCCAAGGGCAGCTTCCTCGACGACAAGTGGGACTACGACGTCTGGTGGCAGAACGGCAAGGTTGTCTACCAGGACACCTACCAGAACGACTTCTCGCGGTCGCGGCTGCTGAAGGCGCTGAACGTCGTCACCAATCCGGCCAACGGGCAACCCGTTTGCGCGGCGGTCCTCGACGGCACCGACCCGAACTGCGTGCCGTACAACATCTTCCAGACCGGGGGTGTCACGCAGGCCGCACTGAATTACCTGCAGACACCGGGCTTCCAGAACGGGCAGACCGATCAGAGCGTGATCGGGGTGCATGTCACTTCCGACCTCGGAACGGCGTACGGCTGGAAGACTCCCTGGGCCAATACGGGCGTCGGCGTAGCGCTTGGCTATGAACGCCGGGTCGAGAAGGACAACCTGCAGACGGACACGGCTTTCTCGATCCCGGACCTCGCCGGTCAGGGCGGGCCCACGATCGGCCTGGACGGGCAGTACACGGTGAACGAGTGGTTCGCCGAGGTGCGGGTACCCATCATGGAGAACCAGCCCTGGGCGAAGACGCTGAGCTTCAACGCGAGCTACCGCTGGTCCGACTACAGCACCAACCACACGACCAACACCTACGGGCTCGGCGCCGAGTGGGCTCCGGTGAAGGAAGCGCGGTTGCGTGGAACCTACCAGCAGGCCGTTCGCGCCGCGAACGTGATCGAGCTGTTCGCCGCGCAGGGTCTCAACCTGTTCAACTTGGGCGCGGATCCGTGCGGTCCGACGAAGGCGGCGACGCTGGCCCAGTGCTTGCAGACCGGACTCAAGGCGAACCAGTACGGCGCGGTCATCCTGGACAACCCGGCGGGCCAGTACAACTACATCCAGGGCGGCAACCCCGCGCTCAGTCCCGAGACCGCGAAGAGCTACACCTTGGGCGTCGTGCTGCAGCCGATGGCCAACATGAGCGCGACGATCGACTACTGGAACATCAAGGTCGACAACGTCATCGGCCAGGTAAACGCGCAGCT
Organism: Casimicrobiaceae bacterium; assembly: GCA_036380055.1. GTDB lineage: Bacteria > Pseudomonadota > Gammaproteobacteria > Burkholderiales > Casimicrobiaceae > PALSA-1003. The sequence continues at coordinate 36,377 of DASVFM010000109.1, forward strand.
GTCGCTCACCCAATGTCTGGCCAGTGGAACGCTCTGCAATTTGGTCCACCGCGACCCGACACTCGGGACGCTGTGGCTCTCGGGCGGGTTCATCACGGCGACCAAGCAGAATCTGGGAAGCGTCAAGACCGACGGCATCGATGTAACGGCGAATTACACCTGGCTGTTCGACAAATACGGCAGCCTCGCCTTCGCGTTTACCGGGACCTGGCTCAATCAGTTCATCACCGAGCCCATTCCGGGACTGGGTTCCTACGACTGCGCGGGCTTGTACGGCAATACCTGCGGCGTGCCGCTGCCGAGGTGGCGCAACGTCCTGACCACGACATGGAACACGCCCTGGAACTGGAACGCGGGCTTCAGGTGGCGCTACTACGACTCGGTGAGCATCGACTTGAGCTCGAGCAACCCGTTGCTGAATGGGGCGTTCAACCCGCCCGATCAGACGCTCGGGACGCGGAACTACATCGACCTCTTCGGGCAGTGGGCCGTCACCAAGAACTTCACCGTGCGCCTGGGTGTGAACAACGTGTTCGACAAGGATCCGCCGATCACGTCGATCGGCAACCTGCCGTACTACAACGGGAACACCTATCCGCAGTTCTACGACACGCTGGGCCGGAACTTCTTCCTGAACGTGACGGCGAAGTTCTGATTCCGGCTGTCCTGGCCACACCGACGGCGAGCCTCGGCTCGCCGTCTTTTTTTCAGATATCCGGCATTGCGGGACCGCCGGTGAAAGCGTTCATCCCTTCGGTGAGCGCGGTGATCATCGCCCGCTCGGTTGGAGTCAGCGCCGGATGCCAGATGTCGAAGATCAGCACCACGCGCAGCTTGTCGCTGTCGTTCCACGCCTCGTGCTCGATCGTATCGTCGAAGACCCACGCCTTGCCCGGAACCCATTGCCGGGTCTCGTTCCCCACCCGGAAGCCACAGCCCTCGGGGACGATGAGCGGCAAATGCGTGACCAGGCGCACATTCGTGACGCCGTTGTGCGGCGGGATGCGCGTCTTCGGCTTGAGGAGCGAGAACATGGCGCTGGGGGTGCGTCCGGGCTGATCCGGCTGGGGCGCCGCGGCGAGCGCCTTCATGGTGCGGGGACACCTGGCCGCGTTCTCCTCGATCAGCTTGCCCATCTTGTAGAGATGGAATGCGCTCCAGCGCGGCGAATTGTTGAGCTCCGCGAACTGGTTGTGCGGCACGTCCGGCGGATAGGAGATGTAGGGGACGAAGCCTTCCTCCCCCTTGAGTATGTCGAGAAACTCGTCCCTGATCTCGTCGGTCGCTGCCTCGATCGCGTCAAGCCAGGGAAATTGCGCTCGGTCGAAGAACTCGAACGGCGCCAGATAAGGATAGTGGTAGATGAGGGACTTCGACTCGAACCGCTTCTTCCTGCCGACCACGATGTCGACTGAGTCGCGAAACCGCTTGAGGTCCTCCGAGGCGAAGTCCGCCAAGCGCGGCGCCAGGTAGGCGTCCAGAAAGGCAGCGTAGTCCTTGCCGTACTTGTCCGTATAGGCAATCGCGCGGGCGACAGCCGGTCTCAGCTCCGGCCGTAGGCGGTCCATCGGCGGCGAGACGGCGGCCACGCGGCTATGGGCGATCGCGGCCTCATGCATTTTTCCCTGGCGCTCGACGAGATCGGCACGCAGGATCAGCGCGGAGAGATCCATTGGATCCAGGCTGAGCGCCTGCTGAATCGCGCCTTCCTCGCCTTCCCGGTCGTTCAGCCCTCGGCAAGCCACGGCAAGGTGGATCCAGCGCTGAGCGTCGGTCGGGTCGATGGTGGTGAGACGCTGGAATGCTGCGCGGGCGCCCTCCATGTCGCCCTTGCGGAAGGCCTGCTGCCCGAGCACGGACAACGTCCGCACATGGTTCGGGTCGATGGCCAGGATCCGGCTCCAGTGCCGGATCGCCTCCTCGTCGCGCCCGGCCTGGGCGGCTCGAAAGGCCGCGGCTTCGAGGGCATCGATCTCCTGTGCCGCCGCATCCAGTGGATTCTGCATGTCGCTCTTTTAGGTTGTGCCCGCTGTAAGGTCTCTCGCGACGCGTGGCGTCAATGCGAATGCCGCCGCGCAAGCTCCGCGGCAACGCGATCGATGATGCCGGCCCAGTCGCCTACCGCGGACTGACGAAACAGGCGCGCGGTGGGGTACCACAGGCTGTCCTCGCGCTCGAGCATCCAGCGCCAGTCGTGCGGGTTGAACGGTAGCAGGATCCAGACGTTCTTGCCCATCGCGCCAGCGAGATTCGCCGCGCTGGTATCCACGGTTACGACGAGGTCCAGCAGCTCGATGACCGCTGCGGTGTCGGCGAAATCACGGAATTCTTCACCCACGCGGCGGATCTCCGGGTGCGACGCGAGCAAGGCGGAGTCGCTGTCCCGCACTTCCTTCTGCAAGCTTACCCACTCGAACCCCGGACCGACGAGCGGCAGCATGTCGGCGAGCGCCATGCTGCGCCTATCGTTCTTCAGTGCGGTGCTGCCGCTCCAGACGAGCCCGACGCGCGGCTTCTCCGGCTCGCCTAGGCGGCTTCGCCACCCCGCGACCCGCGCCGGGTCGGCGCGAATGTAGGGAATCGCGGCGGGAATATCGTCCGGCTCTGTCTTGAAGGCCAGGGGCAGACTCATCAATGGGCAATGGCAGTCGAACGGGGGCAATTCCGCTCCCCTGGAAACGGCTCCGCTTACGCCCTCCAATCCTCCAAGCAGCGGTAGTAGCGCCGGCTGAACCTCGAGAATTACCTTCGCGCCCAACGCGGCGACCTTTCCGGCGTAACGGCAAAAGAGCAAAGTGTCGCCCAATCCCATTTCGCCGTGCAGGAGGATGGTGCGACCAGCCAACGGCTCCGCACCCAGCCACAGTGGCTGCGGGAAGCTGCGCTGTCCCTCCTCCGGCCGAAGCTTCCAACGCCATTCGTATTCCTCCCAACCGCGCGCGAAGTCGCCGAGCAGCAACCGGCAATCGGCCAGATTCCAATGCGCAGATGCGTGATCCGGCTGCAGCGCGATTGCGCGCTCGTAGCTCTCTACTGCCTCGCGGTGTCGGTGCAGTTCGCGCAGGGCATTGCCCCGGTGATAGTAGGCGTCGGCGTAGTCAGGCTTTAGCCAGATTGCGCGTTCGAAATTCACGAGCGCTTCCTCGTAGCGCCCGAGATCGCTCAAGACGTTGCCAAGGTTGTTGTAAGCGTCTGCGTAGTCGGGGTTGAGCGCGATGGCGCGTTCGTGACTCGCCAACGCCTCTGTATAGCGCCCAAGGTGGAGCAGGGTCACGCCGCGATTGTTGAGCGCGCTCGCGTAGTCCGGCCGAAGCTCGACTGCGCGGTCGTAGCTCGCCAATGCCTCGCCGGGGCGATGCAGCCGATCCAGCACGATGCCGCGGTTGTTGTGCGCTTCCGGGTAATCGGCCTTGAGTGCTATGGCGCGCTCGTAGCTCGCCAGTGCTTCTCCGGGCCGATTTAGCGCGGCGAGCGTAACGCCGCGGTTGTAATGGGCGTCTGCGTAGTCCGGGCGCAGTACGGTGGCTCGTTCGTAGGCTTCCAGGGCATCCGCGTGGCGCTCCAGCCCACCCAGCGCCACGCCAAGGTTATAGCTGGCGTCGGCGTGGCCCGGATTGATCGACACGGCGCATGCAAAGAACTCGCTCGCCTCGTGCGTCCTTCCGCTCTGACCAGCGATGATGCCCAGAAGATACGCCGCCTCGAAATAGTCAGGCTTCAAGGCGAGCGCTGTTCGAGCAAGACGCTCGGCTTCCCCGAGCGCGCCGCGCTGGTAGGCGCCGATTGCTTGTTGCATTGCCTGCAGAGGACCGACGGTCGCCGCCCCATCGTGGACGGGCGTATGAGGAGCGGCGGGCGTGGTCGATGAAGCCATGCGCTTCCAGTCAGCGTTTCAGGTCGCGTGCATTCTGCACGGGTTCGAGCGGGTTCACTAGACTAGGGAAGTTTTCGAACAGGCCGCGGTTTCACCGCATGTGGCGCAACGACGATGCTCCGGCTTCACAGGCGCGGCAGGTCAAGCCTTTCAATCAATGCTCCGGGACGCGCTCTTCGCCATTCGTCTCGGAAGGCCTCGCGAAAGCCCGGGGCGTCTGCCGCCTTGACCGAGTCTCGGGAAACGGTGCTACCGGTCTGCGCATCCTTTCGTGCGAGCTCTGCCGCGACCGCGGGCCCGATGCGGGCGTCGCTGCCGATCCAGGCGAGCAACTGGTTGACATAGCCCGGGTTGAGCCCGGTGATGTCCTCGTAGTGACAGACGCGAACTTCGTAATGGCGTGTCAGGTCGTCAAGCCCACGGAGGAGTGCCCGCAGCAATGCGGCGACTCCGCGGGGGCTCGCGTTCTGCGACACGCCTCGCACCGAGACCGCCCAATCGACGGGATCACGCAGGACGAACAGCACCCTTGGCGCACGGAAGGCACCGGCAATGAGCAGTGCGGCATTGTTGCATTCGGCGCGGAGCTTGATCACGGCGTAGGGGAGCAATTGCGTGGCTCGACCGATGACTTGCCGCAGGGCCGGACTGTCCCTTCGGGAGAGGGCAGCCTGCGTGAAATAGTCAGGCTCGGATACCGCGCGTGCTCCTGCCGCCTCAAAGGCCTTGTGCAGCAGCGTGGAGCCGCAGCGCCCGATCGAGAAGATGAGAGCGGGCGACGCCGAAGCCTCCGGCAGGGCGTCGAACGGAACCTTGATCACCGAACGGGCCCATTGCCGCTGCGCCTGGTAGAAGAACGTCGCGCCGGCAATCTCGGGCGTCGAGACACAGAGGAGCTGGCCTTCTTCGAGATCGAAGCAGTAGGGGCTGACGTCCGGTTCGAACATTCGCGCCCGCTCGACCGGCCGTCCGGCTTCGAGAACGAAATCCGTGGTCTGCGAAACCGACACGGGATTCGTGATGCGCAGGCGAACGGTATGTTCGGTCAGGCTCAGTTTGCTCTCCTGGAATCAGGATGTTCGACCCGCAACGGGGCCGCAACAACGAGCGAAATTATAGCGGCGCTTGGGGAACGGACCCCGTTCGCGTCACGCAGGGCCCGGCTGAATGCGCGCGGCGGGCGACATCGCGGAAGAGCAAGTGTAGGATTCGCGCTGCCGCCCGAAAACGATGGAGCGAGACGTGTTTCTGCAAATCAAGAATCTGCTCAACGCTGCCGAGATCGCGCGGCTGACGGCCTTGAGCCGGGAGATCCGGTTCGTCGACGGCCGCGCGTCCAACCCGGCCAATCAGTCGAAGAACAACTTGCAGGCCGACCAGGGGGATCCGAAGTCCCTGGAGTCGATTCAGATCGTGAATGCCGCGCTCTCGCGCTCCCGGGAATTCATAGACTTTGCCATCCCCAGGCACGTCGCGCCGCCTCTGCTTTGCCGGTATGAGCCGGGAATGAAGTACGGCGGACACGCCGATGCGGCGCTCCTCCAGATTGGCAACATGCGCCTGCGCTCCGACCTTTCCTGCACGGTGTTCGTGAGCGACCCGTCCACCTACGAAGGCGGAGAGTTGTCGATCGAGCTCGGCACCCTCGCGATTCCTTTCAAGGGCGCGGCGGGCGAAGCGGTCGTCTATCCGTCGACGATGCTTCACGAGGTAGTGCCGGTACGCTCGGGACAGCGGCTCGTCTCGATCACCTTCATCGAGAGCTTCATTCCCGATGAGCATCAGCGGACGCAGGTGTATGAGCTCAACGAGATCGCTGCGCTGGAGGGGCTGTCGATGAAGTGGGAAAACCGCGTGCGACTGGACGTCGTGCGGCAGAACCTGATTCGCATGTGGTCCGCGACCTAGCGGCCACGTTCCTCGACCGCGGTCAGGATGGCGGCGAAGGCGCCGTCCGCTCGCGCGCATTTCGCGATCCAATCCAAGCCTTTGCGGATTTCGTCGCGGTTGTAGCGGCGCGACTCGCCGAGCACCTCGGCACGCAGTGCGGGCGAATAGGGGTGTTCCGGAGCCTTGGAGTAGCGTGCAAGCGACGGGTTGGAGCGCACGTTCGCAAGGTAGCCTGGATCCGCGCGCAAGCCGAGGTGGGTGAGGATGCGCCGCATGCTCTCCTCGATGTCGGACAGAAAGCGGTCGAAATCGACGGCGAGAATGCGCTCAGAGAAGAGCGTCAGCGCGTCGTGCTGCGTGCAGGTCTCGGCGAGCCAGCTCATCGCGGCGAGCTCGCCCGGCGTTAAGCTGTGCAGAGCTGGGAGCGGCGAGTCGGTGCGTGCCTGGAGGCGGCGCATTCGCTCCGGACCGTGCCCGCGCAGGTCGGCCGCTGAGTTCTTTCCGGCGAGCAGCGCCGCGAGATAAGGTTCCGCGCCGAGGTTGAGGTAGACCGCGCGCACCTGTCCTTCGGCCGACAGGGTGCGGCTCGCCAGCCGGCTCGCACTGCTGGTCGCCTTCACGACGGTGCAGCGCGTCGCCTGGTAGCCGCGTCCCCAAAACCTCATGAAGGTGCCCAGCGCGCGGTTGAACTGCTCCTCGCTGAGGAGCGAGTCGGGCGATCCCAGCGCATCATGCGCGTCGGCGAGTGTTCTGAGAGGCAACGGTTCGCGGATCGGCAGCACGATGCCCGTGTCGTCGAGCAGCCGACTCAGGAGCGTAGAACCCACGTGGCCCGTGTGGAAGATGAAATGAACGGGCTGCGTGGCGCGAAGCGTACGGGAAGCCGCTTCTATCGCGGCGAGCGGCACCCAGGCACCACGAGTCGCTGGTGTCAGAAGACGGTCGTCCAGGAAGCTCGCGCTACGGTAGCCACTCGCCGTGAGCTCGACGAGCAGGACCATCTCCCGCGCGAGGTCGAGCTTGTGCAAGAACGCGTCGGGTGACCTCGGTACCTGGGCAAGGAGCTCGGCGGCAAGGGCTTCGGGGGGAGCAGCTTGCATGGTGTATGGCCGCGCTTCCTATGTCACTTTGGTGCCCGCCCACCGCCGGCTCGCCGGCGCCTGTGGAACGACCACTGGCTGGAGGGAGTCAAAGAACAGGTGTACGATGGGTTTTGCATCGATGTGCGGACCCGAAGGGAGTGATCATGAACCTTCATGCGTTTTTCGCCGTTTTCGTTGGGTTGGTCGTAGCCGCCGCTACTGCGGCCGCAGCGACGCCGCCCGCCGCCGTGACAAGCGACGGACTTGTCGCAGTCAAGTTCACCAATCTCGATGAGGTCTACCTGCGTCCAAACGCGGACCTGGGCGCCTACCGCAAGGTTATCATCGACCAGCCGCGGGTTACGTTTGAGGCCGGGTGGCTGAAGAATATCAACAGCACGAGGGACCCATCGCGGTGGCTTACCCCGGAGTATCAGCAACAATTGACCGACGACATGACGGCCGGGTTGACGCGCGTCATGACGGACGTATTCACCAGCCGAGGTTATGAGGTTGTTACCACCGCCGGCCCGGGTGTGCTGCGGGTGATTCCCAACGTCACCGAACTCTTCCTCAATGCGCCCGACCTCAAGTCGACGATGCAAACAGCCGAGTTCAACCGGTTCACCGGGGTCGCAACGCTTGTTCTCGAGGCACGCGATGCCGCAAGCGGGGATATGCTCGCCCGCGTAATCGACAGGAGCCTGGCGCGCGAGCTGATGTCGGGACTGCGGGTTGGCCAGCTCAACTATGCGACTGATGTGTCCAATCTCTTCTGGATGGATGCCTTGTTCAGGCAGTGGGCAACCAACTGCGCCATTGCCCTCTCGGGCAGCGGGCAGAAGGTCGGCTTGGCGGTCGGCGCGCGGTAAGCGCTAGGGTGAGACCGACGGCCCCGGGGCAGGCCCCTGCACGGGCTGCCCGGGCCGGGCGTCACTGCAGGCGGCTGACCTTGATCAGCGCGGTCCTGCCGCTGATGGTCAGGTTGTAGCTCCCGAGGAAGCCTTTCTCGATCAGGACTTTCGTTCCCGATTCGGGCGGGATGTTAAAAACCTCCGTTGAATCGGCGTCCAGCTGCTTCCACACCTGGCCGTTGTCGAGTATGAACACCGCCCGGCCTTTGGCGGTCTTGGCGAACTCAATGACTGTGGCCGTAATCTCGTTGAGCTCCTTCTTTTCGTCGACCGCCGGCTCGGGCGGCTTGCCGAACTGCTCCGGTGTGGTCACCGGCTTGGGCGGTCGCGAAAGGCCGAACCATTCGAGGATGCCGCCAGACTCCTTCGCGGGCTGCTGAGCGGGAGCGAGCACGCTCTTCGCCCCCGGCACCGCGGCGTCGAAACATTTGAGCCGATCGGTCGGGTCCGAGATCTCCGCACACTTGGCGAACGCCTCCAAGGCGTCGCGGGTCACGTCGGCGTAGGCGGGAGCGGCTGCGAGCAGTGCGCTCAAGGCCAGCCAACAGCCGCTACTGCGCAGTGCCGCGATTGCTTGCAACCAATAGACGCTCATATTCCCCACCTCGGCTTCTCGCCAGTGTACGCATCGATGCTTTCGAACATCGCAGCGACGAGCGCCCGCTCCTCGTCGGTGAGCTCCGGACGCCAAATCTCGAAGAGCAGAATCACGCGCGTCCGATCGCTCCGGTTCCATGCTTCGTGCTCCATCGTGTCGTCGAAAACCCATGCCTTCCCTTGCACCGGCTCGCGGGTGTCGTTGCCGACGCGGAAGCCGCAACCCGGGGGCACGATGAGGGGCAGGTGGCAGATGAGGCGCGTGTTCACCAGGCCCGAGTGCGGCGGGATGCGGGCGCCGGGGCGCAGCTGCGAGAAGAGCACCGAGGGAGAACGGCCCTTCACCCGGGTCAGGGGAATGCCGGCGATCGCGGCCATGGTCTTCGGGCAGCGCGCTGCGTTCTCCGCCACGAGTTCGCCGTCCTTCCAGAAGTAGAACGCGCTCCAGTCCAGGTTGTCCGTCATGCCCTCCTGCTCCCTGCGCGGGCGGCTCGGGTCGACCTGCACGTAGGGTGTGAAAGCGGACTCCTGCTTCATGACTTCGAGGAGTTCAGCTCGAATGTCCTGCGTCGCTGCTTCGACTCGATCGAGCCAGGGGAAAGCCCGCCGGTCGTAGAACTGGATCTGGGGCAACTCCGGGAAGAAGAACGTTTGGGGCTGCTGAAAATAGATTTTCTTCTTGCCGAGCAGGATGTCGAGCGAATGCCTGAACCTCCCGGCGGACGACCGGTCGAGCAGACCCGCGCCGGCCAGGCGTTCGCAGAGGAACGTCTCGAACTCCTCCGCGTAACGCGCGCACATGGCCTGTGCTCGGCTGAGGTCGCCGCGCAGATCGGGCGGCAGCTCATGCGAGGCCGGTGCCACTTTCAGGGCGAAGTTGTAGAAGGATGACGCTGCACGGGCATCGCCGAGCTCGGCGAGGCAGTCGCCCTTCAAGACGAGCGCCCGAAGGTTGCGCGGCTCGAGCGCCAGCGCGCGCGTCACCGCCGCCAGCGCAGCCGGCTTGTCGTCGAGACCTCGGCACGCGTAGGCAAGACCGAGGCAGCTCGCAGCGTCCTCGTGTCCGGCGGCGACAATCGTTTCGAACGATTCGCGCGCTGCGCGAGGGTCGCCTCGCTGCAGGGCTTCCACACCGGATTGGGCGAGTGCACGTACGTCGATCACTGGAGTCCGCATTGGTGGCAGGCGTATCGCAATCCGCTCGCGGCGAGCGATTGTAGGGTCCGGCCGCTTCTCGTAGCAACCCTGCTACCGGCTCGCGCTGGCGGCCGCATCCCACGCTGGGGCAATTTGTGCTAAAAAGCCGCTGGCAAGGCCCCGGCCCACGAGGCTAAGGCCGAATGATGCCGCGGTTCGCTCCGACCGCCACCGACCTCGAGGGGACTCATGAAGAAAATACTGGCCACCGCGCTGCTCGCTGCCGCGATGATCGTAACGCTTACGGTCCGGGCCGAAGACAAGATCGCCGACGTTACCGATATGAACGCGCTGCGCGCCGCGGTACGCGCCGACGAGAAGGCCTACGTAGCGTCCATGCTCAAGCTGACGCCGACGGAGGCGAAGAGATTCTGGCCTGTATACGACGCCTACCAGCGCGATGTTGAGGTGGCTGACCGTCGCCGCGCGGTGGTCGTCGAAGCCATCGTGGTGATGGACAAGCCGCTGACCAATCTTTACGCGAAGACTCTGGCGAACGAGCTGATCGCCGCTGACGAGCAGGAGCTCAAGGCGCGGCGAACGCTGCACAACCGCCTGATCAAGCCATTGCCGGGAAGGGCGATCATGCCGCCTGCCAAAGCGGCGCGATACCTGCAGCTGGAGTCGAAGATCCGCGCGATGAAGGCCTACGACATCGCCACGACCATCCCGCTGGTGAAGTAGCGATCGGAGCGCTTGGCGCGACCGATCGCTGGCGCGAGCCGGGGGAGAACGCCCCCCGACACGTGGCTAGATTTGCTGTTTGGACCTCTCGGGCAACGCGCTGCCCCGGGCGGAGACGACCCTGGCGTCGCGACTGCCGATGACTTCGATGCTCGGCACGATGACGACTTCGCTCGGTGCGGCGACTTGAGTGGACCTGATCTGTGTCGCGGCAGTGAGGGAGTCGAGTCGCGCAGGCGCGACAACGGTGGCGCCAAGAACGGTTGCAGTCGCGGCGATGGCTGCGAAGGCAATCGCTACTCGGTGATTGGGGGTTGGGGCGTGTTTCATCGCGATCTCCTCAAACGGTTCCTACTCCTGTCAGCTTGGATGCACCGCCCACGCTATCCGGATTCACGAACCTTGCCAGGACCTTTGCGGGGCGCCTTTTGCACACATCCTAGCCAAGGGCCGTCGGGGCCCTCAAGGTGCTCGCGACAAAGCATCCGGATGGCCAGCCGAACCGTAAGAATGACCGATGAAATGCCTTGGAGGCCTCCGATTCCATGCCTCGGCCGGCGGTGGACTTTTCGAAGCTTTTGTGTAGAATTTCCCGACTTTCTGACGAGAGGCTTGGCCCCGCCCTCCATGCGGGGCCAACGCGTTTTGGCGTTTGCGAGGTTGGCCGGAGGCGGCGGCCTGCGACGGCCCGGTGGAGGAACCCCGGGCCGATTCGCTGGTGTCTGCGGCATCCAAAAGAACCAAACCCGCATTCAGCAGTACGTTTGGCCGCGGTGGTCATGCTTGGACTGCACGTGCTGGACGCTGAGCCAAACTTTCTGACTGAGACAAACCTTCTGTCTGGAGAAAATATGCTGAAGATCATCCGTTTGGCCGCAGTGGCCGCCGCGCTGCTGGTCGCGCTAGCAGCCGCCTCGCAAGTGGCGCGCGCACAGGGCCAGCCCGCGGCCCCCACGGCTGCACCTGCT